>JAILID010000009.1 GCA_024695465.1 Lachnospiraceae bacterium | reverse complement strand
CAGCGGCTATGTGCCTGTAGCTCAGCTGGATAGAGCAACGGCCTTCTAAGCCGTGTGTCGGGGGTTCGAGTCCCTTCAGGCACGTATATGGTGGGTATAGCGCAGTTGGTTAGCGCGCCAGATTGTGGCTCTGGAGGCCGTGGGTTCGAGTCCCACTATCCACCCTTGCAGCAGATGCTGCCGGGTGATGGGCTATCGCCAAGCGGTAAGGCACAGCACTTTGACTGCTGCATTCGTTGGTTCGAATCCAACTAGCCCAGTTTTGGAGCATTAGCTCAGGTGGTAGAGCACTTGACTTTTAATCAAGTTGTCCGGGGTTCGAGTCCCCGATGCTTCACGAACCTTCAGCCGGAAATCCCGATGGATTTCCGGCTTATTTTTTCATCCTGCGGCAGCGTCGCCCGCGTTACTTCCTTTCCATGCCGGCGTCCGCACCCGTATTAAAAGCCGGGGCATATGCCCCGGCTTTTTCAGCGGAAGAAAAGGCGGTTTCCCCGTCCCAGATAGTTCAGCGTAAAATGAGCTTTTCCAAAACGGTCTGTTTCCATAACAATAAAGCTGGGCTTCCTGCCCTCCTGGCGCGGGAAGGTAAGACTGCCCGGATTGATTGCCGTAACGCCTCTTTCGGAAAGCGCCAATTCAATCAGCGGCCTGTGGGTATGGCCGTACATAAGCACGCTGCAGCCCGCTTTTTTTGCCGCGTTTATCGCTTCCGTGTTGTCCCAGGACACTCCGTAGCGGTGGCCGTGGGTGACAAAGATTTTCTGGTTTTCGAGGGTGATGACCGTATCATAGGGATACTTCGAAGCATAGTCGTTATTTCCGCGTACGAACGTACAGGGGCAGCCTGCCATCTCTTCGATCGCGGCTTCATGTTCTTCTACATCGCCGCAATGAATCAGATAATCGATCCTGCCGATTTTGGAAAAAACCGTCCGCAGATTCGTTTCATATCCATGCGTATCGCTGACAACCAATATTTTCATTTCTTTTCTCCGGCAAGCAGCTCTTCCAGTTGTCTTTTCATAGCCCTTATGGCTTTCCCTCTGTGGCTGACCGCGTTTTTCTCCTCCGGCGTCAGCTCCGCGGAAGAAATCCCTCTTTCAGGAAGGAAGAAAATGGGATCGTAGCCGAATCCGTTCTCTCCTCTCTCCTCCCAGCCAATTATGCCTTCAAAGGTTTCCTCGGCCGTCAATTCCCGTCCGTCCGGAAAGACGCAGGCGATTGCGCAGACGAAACGGGCTGTCCTTTCATTTTCCGGAATTCCCTCGAGGCGTTCGATAATATTCCGGTTCTTAACGCGGTAAGAGGTATCCTCGCCCATATATCTGGAAGAATAAATTCCCGGTTCGCCCCCAAGGGCGTCTACCACCAGGCCGGAATCATCCGACATCGTGATCTCTCCGAGCGCGGAGCAGACCGTTCTTGCCTTGATCAGCGCGTTTTCGAGAAAGGTTGTTCCATTTTCGACGATGTCTCCGGAGAATCCTTCTTCTTTCATGGAGACGACTTCAATTCCCAGATCCTTAACGATCTGCCTGATTTCCGTCAGTTTGTTTTTATTTCCGGTCGCGAATACGATTTTCATTTTCTCACTCCTTTAAAGGCTTTTTCTGCTTTCCGGGCGGCTTGGGTCCCGGATATTCATAAAAATACGTCTTAAGCATGCCATTATAGATTTTACGGTTCCTGTCCGCTTTTCGTCCGATCGCCTTTTCAGCGTCAGGATAAGCGCTGACGACATACATGGACCAGCTGTCAAGCTTCTTAAAGGAAGCTCCGAGCGCCTCATAGAGCTCCCGAATCTGCCCCCGGTCTTCAAGTCTCTCCCCATAGGGCGGATTGGTCAGAAGGAAGCCGTATTTTTTGGAATTGGACAGCGCCCGGACGTCTTTTTCCTGGAAATGAATATAAGGCTCAACGCCGGCTGCCCTCGCGTTATCTCTTGAATGGCGGATCGCTCCCGGATCGATATCGAAACCTTGCAGCGTTCCGGCCAGGTCCGGATCCGCAATAACTTTTTCTTCCGCCTCCCTGCGTACTTCCCGGAAGGCCTGACGCGGGATGAAGCCGTCCCAATTTTCCGCGAGAAAGGAACGTTTTGAGCCGGGCGCGATGCCGGCCGCGATCATGGCCGCTTCAATAAGAAATGTGCCGGAGCCACAGAAAGGATCCAGCAGCACTCTCCCCCGGCGCCATGGAGTCAGCATAAGAAGAGCGGCTGCTAAAGTCTCAGATATGGGGGCGATGACCGGAGATACCCGGTAACCCCGTTTGTGCAGCGAAGGGCCGCTCATATCGATCCCGACAGATACTATATCCTTCTTGATCGTGACCCGGATCGGATAGGAGGCTCCGGTCTCAGGAAGCCAGCTGATCTTGTAATGATCTCCGAGCCGGACCGCCATGGCTTTCTTCATAATCCGCTGGATATCCGAAGGGGAATAGAGCTCGCTTTTAATCGACGCCGCCTTGGCAACCCAGAAACGCGCGTCGGATGGCAGGAAATCTTCCCATGGAATCTTTTTCGTTCCCTCAAAAAGCTCATCATAGCTGGCGGCTTTAAACTCGCCGGCCATGATAAGTACGCGTTCCGCCGTGCGCAGGTAAAGATTGGCCGCCGCCCCGGCTTTCTTATCTCCTGAAAAAACAACGCGTCCGTCGTCTACGGAAACAATCTGAAATCCCAGATCCTGGATCTCTCTCTTTAAAACAGCTTCCAATCCAAAATGGCACGGTACAATATACTTAATTATCTCCATAATACTCAATTTCTCTTATTATTTTCTTTACTTTTATGTTGCAATTTTTAAACGAAAAGGATATAATAACAGAGTAAAAAAATTATTCCTTCAAAAATTTTTTTACAGCAAACCCCTTATTTATTTATACTCCCCAAGAAACGGCATCGGAAGCTCCCCTTCCGGTGTCGTTTCATGTTATGGGATAGCATCACAAAACGTTCAATATCCTGCCGACAGCTGCACAGGACAAGAACAGACGGCTGTCCCGAAGGACAGACCGGCTGCGTTCCGCGCCGCAAAGCGGCGTATAAAAGACTTTTTACATCCAATTGAAATAGGTCTTAAGGATTTCATAGAGTTTTGCAGTCGTCTCATCCGTATAATGGAGAGTGTCCGTAGTCTCATATCCGGACTGCAAAAGAACATTATACGTATCAAGATAAATGACGGAGTCATTCAAACCATTTTTCACGGTCTCATTAAACGCCTCTACCTGTTCGTTGTTAAAAAGACCCGGATCCACAGGGTTAACAGAGTTAAAATAAAAATGCGCTCCAAAATCATGTTCATTCGTAAATACTTTCCCCCAGGAATTCAATACATCACAATATTCCTGGGCCCTATCCATATCGGAGATCCCGAGCATGACCACAATCGCTGTCTGACGGGTTACATAACCATATTCCGATTCAAAAGCGCTTCTGTTCAGCCAGTTAAGATCCGCCCCTTCTGTGGAAACAAAACGAATGTCAACATCTTCATTTTTCGCGGCTTCATACATGGCAAGGCAACGCGCGTCACCCAGAAAAATAATTCTTTCAGGCGTATAATCGCCGTGAGGAAATTCGACCGGAACTGCCGGCTCAGCTGCAGATTCCTCTCCGCCCTCAGATTCAGAAGGTTCAGCAGAAGTATCTTCAGACAATTCACCGGATGATTCTGCAGACGTTTCACCGGATGATTCTGCTGCCGACGGCAAAGGATTCTGATTAATATAATTATAGGACGCCTCATTATAGACCCGAGGAGCCGCTTCTGATGATATCTGATAGAACACTAAAGCTCCTAATAGTCCGGCAAAAAGAATAATTTTAAATAGCAGGCTGAATACCTTCATTTTCACCTCCGCATCTATTTAACAAAATGTACCTTATAACATACAAGAGGTATCATACCATATTCTTCAAAGCAAAACAACGTTTACAAAAAGAAAAGTGCTCCGTCTCCGGAACACTCTCCAATTAACAGCAAAGATGTCATTGCTGACGAAACAAAATCATACAAGCTCAAGCAGAACCAGCATTGCGGCATCGCCCTTACGCTGGCCAATCTTGACGATCCGGGTGTAACCGCCGTTACGGTTCACGTACTTCGGAGCAACTTCTTCAAAAAGCTTCTTCGGAAGATCAACCTGCTTCGTGTTCTTCTTGCGGCCCTTGCCTTCTGCCGGGACCTCCTTGACTGGATAGAAGAAGCTAAGCATCTTTCTGCGGGCATTGAGACGTGAAGGAGCATCTTTAGATACTTCTTTCTCGATCTCGTCAAAAACCGTTACCTTACGTCCGTCAACGATGTTCTTCACGCGCTTTCCGTTTGCGTCCTTACGCGGAACCTTCACCTTGACTTTGACCATCTCAAAATTATCTTTTTCCTTAACGGCAAGCGCAATAAAACCCTCAGCGATCTTTCTTACTTCTTTTGCCCTGGCTTCTGTCGTAACAATCTTTCCGTTATAAAGAAGCATTGTTACCTGATTCCTGAGCAGAGCCTTTCTCTGGGATGATGTCTTGCCAAGTTTTCTGTAATTAGCCATTTTACCTCCATCTGCGGAACGTTGCCGACATGCTCCTCGGACTTACTGCCGGGCGTTTTCTCCCGCTCACTATATAACTAAGGATTGAATATTTCACTCTTCGCTCGGCCGGAGCTGCAGACCAAGTTCCTTTAATTTCGCAAGCACTTCTTCAAGGGATTTGCGGCCAAGATTCCTGACCTTCATCATATCCTCGGAAGTTTTGCTGCAAAGTTCTTCAACGGTGTTGATGCCGGCTCTCTTGAGGCAGTTATAGGAACGGACAGAAAGCTCAAGTTCATCAATGTTCATCTCAAGAACTTTTTCTTTCTCGTTGTCTTCCTTTTCGATCATAACCTCTGCCGCTATTGCCGTCTCCGTAAGATCTACGAACAGCTTAAGATGCTCGCTGAGTACCTTAGCGGCAAGGCTGACCGCTTCTTTGGGATCGAGAGAACCTCTGGTCCACACATCCAAAGTCAACTTATCGTAATCTGTCTGCTGGCCAACACGGGTATTCTCAACCGTCATATTGACCCTTTCAACAGGAGTATAAATCGAATCGACAGCAATCACTCCGATCGGCATATCATCAGATTTGCCTTTATCGGCGCTGATGTAACCGCGGCCTTTGGTGATCGCAATCTCCATAAATAGCTTGCAGTCAGGGCCTCCGTTGAGAGTCGCGATAACCTGATCCGGATTCATAATTTCGATATCAGAATCGACCTGAATATCCGATGCGCGGACAACTCCTTCACCCTCAAATTCAATGTAGGCCGTCTTCGGTTCATCAGAATCCGAGTTATTGCGGATCGCAAGGCTCTTTAAATTCAAGATGATCTCCGTCACGTCTTCCCGAACGCCGGGAATCGGACTGAATTCATGCTGAACCCCTTCAATCTTAACCTGACTGACAGCGGCGCCTGGAAGCGAAGATAGCATGATCCTTCTCAGAGAATTGCCAAGTGTCGTTCCATAGCCTCTCTCGAGAGGTTCGACTACAAATTTGCCAAATTTCTTATCTTCAGATATCTCTGCAACTGTAATCTTCGGCTTATTAAAATCAAACACTAAGTCTTCCCTCCTTTGGGCGTGCGTCTAATGATTACTTGGAATACAACTCGACGATAAGCATTTCGTTAACCGGAACGTCAATCATTTCTCTGGTCGGTGCTTCCTTGACAAGAGCGCACATATGCTCTGTATCGACATCAAGCCATTCCGGTACCGCACGGCCGGCTGTAGCGGCAAGAATACCGTTGTCAGCCTTATACCTTGCAGAAGACTGTTTCTTCTCCTTAATCTCGATCTTGTCGCCGACAGCGACCTGATAGGACGGGATATTGACGCAATTCCCGTTGACAAGAACATGCTTATGGTCAACGATCTGCCTGGCCTCACGGCGCGTACGGGCAAAGCCCATACGGAAAAGGACGTTGTCAAGGCGCATCTCCAGCATGGTCATGAGGTTGGAACCGGTCATGCCTTTCATGCGGTCAGCCTTTTCATAATAATTTCTGAACGGCTTCTCAAGAACGCCATAGATGAATTTAGCTTTCTGCTTTTCACGAAGCTGCTGACCGTACTCGGAAACCTTCCGGTTCGATCTTCTGAGTTCGCGTGTAGACTTCTTATCAATCCCGAGATAGGTAGGCTCCAGCCCAAGGGACCTGCATCTCTTAAGATAAGGTACTCTGTTTACTGCCATATTATAAGGACCTCCGTAAATGCTAAATAATAATTGCGCAAATTAATATGCGGCTGTACAATTATGAAACTTATACTCTTCTGCGCTTCGGCGGACGGCATCCGTTATGCGGAACCGGAGTAACATCCTCGATACTCACAACCTGAAGACCGGATGCGGAAAGCGCGCGGATAGCGGCTTCACGTCCCGATCCCGGCCCCTTCACAAACACCTGCACAGTCTTAAGACCGTGCGGAAGAGCTGCTTTGGTTGCCGTCTCTGCTGCCATCTGGGCAGCATAAGGTGTAGATTTCCTTGAACCGCGGAATCCCAGGCCGCCGGCCGATGCCCATGATAAAGCATTGCCGTTCGCATCTGTCAACGTCACGATCGTGTTGTTGAAAGAAGACTGAATATGCGCCTGCCCATGTTCAACGTTTTTCCTGACCTTCCTCTTCGAAGAAGAAGACTTCTTAGCTGATGTTTTACCTGCCATAAAAACTAACCTACTTTCCTTTCTTTAACTGCAGAATTATTTCTTCTTATTAGCGACTGTGCGCTTCGGACCCTTCCGGGTTCTAGCATTGTTCTTGGTATTCTGACCGCGAACCGGAAGACCTTTTCTGTGACGGATGCCTCTGTAGCATCCAATCTCTGTAAGACGCTTGATATTCATAGCGACTTCTCTGCGAAGATCGCCTTCTACCAGGCATGTTGCATCCATGACATCCTTGATACGCGAGACTTCTTCATCCGTGAGATCGCGGACTCTCGTGTCGGGATTGACATTAGCGCCGGCAAGAATCTTGTTGGATGTCGACCTGCCGATTCCATAGATATAAGTCAAGCCGATTTCGACACGCTTGTCTCTTGGTAAATCCACTCCAGCTATACGAGCCATTGTTTTCCTCCAAACTTCAGTTTCAATAAATCACTACTAGTTTCTCAACTGGGGCGGTTAAACCGCCCAGCCATCACAAAAGAATGATGACCTTTCCGCCGCATCAGATGACGCGCGGCGGTATTAAGCACTAATATCCGCTCGCAAGCCGATATATAGTAAGGCGTCTCCGTGCAGCCGCGCCCCGGAGCGCTTGTTAACCTAATAAAGATCAGCCCTGCTTCTGCTTATGCTTCGGGTTCACACAGATGATCCTGATGGAACCCTTTCTTTTAATGACTTTGCACTTTTCACAAATGGGTTTTACGGAAGATCTTACCTTCATTTAAACCTCCTTTCCGCAAATTGCTCTGCTCAAAATGTAAAATCTGCGCGAAGACGCATAAAAGTCCGCATAGTATTTTACAACTAAACGGAAACTTTTGCAAGTGTTAAATGAAATTATTTATCTCTCCAGATAATCCTTCCCTTATCAAGATCATATGGCGAAAGTTCAATCGTAACCTTATCACCTGGCAAAATACGAATAAAATTCATACGCAGCTTACCGCTGATATGTGCAAGGACAACGTGCTTATTCTGAAGCTCCACGCGAAACATTGCGTTGGGAAGCTTTTCAATAACCGTGCCTTCCACTTCAATAGAATCAGCTCTTGACATGTTTAAAAAACCTCCTCTTCTCCGGTCAGAATAACCGGATCTCCTTCCGTAATCAAAATTGTATTCTCATAATGGGCAGCCAGGCTTCCGTCGGCGGAGCTGATTCCCCACCCATCCGAAAGCATTTTGATTTCCTCTCCTCCCGCGGTAATCATGGGTTCAATGGCAAATGTCATACCGGGACGCAGCAGGATCCCCCTTCCCTTCTGTTCGAAATTGGGGATCATTGGTTCCTCATGGAGATGCCTGCCTATGCCGTGCCCCGTCAATTCTCTGACGACAGCGTATCCGCATCGGCCGGCGCAGCGTCCGATAGCTGCGGAAATATCATATAGATGATTACCCTTTCTGGCAAATGAAAGACCTTCGAAAAAACATTTTTCAGCAGCTTCCATCAGGGCTTCCGCCTGGGGAGAAACCCGGCCTACTCCCCAGGTTCTTGCCGCATCGGAATGCCATCCATCGATGCTGAGGCCGGCATCAAGAGAAACGATATCTCCTTCCTCCAGATAATGATCATCTGAAGGGATCCCATGAACAATAACATCGTTAACGGAAATACAAATTGCAGAAGGAAATCCGTTATAGTGTTTGAAATTGGGTATTCCGCCGAGACGATAGATTTCTCTTTCACCAACTGCATTGATCTCTGCAGTTGAAACACCGGGGCGAATAACTTCGCGCATAGCTCTATGAACAGCAGCAAGCATCCGCCCCGCCTGCGTCATTTTCCGAATCTCATCCGGTCTCCTGATTCTGACAGGCATATCACTTTCCGATTTTCTCAAGAATCTCGGCAAAAACAGCATCCATGTCTTTCGTCCCGTCTACATTGACGACCAGGCCTCTTTCTTCATAATAATCGATCAGAGGCTGCGTCTGCTTATGATAGACGGAAAGACGATTAAGAACGGTCTCCGGCTTGTCGTCATCCCTGATAATAAGCTTATTTCCGCAGACATCACATACATCGGCGATCTTCGGAGCGTTGTAAACAATATGATAGGTTGCGCCGCAGTTCGTGCATGCGCGGCGGCCGGACATCCTGTCTACGATTGCCTCATCCGGAACATCAATATTGACAGCATAGTCAACATTCTCTCCCTTTTTCTTAAGGGCAGCTTCCAGTGCTTCAGCCTGCGGGATAGTCCGCGGAAAACCATCCAGTACATAGCCGTTTCTGGCGTCTTCCTGCGCAATACGGTCTACGACGAGATCACAGACAAGTTCGTCGGGGACAAGCTGTCCGGCGTCCATATAGCCCTGCGCTTTTTTGCCGAGTTCGGTCCCTCCCTTGATATTCGCGCGAAAAATATCGCCCGTAGAAATGTGAGGGATTGAAAATTCCTGCGCAAGCCTCTTGGCCTGTGTTCCTTTACCTGCACCGGGCGCTCCCAACATGATAACCTTCATTGCAGCCTCCTTTCTGATAATTCATATAAATCCGCGCATCCACGCGGAACGTTTATAAACACCTATGGGGACATCCCGGACATAAGTCCGGGTAGTCCCCTTAAGTTCAAGAATTTAAAAATCCTTTATAATTCCTCACGACCATCATTGAGTCGATCTGTTTCACCGTCTCAAGGATAACGCCTACGATAATGATAATCGATGTGCCGCCAAAGGAAACGCTGGCATTGAATACGCCGTTAAAGAAAAACGGAATAATCGCAATGATGACGAGTCCGACAGCCCCGATGAATATGATGTAATTAAGCAGTTTCGTAAGGTAATCTGAGGTTGGACGGCCGGGACGAATGCCCGGAATAAAACCGCCCTGCTTCTTCATATTGTCCGCAATCTCAAGCGGATTAAACGTAATCGACGTATAAAAATAAGCGAAAAAGATTACAAGGACAATATAAAGAATAAGTCCGATATTGTAGATCGGCCTGGTCCACTGGAACCAGTTGTTCGAGCTTAAAATTCCAAGAATAGTTCCGCCAACGCCGGATGACGAATTCTTTCCGAGGAAAGTTGCAATGATTCCCGGAAAAGACATGATGGAGGAAGCAAAGATAACCGGAATAACGCCGGCCGTATTGACCTTAAGCGGAATATGGGTACTTTGCCCTCCGACAACTCTGCGTCCGACCGTTTTCTTGGAATACTGGACCGGAATCCTCCGAACAGCTCCGTTAAGCAAAAGAACAAGGACGACCATTACAAGAATAATGAAGATGATGATCAGCGCCGCCAGGGCTCCCCGGGCAATTGTCTTGCCTTTTACGAACTGCTCGTACAAACTGCCAAGATCAGCCGGTACTCTTGAAATAATATTGATAAGAAGAACCATGGAAATACCGTTTCCGATCCCCTTATCCGTGATCTGTTCTCCAATCCACATTAAGAATGAAGAACCGGCAGTCAGAGAAGCGATGACGATCACAGCCTTGGCAAAATCCATATCCGGAATCAAACCGTTGCGGCCGAATCCTAAAGTCATGGCAATTGACTCAAAAAGAGACAAACCGACCGTAAGATAACGTGTAATCGCCGTAAGTTTCTTTCTGCCGTCCTCTCCATCACGCTGCATTTCTTCTAATGCCGGTATCGCTATAGTAAGAAGCTGGACGATAATCGAAGAAGTGATGTAGGGAGTGATGGACAGTGCCAGGATCGACATGCTCGAAAACGATCCGCCGGTAAACGCGTCAAAAAAATTAAATGCATCCCCGGTCTGCGAGGCAAACCATTCCGCAAAATAATTCCTGTTTACTCCCGGCACCGGGATCTGTGATCCAAGTCGAATGATTGCCAGGCACATCAGGACATAAAACATTCTGTGCCGGACATCTTTGACCTTGAACGTGTCCATTACCTTTTTAAACATCAAATCACCTCTACTGTCCCGCCTGCAGCTTCTATCTTCTGTTTAGCGCTCTCGCTGACTTTAGCAACCTTAACGGTTAATTTTTTGTCAAGCTCACCGCCGCCGAGAATCTTGACGCCGTCAACAATCTTTGAAACAAGGCCTGAGGAAAGAAGAAGTTCTTCCGTAACAACCGTTCCATCCTCAAAGCAGCAGAGCCTGTCAACGTTGACGTATGCGAACTGCTTGGAATTGCGGTTCTTAAAGCCTCTCTTGGGAAGACGTCTGAATAACGGCATCTGGCCGCCTTCAAAACCGATCCTCGGAGCGCCGGAACGGGCCTTCTGCCCCTTATGTCCCTTACCTGCTGTCTTGCCGCTGCCGGAGCTTTCTCCACGTCCTCTGCGGAAATTATCGTTATGCTTGGAGCCGGCTGCCGGCTTTAATGTCGATAAATCCATTAATGGCACCTCCTATCAAACTTCTTCTACCTTGACCAGGTAAGCGATTTTGGCAATCTGGCCGCGGGTAGCTGCATTGTCCGGAAGAATAACGCTGGAGCCGAGTTTTTTAAAGCCCATGGACTCCACAACCTTTTTATTCTTCGGAACAGCGCCAATCGTAGACTTTACAAGCGTGATTTTTAATTTCTTATCTTCTGCCATTGCTCTACCTCCTTATGCCTTAATGTCGTCAACAGACTTATTGCGGAGACGAGCGACATCTTCCGGAGTCTTGAGACCCTTCAAAGCAGCAAGAGTCGCAAAAACAACATTCTGCTTATTATTGGAGCCCAGGGACTTTGTACGAATATTACGGATCCCCGCAAGCTCGACAACAGCGCGGGCAGCGCCGCCGCTGATGACGCCGGTACCTTCAGGAGCTCTCTTAAGGAGGACCTGCGCGCCGCCGAACCTGGCCATATTGTCATGGGTAATGCTGTTATATTCGGTCCTGGCCACCGGGATCATATGCTTTTCAGCATCTTCCTTGCCCTTGCGGATCGCTTCCGGAATTTCAGCAGCTTTTCCAAGTCCTGCGCCGACATGGCCGTTCTTGTCGCCTACGACTACGAGTGCGGAGAAGCGCATATTACGACCGCCCTTGACGACCTTTGTGACGCGCTTGATGGCAACGACTCTGTCTTCAAGGCCGTTCTCATCCTTATCCATTCTTTTATTCTCGTTCTGTCTCATGAATATTCCCCTTCCTCTTAGAAATCAAGGCCAGCTTCACGGGCTGCTTCTGCAAGTGCCTGAACCTTACCATGATAGATAAAGCCTCCGCGGTCAAAGACCACTTCCTTGATACCGGCAGCAAGCGCGCGCTCGCCGATGACTTTGCCTACCCTGGCAGCTGCCTCGACCGTATCTGTATACTCAAGGCCCTCTTTCACTTCAGCCTGAAGCGTGGAAGCGGAAACCAGTGTTACGCCCTTGACATCATCGATGATCTGGGCATACATATGCTTGTTGCTGCGGAAGACTGCGAGTCTGGGACGCTCAGCCGTTCCCGAAATATGACCGCGCATTCTATAGTGCTTCTTTTCACGAACGGCGGCTCTAGATGGCTTTGTAATCATCTCTCACACTCTCCTTTCTTTATTTCTTACCGGTCTTACCGACCTTACGGCGGATAATCTCATCACTGTACTTAATGCCCTTGCCCTTATACGGTTCCGGAGCTCTCTTCTCACGGATATTAGCCGCATACTGGCCGACAGCTTCCTTGCTGATACCTTTAATGATGATTTTATTTCCGTCGACAGCAGACTCCAGACCTTCCGGATCCATCATCTCTACCGGATGGCTGTAACCAAGCGAAAGGACAAGTTTCCTGCCCTGTTTCTGAGCCCTGTAGCCTACGCCGTTGATCTCAAGCGTCTTGCTGAATCCTTCCGTAACCCCGACAACCATATTATGAATAAGGGCACGGGTAAGGCCGTGAAGAGATTTCTCCTTCTTCTGGTCGTTGGGTCTTGTCACAAAAACTTCATTTCCCTTAAGTTCGATTCCGATCTCAGGCGCGAAGGTCTTTACGATTTCCCCCTTCGGTCCTTTTACGGTAACCGTATTGTCCGGTTTTATATCCACAGTAACGCCTGCGGGAATAACAACCGGAAGTCTGCCGATACGCGACATGATGTTTCCTCCTGCTAAACTTAGCTATTAGGGAATTTCTCCCTGTTTTTAAGTTCGTTTCCACATACGTGGAAATATGGGCTTACGCCATAAAAAGCACTCGGCGATGCCGGACCATCCATCCGGCATTGCCACCTGAGCACATTTTACCAGATAAAAGCAAGAACTTCGCCGCCGACACCGAGCTCTCTGGCTTTCTTATCGGTCACAACGCCCTTGTTGGTTGATATGATCGCAATACCTAAACCGCCGAGAACCTTAGGAAGCTCTTCAGCGCCGGCATAGATACGAAGGCCGGGTCTTGAGATTCTCTTAAGACCGCTGATGACCTTTTCGTTTTTGTCCTTGCCGTACTTAAGTGTCACATGGATAGCCTTTTCGACACCTTCTCCAACAAGATCATATCTGGAAATATATCCCTCGTCGAGAAGAATATCGGCGATGGAAATCTTCATCCTGGAAGCAGGGATATCTACCGTGTCATGCTTCCTGATATTTGCGTTACGAATTCTCGTAAGCATGTCCGCGATCGGATCATTCGTCGTAATCATGTAATGACGCTCCTTTCTAAAGTTCTTTACCACGATGCTTTCTTGACGCCCGGAATCTCACCCTTATAAGCTAATTCCCGGAAGCAGATACGGCAGATACCGTATTTAGAAAGAACAGAATGCGGACGACCGCAGATACTGCAGCGTGTATACTCTCTTGTGGAGAACTTCGGCTTCTTGGCCTGTTTCAATTTCATTGATTTCTTTGCCACGATCTTATCTCCTTTACTTAGCAAACGGCATATTGAATAATCTCAGCAGTTCGCGGGCTTCCTCGTCTGTCCTGGCAGTCGTGACGAAGATAATGTCCATGCCTCTGACCTTATCGATCTTGTCATATTCAATTTCCGGGAAAATAAGCTGTTCCTTGATGGAAAGGGCGTAATTTCCGCGGCCATCAAAAGCATTCGGATTAACCCCTCTGAAGTCGCGGACACGCGGAAGCGAAAGATTGATCAGGCGATCCGCAAATTCATACATCCGCTCACCGCGCAAAGTCACCTTGCAGCCGATCGGCATGCCTTCACGAAGCTTGAAGTTAGCAATGGACTTCTTAGCCTTCGTGCGGACAGCTTTCTGGCCGGTGATCGTCTCCATGTCCGCCACAGCGGAATCAAGAAGCTTGACATTCTCCTTGGCTTCGCCAACGCCCATGTTTACGACGATCTTCACGAGTTTCGGAACTTCCATGGGATTTTTATACTCAAATTTTTTCTTGAGTGCCGGTACGATTTCATTTTCGTACTGCTCTTTAAGTCTGCTCAAAATCAGTTCCTCCTTCCTCAGCCGATCGTCTCGCCGGTCTTCTTGGCGAAACGAACCTTCTTATCATTCTCAAAACGGAACCCGACTCTGGTCGGCTGGCCCTTATGAAGGTACATAACATTTGAAATGCTTATCGGAGCCTCCCTGTTCACAATCCCGCCATTCTGATTCGCAGCTGAAGGCTTCTCGTGTTTCGTAATCATGTTGATGCCTTCAACGATAACGGTACCTTTTCCGGCGTTGATTGAAAGGACTTTTCCTTCCTTGTCCTTATCCCTGCCTGCAATCACGCGGACGGTATCACCCTTTTTTATCTTAAGTGTAGCCATTCCTTTACCCCCTTACAGAACTTCCGGAGCGAGGGAAACGATCTTCATGAACTGCTTCTCTCTGAGCTCACGGGCAACGGGTCCGAAAATACGCGTTCCTCTCGGTGTCTTGTCATCCTTGATGATGACAGCAGCATTCTCATCAAAACGGATGTAGGAACCATCCTTACGGCGGGCGCCGTCAACGGTGCGGACGACAACAGCTTTCACAACGTCGCCTTTTTTTACAACGCCGCCGGGTGTTGCTTCTTTGACCGCAGCGACGATTATATCGCCGATATGGGCGTATCTTCTGGTCGAACCACCCATGACTCGGATACACAGAATTTCTTTCGCTCCGGTATTATCAGCGACTCTCAGTCTGCTTTCCTGTTGAATCATACTTGTATCCTCCTAAAATTTCAACTGACGAAAAAGGCAGTTTACTTCACCTTCTCGACGATTTCAACAAGCCTCCACCTCTTATCCTTGGAAAGAGGTCTCGTCTCCATCACCTTTACAGTGTCGCCGATACTGCACTCATTATTCTCGTCATGGGCTTTCAGCTTATAGGTCTTATTAACAATCTTTTTGTAAAGCGGATGCTGAACACGGTCATCAATTGCCACGACAATGGTCTTATCCATCTTGTTGCTGACAACCTTGCCGACACGCGTCTTTCTAAGATTTCTTTCTTCCATCATTAAGCCTCCTTAACCTTCTCGGCAATCACGGTCTGGATCCGGGCGATGTTCCTGCGGACTTCGCCGACTCTTGCGGTATTGTCAAGCTGATTCGTAGCATTCTGGAACCGAAGGTTGAACAGCTCCTTTTTGGCAGATACCAGTTCCTCATTCAGCTCCGCAGCGCTTTTCCCGCGCAGAGACTCTAAATATTTCGTACTTTTCATTCCTCGTCACCGCCTTCTTTCTCCGGTGCAGCCTCTTCCACGCCGTTAACCTGCTCACGGGAATAAATCTTGCAGGTGCAGGGGAGCTTGTGCATGGCAAGACGGAGAGCTTCTCTCGCATCAGCCTCAGCAACGCCTGCAACCTCGAAAAGGACACGCCCCGGCTTGACAACAGCTACCCAGTATTCAACTGAACCTTTTCCGGAACCCATACGAGTCTCAGCAGGCTTCGCTGTGACCGGCTTATCCGGGAAAATATCGATCCAGACCTTTCCGCCACGCTTAAGGTAACGAGTGAGGGCAACACGGGCTGCCTCGATCTGGTTGGATTTGATCCAGCACGGTTCCGTAGCAACAAGCGCGAACTCGCCGCGCGTCACGCGGGTTCCCCTGGTGGGCTTGCCCCTCATGGAACCACGGAACTGTTTTCTCCGTTTAACTCTTTTCGGCATTAACATTACTGATCACTCCCTTCCTTGTGTCCCTTCTGGGGAAGCACCTCGCCCTTATAGATCCAAGCCTTTACGCCGACCTTGCCATAAGTGGTATCAGCCTCCGCAAAGCCGTAATCAATATCGGCGCGGAGTGTCTGAAGCGGAATGGTTCCTTCGTTATAGGTCTCCTTACGGGCCATGTCCGCGCCTCCGAGACGTCCGGAAACGCTGGTCTTGATTCCCTTCGCGCCGGCCCGCATGGTTCTCTGCATGGTTGACTTCATCGCGCGGCGGAAAGAAATACGGTTCTCAAGCTGAAGAGCAATGTTCTCAGCAACGAGCTGAGCGTCGCAATCCGGCTGCTTGATCTCCCTGATGTCAAGAATCACGCGGCGTCCAAGCATCTTTGTAAGTTCCGCGCGGAGCTTCTCGATCTCAGTCCCGCCCTTGCCGATCACAACGCCCGGCTTGGCAGTCTTGATGGAAACCTTAATGCGGTCCGAAGCGCGCTCGATCACGATATCCGAGATACCGGCGCTGAAAAGACGTTTCTTCAGAAACACACGAATCTTGTGATCCTCAGCAAGATTTGCCGCAAAGTCTTTGTCTGCATACCATTTGGAATTCCAATCCTTGATAATTCCGACTCTAAGGCCGTGCGGATTGACTTTCTGTCCCATATTGCCCCTCCTTTACTTCTCGTCCAGCACTACGGTGATGTGGCTGTTGCGCTTCAGAATCCTGTAAGCGCGGCCCTGTGCCCTCGGCTGGATTCTCTTCATTGTCGATGCTCTTCCCGCGTAGCACTCTGCTACATAAAGATTCGCGCGGTTCATGCCGTTGTTATTCTCGGCATTGGCGACAGCGGACTCCAACAGCTTCCTGATAACGCTTGACGCGTAACGCGGGCTGTAGGTAAGGATTCCAAGTGCTGTCTCCACATCCTTTCCGCGGATTGCATCGAGAACGAAGCCGGCCTTCTGAACAGACATCCTGGCATAGGAGACCTTTGCGGACGGCCTTTTTTCTCTGTTTACTTCATTTCTCTCCCTTTTGATTTGGGATCTATGTCCTTTAGCCATGAATACTCTCCTTTCGATCTGCCCCCGGCCTTACCTTGACTTTTTCTCGGTATTGCCGTGGCCGCGATAGGTGCGTGTCGCTACAAACTCTCCGAGCTTATGTCCTACCATATCTTCCGTCACATAAACCGGAACGTGCTTTCTGCCGTCATGTACGGCAAAAGTATGTCCCACAAAGCTCGGGAAGATCGTGGAGCGGCGTGACCATGTCTTGATAACAGCCTTATCGCCGGATGCGTTGAGCGCGTCTACCTTCTTAAGCAGATGCGCGTCAGCGAACGGCCCTTTCTTTAATGAACGTGCCATTTTCCTTTACCTCCTTACCTAGAAGAACCTTTGCCGTTTCTTCTTCTTACGATCAGCTTGTTCGACTGCTTTTTATGCTTTCTGGTCTTATAACCAAGAGCCGGCTTGCCCCAAGGCGTAGACGGACCCGGACGTCCGACCGGAGCCCTGCCTTCACCGCCGCCGTGCGGATGGTCATTCGGGTTCATGACCGAACCTCTGACATGCGGGCGGATACCCATATGTCTCTTCCGGCCGGCCTTGCCGATATTGATCAGGTTGTGATCGCCGTTGCCGACGACGCCGATCGTAGCGCGGCACTCAATCGGAACCATTCTCATCTCACCGGAAGGAAGACGAAGCGTTGCGTACTTGCCTTCTTTCGCCATGAGCTGCGCTGCGTTTCCGGCCGCTCTGACCATCTGTCCTCCCTTGCCGGGGAAGAGCTCAACATTGTGAACAAGCGTACCGACAGGAATTGCGGAAAGCGGCAGGCAGTTTCCGACATGCACTTCAGCATGTGGACCACTCATCAGCTTATCTCCGACTTTAAGGTCCTGGGGCGCGATAATGTATGCTTTCTCGCCGTCTGCATAGCAGATAAGGGCGATATTCGCTGTACGGTTCGGATCGTATTCAATCGACTTGACAACAGCCGGAATACCATCTTTTTTGTTTCTCCGGAAGTCAATGATTCTGTATTTCCTTCTGGCTCCGCCTCCGCGATGACGGCTGGTGATCTTGCCCTGATTGTTCCGTCCCGATGTTTTCTTGAGGGACTCGGTAAGAGACTTCTCCGGCTTCTTAGCCGTAATTTCGGAGAAATCGGAACCCGTCATGTGTCGTCTTGACGGGGTATACGGCTTAAAATTCTTAATACCCATGTCAGTTTATCTCCTTTATTCTTGTCACGCGCCCTTTTTTTATCGGCGCGTATAGTTTGGCGCGTCCTTGCGGACGCAGCCGGCGCTTCTCATCAGAGGCTTCCGAAAAGCTCGATATCCTTGCTGTCCTCGGTAAGATAGACGATTGCTTTCTTTCTCGCCGCAGTCTTGCCGAATGTCATTCCGCGCCTTTTGGTCTTGCCCTCAAGGTTCATGGTATTCACTTTCCTGACCTTGGTTCCTTCGAACATTTTCTCGACAGCATCTTTGACCTGGGTCTTGGTTGCGTCCGTGTGGACATAGAAGGTATACTTCTTATCCGCCATCTCGTTCATGCTCTTTTCTGTGACGACCGGTTTCAAAATAACGTCATAATATTTCAAATCTGCCATTATGCAAACACCTCCTCGATCGCCTTCACTGCATCCTGCGTAAGGACCAGCTTATTGTATTTAAGAATATCGTAAACGCAAAGCGTCCCGGCGTTGGAAAGTCTGATGTCCTTCAGGTTTCTGGCGGAAAGGAACACGTTCCTGTCGCTTCCTGCAGTTACGACATAAGCTTTCTCAGCTCCAAGATTCTTCATGACTTTCACGAAGGTTTTCGTCGCCGGAGCATCCATTGTCAGCTTGTCCACGACGACCAGCTTTCCCTCGTTGAGCTTTGAAGTGAGAACGGACTTAAGTGCAGCCTTCTTCTCCTTGGAGTTCATGTTGATCTTGTAGCTTCTCGGCGTCGGCGCAAAGACAACGCCGCCATGAGTCCACTGCGGAGATCTGGTCGATCCCTGTCTCGCATGGCCGGTTCCTTTCTGTCTCCACGGCTTTCTGCCTCCGCCTGAAACTTCAGAGCGGGTCTTGGCCTTCTGCGTACCCTGGCGAAGCGCTGCCAGATGCTGTACGACAGAAAGATGTACCAGGTTCTCTTTGATCGGAGCGGCAAAGACACTGTCCGCCACTTCCATCGTTCCGATTTCCTGGCCATCCATATTATATAATGATACGTTAGCCATCTCGAATCGTCCTCCTCTTTGTTACTTCGTCTTAACTGTTTCTTTAATCGTTACAAGACATTTCCTGGGACCCGGAACCGCGCCCTTCACAAGAATCAGGTTCTTCTCGGCGTCAACGCGGACGATCTCAAGGTTCTGAATCGTCACGCGCTTGCTGCCCATCTGGCCCGGCATGCCTTTTCCCTTGTACACACGGCTCGGATCCGAGGATGTTCCGTTCGATCCGGCATGACGATGGAATTTGGAACCATGCTTCATCGGGCCTCTGTGCTGGCCAAGACGCTTGATGGTGCCCTGGAAGCCCTTGCCCTTTGAAACAGCTGTCGCGTCAATGTGATCGCCGACAGCAAAGATGTCAGCCTTGATCTCGTCGCCCACCTTATAATCGGCGGCGTTCTCAAAACGGAATTCCCGGCTGAAGCGCTTCGCTGAAACGCCGGCCTTGTCATACACGCCCTTAACGCCCTTTGAAACGAGTTTTTCGCGGATATCGCCGTAGCCGACCTGAACAGCCTCATAGCCGTCCTTCTCCGCATTTTTCACCTGGGTAACCACGCAGGGTCCTGCCAGAAGGACAGTTACCGGCGTAACCACACCGTTGTCAGCAAAGACCTGAGTCATGCCGACTTTTCTTGCAAGTATTGCTTTCTTCATTTTTTTCCTCCTTACAGCGGATTGCACTTGCAGCAATCATACTAATGCGGCCTTACCTTGTCTTCATCTTGATGTCGATGTAGACTCCGGCAGGCATCTCAAGATGGCTCAGGGAATCGACTACCTTCTGGGTAGGAGAAATGATATCGATGAGTCTCTTATGGGTCCTCTGCTCAAATTGTTCCCGCGAGTCTTTGTATTTATGAACCGCGCGCAGAATCGTTACCACTTCCTTTTTCGTAGGAAGCGGCACCGGTCCGCTGACGGCAGCCCCGCTTTTCTTTACAGTGTCGATGATTTTAGCGGCTGACGCGTCCACAAGCGTGTGGTCGTAAGCCTTGAGAGTGATTCTCATAACCTGACTTGCCATAAAAAAAGTCCCTCCTTTTCGCACTTTGACGAGTACGACAAGCAGTGACTGTACACATTCCCGTGTGTTTCTTTTTTACACACGCATCCAAAACGGATCTTCTCTGCACAGTGACTTGTCGCCAGTATCCTTACATGACATTCGCTCCACGGAGAACCTGCAACGCGGTGCAGCAACTTCACGCTTCAAAGCTATCATGTCACAGCGTTCTATATTATACAAAAAAGTTCCTGCAATTGCAAGAACTTTTTTTACGCTTTATAAAATCTCGCTTAAATCAACAATTTCGATCCCTGTAACCGGGTCTCTCCGCACGGAAGGCTCCGCCCCGCTTCTCTTAACCTGCTCGACAATCTCCTCCAGTGTAAGTCTCTCGACCGGTATGATCATGTCGCCGTCTTCCTCTTCCTCGATATCTTCCGCTGAATAGGGCGGCAGTTCGGATTCGATCTGCGCTCCGAACGGCTCCTTCTTCTCTTCCGGTTCATATTCGTCCGGCGCCTCTTCTTCCGCCCGGGCAGGTTCCCGGACTTCCCTGATTTCTTCCCCGTCCGCAGGAAGCTCGGGCTGTTCAGACTTTTCGTTTTCCTCCGCTTCTTTTTCTTCCGGCCGGACAGGCTCCTCAGGCATGAGCGGCGCGTTTTCTCCGGCAGCCGGAACCTCTTCCGCCTCTTCCCCGGAGTCCGCGGCGTTCAGGACGGAAGCCTCGTCAACGATCTGCCTTACACTCTCCCTGATTCCGGGCTCCTCGAAAGCAAATGCGGCTCCATCCTCAATATCGACGCTCATCTTCTTCTCAAGCCCGTTATCGGAAAGCGCTTCATACCCGGAAGTTTCCTCCTCGTCCTCTTCGTCCTCATCCTCGTCATCATCAGCTCTCTTTTTCCACAGCTCTGATAAAATAAACAGAATAACGACAAACAGTATCACGAGTCCGATAATGATCATGCCTTCCGTACTGTGCATAGCGACCATAACATAACCGATGTAGGGTATCGTCAGGACAACGCTGGAAACATAATTTCTGATCGTTATCTCCTGCACATCTTCCGCATCATTCTTCGAGGGATCGATCACCATGTATTTCCCGCTGTCCGCATCGCCTTCCACAATAATATACGCATATGTGGAATCCGCATCTTCCTTAAGAATCTTATCTCCAGAGGCAAGGCTCTGCGCTTCCTTTTCTTCCGAGTAAGTCACGGATCCTAAAGGAAGATTCGTTTCCAATGCTGCTGAATCAATGATTGTAGTCGTAATACCCATAAGCGGTGGAACAAGTATCGCGACAGCGATCACTATTGCCGCAATGAGAAACAGGTTCACAATCATTTTTAAAAATTTCGACATAACAATTTCCCCCTGCCTCTAAAGATTAAAACAAACGCTTTTTACTCATTTACTTTAAAATGAAAATCTCGCAGCACACTATATTTTCGCCGCTGCAGATAACTTACTTTTTCATTTTATCATTTTTTTAGATTTCTGTACATACTTTTTAGCACTTGCTTAATGATTTTATTTTTTATATAATATCTGCATGAAAACAGATATTAAAACCATTGAAGATCTTTCTTTAAACGCATGGCCATCATTCCAGATGCAGGTTTACGATGGCTGGATTCTCCGCTACTCAGCCTTCTATACCCACCGCACCAACTGCGTCGAGCAGATCGGCGCCTCCATCCTCCCTCTTGAAGAAAAAGTACCGTTCTGCGAGCGGATTTACGACCGTTGGAGGACGCCCTGCATTTTCAAAATCAGTCCCATAACCGATCCGGCCCTCGACCTGCTTCTCGACCGGAGAGGCTACCGCATCGAGCACCGCGTCATCAACATGGTCGCCGAGATCAACGTCTGCGGCGTCAGGAAGCCGCCTGCCGCATTCATCCCCCTGACCATTGAGCGAAGAGTCAGCCCTTCATGGATCGACGGCCTTTTCAGTCTCAAAGGGACCTCTGATCCCGTTCATAAAAAAATCGTTCCCGGAATGTACGCCGCCATACCCATGGACGAAATCGCGGTATCCGCCCGTCTTCCCGATGGCAGCGCAGGCGCCAGCGGACTCGGGATCCTGGACAGGGATTTTATCGGCATCTACGCCATCCATGTCCGGGAAAGCCTGAGACGCAGGGGACTTGCGGAAGCAATCCTGAAAACTCTTCTCTTTGAAGGAGCGCGGGCCGGAGCGAAAAAAGCCTATCTCCAGGTTGTTGCCGACAACGCGCCGGCTAAGGCGCTGTATCGAAAAACAGGCTTCCGCTCAGCTTACGCCGACTGGTTCCGCGTAGGACCCTTCTGAAAAAGGCCGCCGAAAGGCGGCCTTTTTTTGCGTAAGCGCTTAAATCATTCCGCCTTCGTAAGATAAGCCTGAAGCTGTGCCATAGCTTCTTCTTCATCCTCCCCGTTGACGGAAATCGTAACTTCCTCCCCGGGATCCAGCCCCATAGTCATCATTCCCATGATGCTCTTGGCATTTACACGGCAGTTTCCAGTTTCAAGATAGATATCGCTTCTGAACTGGCTCGCCACCTGCACCAAAAGCGCGACCGGCCTCGTCTCAGCGCCGCCGTCAACAAGAATAATAACGTCCTTTTTGAGCATACCATGCCTCCTATATTATATCGTATGACGCGGCTTTACCGCGGCATATCCTTATTTATGCGGCTTTTCACAGCCCCATTTTAACCCTATCAGGATTTGTCTGCATTTACTGCCGTTAACCAGGTCATCTTCTCAGAAGAAAAACAGAGTTTCATCCGCCAAGTCTTCTCGATTCAGCTATCTCATGCAGCTTCGCGAATCTGTGATTCACGCCTGATTTTCCAATCGGCGGATCCATCATCTTTCCAAGCTCCCAAAGACTTGCTTCCGGATATAAAAGCCTCGCTTCCGCCATTCGAACCAGCTGCGGCTTCAGGTTCCCGAATCCTCCGTGGTCCCGTATATATTCCACATCCCGGCATTGCCGAAGAGAAGTCAGAACCGTTTTCCGAAGGTTCGCGGTCTCGCAATTCACCTGGCGGTTCACGCTGCCCCTCATCTCTCTCAGGATCTTCGTATTCTCCATCTTCATGAAAGCGCCGCCCGCTCCCATGAGGCCCAGGGTAAGCCCGATCTCATCGGCTTCCTTCATATATACGACGTAGCTTTCCTTTCTCTTTACGATTCTTGCAGGCAGGGAAAGCCTGTCCATAGCCTCCCTTACCCGGGCGGCAAAGGCTTCGTTCGGACACACGATTTCCAGATGGTAATATTTATTCGGATCCGAGAGGGAACCCGCTCCCAGAAAAGCGCCTCTTAAGAAAGCCCGCTTAGCCCTTTCCGTCTCGCAGAGCTCCCGGTCTTCCAGCAGCGCCGCCATTCCGGAAAAACAGTTTTCATCCGCGGAGACCTTAAAGATCCGATGCCTTGAATCTCCATCTGTTTCCGTTCTACAATGCTTTATATTAAATGCTTTTTTTAGTAAAGTAAAGAATTTTCTTTGTATTTTTTCATTATCCGTCCGTATTCCGCATTCTCTGTCCTGCATTTCCCCGCCGATCAGGCCGATCAGGCCGGCGATCTCGGCAAGACAGCCGGTACGGTCCGGAGGCATAACGCCGCAAAGCTCATCCTTTACATCAGAAGAAAAGGACATTATTCTCTCCTATAAGCCCCGCTCTTACGCGCTAGATCCCGATCCATATCCCGGTGCTCTATCCGGATCCCATATTCCGTCTTGCTTCGAAGCCTCTCGCAGATGGCTTCAGACAGAGCAACCGACCTGTGCCTTCCTCCGGTACAGCCGATCGAGACGACCAGCTGGTTTTTCCCTTCCGTAATATAATTCGGAATCAGAAAGGTCAGCATATCTTCCAGCTTGTCAAGAAAGACGCCGCTTTCCGGACACGCCTCCACGAATTCCCGGATTTCAGGATCCTTCCCCGTAAGCGGCCTCAGATTGATGTCGTAATAAGGATTCTTCAGGAAACGCACATCGAAGACCAGATCCGAATCCGACGGAAGGCCGTATTTGAATCCGAAGGAACGGATCGTTATATAGATATTCTTAAAATCCTTTCCCTCTCTGAAGATCCGGTCGATTTCCGCCTTTAATTCCCGGGTCAGAAGCTGCGAAGTATCAAATATATAATCCGCTCTCTTTCGCAGAAATGCGGTCTTTTCCCTTTCAAGGTGGATCCCGTCGATGACCTTGCCGTCCGGGCCGGCAATCGGATGCGCCCTCCGGGTCTCCTTGTAACGAGCCACCAGCACCTCGTCGGAGGCGTCCATATAGATAATATCCGGTTTTATCCCAATCTTTTCAAGCTCGCCAAGCATCTCTTCCGCGTGGTCAAAGCTCAGCGCCCCGCTTCTGACGTCTATCCCGACCGCAATTTTGGAAAGCTCCGAAGATCTTCCGTCGACAGACAGCTGGGCAAACGGGATAATAAGGGGAAGAGGCAGATTGTCTACGCAATAGTAGCCAGCGTCCTCAAGGAAGCGGAGCGCCGTGATCTTTCCCGATCCGGACATTCCCGTAACGATCACAAAACGCATGGCTTGCCTCCTTCAGGCAGAAAGCTGTGAAACTCTCCAAGAAATCTCACCTCAGGCTCCAGCTGTACGCCAAATGTCTCCCAAACTCTTTTCTGCACCTTCATGATAAGCTGCAGAACATCTTCAGCTGACGCGTCCTTTACGTTGACCACAAAGCCGCAGTGCTTTTCGGAAACCATCGCGCCGCCGACGCGGGCCCCTCTCAGCCCGGAATCCATGATAAGCTTCCCGGCAAAATAACCTTTCGGCCGCTTAAAAGTGCTTCCCGCGCTGGGGAGTTCAATCGGCTGCTTTTCCGCTCTTCTTTTCCTGAGCTCCTCCATCCCGGCCGCTATAAGCTCCCGGCTCCCCTCATGAAGACGGATATCCGCGCCAAGAACGATTTCTTCATTTTTCATGAAGGAAGAAGAGCGGTAACCCAGAGAAAATTCCCCCCTGGAAAGCTCCTTCACCTCCCCTTCCTTTGTCAGGACGCGAACCCTTTCAAGGACGTCTTTCATCTCTCCGCCGTAAGCTCCGGCGTTCATGATGCAGGCTCCTCCGAGAGAACCCGGGATTCCTCCCGCGAACTCAAATCCTGAAAGAGACTGCGAAAGCGCGGCGGCGGCAATACGGGAGAGCAGCGCTCCGGCTCCGGCTATGAGGCCGTTTTCTCCGGCCTCGATCCTGCCCATGCTCTTTCCAATCTGAATGACGGCGCCCCTGAATCCTTCGTCCGACACAAGAAGATTCGTCCCGTTTCCCATAATGAAGCAAGGGATCCCGGCAGCCTTCAGACACTCCAGCGATCCGGCCAGCGCTTCTTCATCCTCCGGAGTGAGAAAGAGATCCGCCGGCCCTCCTATCCGAAACGACGTATGCCGGGCAAGCGGCTCATCCGTCATTACGTTTTCCTGCCCAAGCAGAGCGCCAAGCGCCTGCATCGTCTTCTCACTGACCATTGTTCTCACCGTCTGTCTCTCTGCCGGCGTTTCCGGCGGACGTATTGCCGGCCGCTCCTCCGGCGTTTCCGGAAGATGAACCGCCGGCAGAGGCCGTCCCTCCGCCGGCAGCGGATGTCCCGGCAGAAGCCGTCCCGCCGGCAGTATTGGACGCGCCGGAAGCTGTTCCTACATTCAGGCCCGAATAATCCGTGATATAATCTACCGCGACTTTGGAACGGTTGGTATCCGGCCAGAGGGTGAGGATTCGTTTATAGTTCAGATCCGCTTCAGCCGTATCTCCCGACATCCGGTAGGCGTGTCCAAGATAGAGGAGAACGTCATAGTCCTCTCCTGATATCACTTTCGCCTTTTCGAGCAGGGTTATCGCCTTCTCATAATCTCCGCTGTTGTAGGCGGCCATGCCTTCCGAGCGGAAATTCTGGAACATAACCTGAACCGTAAGGCCCCCCAGGCTGTCATAGATGGCCTGGGCTTCCAGAGAAAGCTGGGAGGTGTCCACGGCCTGAATGGCGTTGACCGCCTGGTCAAACTGATTGTTGTTGTAAGCGTTGACCGCTTTGGCAAGATTCTCATACGCGGATGCTTTCTGCTCGTAGGCGGCAATCTGATCGTTGACCGTCTCCATGGCTTCCCTTGATGTTTTAATCTCCGAGGTCATCTGCTGGAGCTCCTCTTCCGCCGAAGCCATGTCCGTCGAATACTCAATAACTCTCCGGTTTGCCTCCTGCTGCACCAGAGCGGTCTTAACCGGCACAAAGAGGAACCAGATGGCGGAAGCGCCGATCAGAAAACCGGCCAGCATGCTGAAAACGGTGACCGCGAACGGCGTCTCCCGAATCGGAAGGGAAGCCTTCTCCTTCCGGACGCTCTCTGTTTCGTCCGCCCTCGAATCCCCTCCGCTTGAACGGAAAAAGGAAAAATGCGTTTCCAGCTTGGTCGCCACGCCTGTTTCCGTATCGACCTCCCTCAGATAGCGCAGGGTCGTCGTGTTGGTCCGGTCCACCCGGATGGCTTTCTTGAGAAGCTTTCTTGCTTTTTCGTACTCTTTCTTTTTTATATAGAGAAGGGCCAGCAGATGGCAGGCCTTTATATATCTGGGATTCTGGGAAAGCAGCTTCTTGAGCTGGATTTCGGCCACATCTTCATTTCCGCTGCGGCAGTTGGCCAGCGCGTTATTGAATTTCTGGATCGTATGGGTCATAACGTCCAGCCTCGCCCCATCCCGCTGCAGATTGTCCATATAGCGGACCGCGGGATTCTTCTCCGGCTTTACGCTTTTGGAAATAACCCATTCCGACAAGGCGGCCACGACTTCACCCGTCTCGAAATAGACGAGCCCGAGAAGATTCCTCGCCTCCACATTTTCCTTATTGAACTTCAGGCTCCTGCGCAGCATCGCGATCGCTCCGGTCAGATCCCTCACTTCCGCTTTCTCAAGTCCCTGATTGTAGTAAAGTCCCGAAAGGACAATGGCCTGCCTCTGTACGGAAATATCCCGCCCGCAGGAAGGGCAGTAGGCGGATTCGGCAAGCTCCGCCCCGCAGTACATACACCTCATCGATTCGTCCCCTTTACATCTTTTGACTCATCGAGCATGTCTTTTATGATATCGATCACATCCGTAATGTCTCTGGAATAAATTGCTCCTTCCGCTTCATTTACGTCAAGGCTCGGTTTGTATTTCTTAAGTTCTTCTTCAAAATTAATCATTCTTTCCCCTTTTGCTCCGTTCCAAACAGCGGCTTTTCATTAAGCAGTCCCTTATAAAAGCCGATAAGATAGAGACTTCCGCATATTAACAGCGTCTCGTTTCCTTTCTCCCGCAGGGCGTATTGAAAAGCTTTTTCCGCATCCGCAATCGAAACAACATTTCGAAGTCCGAAATCCCGAAAGAGCTTTGCAAAATGAAAAGCAGACTCGCTTCTGCTGCCCGGAATCTCCGTCGTGACGACCCCGGTCAGAGGAAGCCTCTCGCAGATTTCCCGAATCATCTCGCCGTAATCTTTATCAGCCGCCGCGGCGAAAACAAGCATGGCTCCGCGCCCTTTAAGAAGCGTTTCCGCAGCCTCAAGAAAACGCGCGATCCCATCGGCGTTGTGGGCCCCATCCATGAAGACGCCGGGAAGAACCTCTTCCATCCGTCCTTCCCACCGGGCTTCGTAAAGTCCTTTGAGGATCGCGTTCTCCGGAATCGCAAGTCCTTCCTTTTCAAGCGTTTTTGCCGCAAGACAGGCAAGGGCTGCATTTTCCGCCTGATAGGGCGCCGTATGCCTGATTCGAAATAGCTCCGAACCTGTTCCATCATAACTTGAGGACATCAAAAAATCAATGCGCCCGTCAAAGTTCTTTAAAATTTTATAATTTGAAAAAGGAATTCCGTCTGCCGTCAGCATCGAAGGGATTTCCGGATCGGCGGAAGGAGGGACCAAAGCCTGCGCCCGGGCCCGAAGCTTAAGCGCCCGTTCTATGACCGCTGCCGCCGCTTCCCGTCTGGCTGCCAGAAAGACGAGCGGCGCCCCCTCCTTTATGATCCCCGCTTTTTCCTCCGCGATGAGACCCAGGGTATTCCCCAGATACTGCATATGGTCAAAGCTTATGGACGTGATCACCTCCATAAGCGGCTCCTCTACCGTATTCGTCGCATCCAGACGCCCGCCGAGCCCGGTTTCCACGACGGCGATCTTAACGCCCGCTTTCCGAAAAAGCCAGGTTCCCATAAGATAGAGGAACTCAAAATAAGAAGGATGCTCCTCAAGTCCGGCAAGCCGCTCCCGGACCTCGTAAAACGCCGTAAGAAAGCTTTCTTCCGAAACGATTTCACCGTCAATGCGGAAACGTTCCCGCATCTCAACGAGATGCGGCGAGGTGAAAAGCCCGGTCCGATAGCCGGCTTCCCGCAGGATCGAATCCAGAAAAGAACACACGGAGCCCTTGCCGTTCGTCCCCGCGACGTGAATAATCTTAAATGCCCGGTCGGGATCCCCCAGAAGTCCAAGCGCTTTTCTTGTCTGGGCATGCGAATGTTTTTTTGTGAATCTAACCAGCCCCTCTATACAGGAGCACGCTTCCATATATGCGCTCATTGAACTATCCTTAAAAGAGCTGCCGCACAAAAATGCGGCAGCTCCCCCTTATCAATATCTTTGCAGCTGCTCTGCAATTTGCTGCTTCATCGCCTTGTATTTTTCAAGCTTGGCCCTTTCAGCCTCCACCTTGGCGGCGGGAGCCTTATTGACAAAGTTCGGATTGCGGAGCATTCCTTCAGCGCGGGCTATTTCCCGATCCATCCTGGCGCTCTCCGCGCCAAGGCGGGCGATCTCCTTCTCCCGGTCGACAAGCTCTTCCAGCGGAATATAGGCCGCCGCGTTCGAAAGCACCACCGAGACAGCATCGTCCCCGATGCCGGCCTTGCCGCTCCGGATCTCCACATTTTTGGCAAAGAGCATGCGCTCCATGCCCGGAATCGCGGCCTTCATGGCGGCAAGATCCGCCGCCCCGTCAGCATCCTTGGCGACCAGATAGAGATCGGTCTTCGTGCCTGCGGGGACATTCATCTCCGTGCGGATATTCCGGACTCCCCGAACCAGTTCCATAAAACTGCCGATTAACGCTTCCGACTTCGGATCGTTCAGTTCCTCTTTATAGACCGGCCAGTCCTCTGTCATGATCGTTTCCGCATCCGGAAGGAGCGTGCAGTAAATCTCCTCCGTGATAAAGGGCATGAAGGGATGGAGAAGCTTAAGGGCTTCCGTAAGCACGGTCCTTAAAGTCCAGTGGGCCGCGTTCACCGAGCTGTCCGGGCCGTCTTTGGGCGCGTTCGAAAAGCGCAGCTTCACGATCTCGATATACCAGTCGCAGAATTCGTCCCAGAGGAAATCATGGATCTTCTGCACGGCGATGCCGAGCTCGTAACGGTCCATATTCTCCGTAACTTCCTTCGCCACCGTATTGATTCGGGAAAGGATCCACTTGTCAGCCGGCAGGAGCTCGACTCTTAAAGGCTCCGTGATCCCCTCGTCCGGCAGATTCATCATGATGAAACGGCTCGCGTTCCAGATCTTGTTGGCAAAATTCCGGCTGGCTTCCACCTGTTCCCAATAGAAACGCATATCATTACCCGGCGCGTTTCCGGTCACCAGCGTGAGTCTCAAGGCGTCCGCGCCGTATTTATCGATAACCTCAAGGGGATCGATGCCGTTGCCCAGGGACTTCGACATCTTCCGGCCCTGGGAATCGCGGACCAGGCCGTGAATCAGGACATGATGGAAAGGATTCTTCCCGGTCTGTTCAAGGCCGGAGAAGACCATGCGGATAACCCAGAAGAAAATGATATCGTAGCCGGTCACCAGGACGTCAGTCGGATAAAAGTACTTGTATTCAGGAGTCTCCTCCGGCCACCCCAGCGTTGAAAACGGCCAGAGGGCGGAAGAAAACCAGGTATCCAGCGTGTCCGGATCCTGCGTCAGATGATCGCTCCCGCAATCCGGGCAGACAGCCGGCGCTTTCTTCGAGATGATCGTCTTCTTGCAGCCGCCGCAATAATAGGCCGGGATCCGATGTCCCCACCAGAGCTGGCGCGAGATGCACCAATCCCGGATATTCTCCAGCCAGTGAAGATAAATCTTGTCAAAACGCTCCGGCACAAAGGTAAGCTCCCCGTTTTTCAGGGCTTCTATGGCCGGCTTCGCCATCTCCTCCATCGCGACGAACCACTGCTGTTTGATCATGGGCTCGACCGTCGTATGGCAGCGGTCGTGGGTTCCCACCGCATGGGTATGGGGGACGACTTTGACCAGAAGTCCAAGCTTTTCAAGATCCTCTACCATCGCCTTCCGGGCGGCGTAGCGGTCCATACCGGCGTATTTTCCGCCCAGTTCATTGATCGTGCCGTCGTCATTCAGGATATTGATCTCCGCGAGCTTATGGCGGCGGCCGACCTCAAAGTCATTGGGGTCGTGAGCCGGGGTGATCTTGACGCAGCCCGTCCCGAACTCCATGTCCACATATTCGTCCGCAATGACCGGAATCTGCCGGTCCGTAAGCGGAAGCTCCAGCATCTTCCCGACGATATCCTTATAGCGCTCATCTTTCGGATTCACCGCGACGGCGGTATCTCCGAGCAGGGTCTCCGGGCGGGTCGTCGCGATCTCGACAAAACGGCCGGGTTCATCGACAAGCGGATAGTTGATGTGCCAGAAGAATCCTTCCTGGTCAACGTGCTCCACCTCGGCGTCCGAGATCGTGGTCCCGCACACCGGGCACCAGTTGACGATTTTGGAACCCTTGTAAATATAGCCCTTCTTATAAAGCCGCTCAAAAACCTCAAGCACGGCGTCCGAGCATCCCTCATCCATGGTAAAGCGTTCCCGCTCCCAATCCGCGGAAGACCCGAGCTTTCTGAGCTGCTTTACGATCCTTCCGCCGTACTCCTTCCTCCATTCCCAGCAGTACTTAAGAAATTCTTCCCGGCCGATTGTTTCCTTGTCGATTCCCAGCTCCCGCAGATACTCGGTCACCTTGACCTCCGTCGCGATCGCGGCGTGATCGGTTCCGGGCTGCCAGAGGGCTTCGAAACCCTGCATCCTTTTCCAGCGGATCAGGATATCCTGCAGCGTATTGTCCAGCGCATGTCCCATATGGAGCTGGCCCGTGATGTTCGGCGGCGGCATGACAATTGTGAAGGGTTTCTTATCCGGATTCACTTCCGCGTGAAAATATCCGCCCTTCATCCATTTCTCATAGAGGCGGTCTTCCAGTCCCTTCGGGTCGTAGGTCTTCGCAAGTTCCTTTCCCATATTATTTCTTCCTTCCGTTCCTTTTTCCAATCTCTCCCCGCGCGTCTTTGCGGAGCGTTTATCCCAGGGGGAGACAAAACCCCCGCTGAGCTGAAATTCCGTCCTGCGGAACCTCGATCGGGATTCGGGACAGCATCAGCTGACATCTTCCAATCCGGATCCCTGAGATAAAAGGCCGCCCATCATCCGGGCGGCCCGTCAGAAATCTATTATGGCCTTTCCGGCCGCTAAAATCAAGCTCAAAATGAAAGGATTCAGGATCTTTTGCCGACTGCAAGCAGCCTGTCCTTCAGATCTCTTTCCAGCTGGGCCAGTTCCACCTCAGCCTGCGCCCTCTTCTCGCGGCCTTCCGTCTGGATGCGGCTGACCTCATCCAGCGTCTGGATAAGGCTTTCATTGGTCTTCTTGAGCGTCTCGAGATCGACGATTCCCCGCTCGGACGCCTGGGCCGTCTCGATCGTGGCGGTCTTGAGCTTTTCGGCGTTTGAATTCAGCAGCTTATTGGTCATCTCGGTAACCGCTGCCTCCGCCCTGGCCGCCTTGGTGGAATCCTCGATGCCGAGAGCCAGCACCATCTGATTCTTCCAGAGCGGAATCGTGTTGACGATCGTGGACTGGATCTTCTCGACCATCAGGGTATCGGAGCTCTGGATCAGCCGGATCTGGGGAGCCGTCTGAATCGCGATCATCCGGGTAAGCTCCAGGTCATGGATCTTCTTCTCGAAACGATTGAGCTGGTCCTCAAGATCCTTGACGAGCTGGGCGTCCTCCGGAAGGCCTCCCCTCTCCGCCTTGGCCCTGGCGTTCGCCAGCTCATTCGCCCGGAAATCCTGCATGCGCTTTTTCCCCGCAATAATGTACATGGTCAGTTCCTTATAATAGGTAAGGTTCTTCTCGTACATCTTGTCGAGGGTCGCGACATCTTTCATCAGCTTGACCTGATGATTCTGCAGGGCCTTGGCTACTTTCTCGACGTTATTGTTCGCCTTATCATACTCGACCTTTATATCCTCCAGCTTTTTCTTCGGCTTCTTGAAAAGGCCAAGAAAGCCCTTCTCCTCTTCCTCATTGGGATCAAAATCCTTGAGGCTTCCGATCACGCCTGAAAGCATGTCTCCAACCTCGCCGAGATCCCGGGTCTTAACGGCAGCCAGCGCGGTATCGGAGAAATCAGACATTTTCTTCTGGACTCCGCCGCCGTATTGGAGGATCGAATTGGTATCTCCGAGGTCGATCTGCCTGGAGAAGGCGTCAACTTGCTTGCGTTCCGCTTCAGAGAGCATGCTGTCGTCAATCGGTTCGGGCTTTTTTTCCTCTTCCGGCGCCTGAGCAGCCGGGGCCGGGGCCGGTTCCGCTTCCGGCTCCTCTTCCACGCCGAAAACCAGGGACGGAACCGCAGATTCCCTGAGTTCATCATCAAGGCTCAGGGCCTGAGCTCCCATATCGCCGAAAGCGCTCTTATTAAGTTCATCCATTTGAAAAAACCTCCTTCTTGTTTGTGATAATGGTTTTCAGTGTGTGAAACGCCAGGCAGGCCTGCGCGCTGCCGCAGGATGCTCAGCCGCCAAAGACAAGCCTGATGCCGTCTTCCTCGTCGTCCATCTCGGGATCCGTTTCCGGTTCGATCTCCGGATCCGCCCCATAGACCATTGACGCCGGCTTTGGCGGATCGGCAGCCTTCTCTGTTTCCTTTTTCGCGGCCGCCGGAGTTCCCGCCTCTTTCTTCTTCCCCATATAGGCTTCTTCTTTGTCTTTGAGCGTAGGATCGAGGGCGATATCCCCCAGGCCCTGCTTCCTCCGCATCGTCGTGAAGGAATCGTCAGCCAGCCCGTCCTGCTTCAGCATGGAACGCATAACCGATATGTCGGTCGAGACATCCATAGCCGTATCCGCGAAGAAACTGTCCAGGAGCTTTTCGAATGCCTCGTTGATCGTACTCAGGGAGCCTTCGATCTCCAGCTTCGCGTTCTTAATATTTTCTCCCTGGACCTCCTGGGCGTCCAGCTTCCTGTAAGCCGCAAGGAGCTTCATCGTGGTCGGAAGATAGTAATCCATAAACATGGAAAGCCTGCCCGCAAGCCCGTAATTTTTCCCCACCTCGTCGAAGATGCGGGCCACGATCTTTTCCATATCGCTCAGCTTCTCCGTCACCTCCGGGTCCGGAATCGCGTCATTGGCCTCCCGGATCTGGCGGATGTAATCCTCTCCCTTTTCAAGAACTTCCCGGACTTCGGGCGGGATCTCACTGCTCTTTTTCCGCTCGGCCCGCTCCTGCCGCCTGAGCTCCCTTGCATTCTGCTCGCTGGCAAGATACTGGGAATAGACCTCGTCAGAGGCCATGAAGGTTGTCTTCGCCTCGTCAAAGTGTCCCTGCTTGAAAAGGCCCTCGTCGGTCATCGCCTGAAGCTCCTCCGCCGTCTTATCCGCCGGCTGGGCGACGCTTCTGGCCAGTTCCTTTACATTCGCGTATTTATTGCGCTCAAGGACAGCCCGGTAATTGGAGAAATGGCTGATCTTCTTAGCCTTCTTCCGCCCCATCAGGAACATCCGGCCGAATCCGGCGGTAAAAAGCCCCATGAGGATCATGAAGACGACGGCCGGCGCCCCCCCGCCCTGGGCCGCGATAACGGCAAGGCCGGCGGTCAGAACCCCGAACCAGGCCGCCATGATCCCCCCGATGATCTTCCGGGCCGTCGCTGAAATACTCCCGGTTACGGGCGCGAAGTAGGCGTTCTCAGCTTCCGCCGCGGCCCTTGCCTGCCGCCTCATCTGGGCGTTCTGGCTGCGGACGTAGCTTTCCGGATTGTAGGAATGGGCTTCCTGACGGCTCCCGGCCCTGTAATTCCCGTAGAAGGCGTTTCCCCGGCCGCTCATATGTCCCCCGTTATAGGAGCGGCTCCCGACTCCGTCCATCTGGGAGGCGCTGCTGTAGCGCTGCCGCCGAGCCGCGTTCTGGGCGTTCCGCCGCACGAATTCCTGATCGTCCCAGTTTACTCCGCCGTTCAGGACGTCGGTAAAGGGCTTGGCCGCATCTTTCAGATCCCTGGACAGATGCGAATAATCCCCGCTTCCGACCGCCCGGTCCACGACATCCAGCATGTTGTTGACGCTTCCTATAAAATCACTTGTATTTGCCATATCAGCCTCCGAAAATCGAAGAAATCAGGGTTCCCCAATCTGTAGTGAGGAAGGACAGAGCCGGTGAGATTCCCGCCCAGTTCAGATAAAAGCAGGCAATCCCCAGAAGGATCAGAGTGTTGCCCAGAACCTTCCTCTTCGTGATCGGTTCACGAAAGAAGAGAAAGGAAAGAAGGACGACCCAGATGTTGCCGATCGATTCCATGATCGGTCCCTCCTTGTACTGGACTCCTTTTCCGTACGCTATGATCGTAAGGAACATTCCGAGAAACATCAGGCCGTATCCGCAGATGACCTTCCAGTTGACGTATTCTTCTATAAAATTCTTATGCTTTTCTCCCGCGCTTTTTTTCAGCAGCACCTGGGCGAAAGACGCCACCGTAGCCGAGAGGGCGATAAGAAGGATCCAGGGATTAAGACTCACGGCCCGCCTCGCTGTTGACAAGCATGATCCCGGCAAAAATAATCAAAACGCCCATGACATTAGCCGGAGTGATTTTCTCCCTGAAAAGAAGGATTGCCCAGAGCATTGACCAGAAAATGGCGAAAGCCCTGTTCGCGTAGGCAATTGATAAATCAAATCTCTTGATGATCTGCTGCCAAAATACAGCATACACCCCCAGAGCACAAACTTCAAGACCTATCCAAAACAGCCAGTTAAAAGAAAAAGGATCGTAATTGGAGGTCATTTTCGAGCATATCCCGGACATTGTATAGACAATGACGCCGGCCTGTATGACGGCGAGGGAGAGAAGCGTTATTTTCTTCTGCTTCCGGGATTCGTTTGGATTTTCATTTTCCATATCCGCAGTTCCTTTCCTTATGTATTTGCTATCTATCATAACATAAAATAAAAAAAAGAAAAATAGTTACTCGCATCTTAAGAAAATATGATACACTATAGGGAGCGGGCATACCGCACTACCGTACTTTTTAGAAGGAGAGGGGAACATGGACGAAATGAATGTAACAAACGAAACTCTTGAAACGGCAGCTCCGGCAGCCGAATCGATGGACGCGATGAGCGACGCGCTCGATGCCTCGATGAGAAAGATCGAGGTCGGCGACATCATCGACTGCACCGTCGTCGGGATCACCGATACGGAAGTGACGGTGGATCTGGCTTATGCTGCCGAGGGCATCATCCGCCCGCAGGATTATTCCGGAGACACCTCGTTTTCCATAAAGGAGAACGTGCATCCGGGCGACGAGATCAAGGCGAAGGTAATCCGTCTTGACGACGGCAAGGGCAACCTGCTTCTTTCCCGCCGGGAAGCCATGGATGAGCTGGCCTGGGAAGAACTGAAGCAGATGATGGATTCCAAAACCGCTGCCGAGCTCACGGTCCGCGAAGCGGTCAAGGGCGGCGTCGTCGGCTTCCTGCACGGCATCCGCGCTTTTGTGCCGGCCTCCAAGGTAGCCCTTGACTATGTCGAAGACCTCAGCATCTACGTCGGCAAGACCATTCCTGTCCGCGTCATCCAGGCAGAGAAGGAAGGCAGAAAGCTTGTCCTTTCCTCCCGCGAGATCCTGCGCGACATGAAGAACGCCAAAAAGGCGGAAGCCCTGAACAATATCAAGGTCGGGCTTGTAACCGAAGGCAAAGTCGCCTCCATCCAGAGCTACGGCGCCTTCGTAAACCTGGGCGAAGGAATCGACGGCCTTCTGCACATCTCCCAGATTACTTCCAACGGCAAGCGCCTTAAGACCCCGGCGGATGTGCTCTCGGTCGGTGATACTGTCAAGGTCAAAGTCACCAAGGTCGATAACGGCAGAATTTCCCTGTCCCAGAGAGCCGCAGAGGAGAAAGCCCCGGTTGAGAAGGTCTCGGAAGAGAAAGTTGTCATCCCGAAGGCTGAGAAGCTGACCACGAATCTCGGCTCCCTCTTAAAAGGCATCAAGCTTGACTGATTTCTGAAGCAGATAAAAAAGGCTGCCCTTTCCGGGCAGCCTTTTCGTTTCTTCATCCGGCCGCTTACTGCACGTCAAGAGGCATCTTCCGCGCCGGCGGCGCGAAGGCCTCGTCGATTTTCGCCAGATCTTCCTCATCCAGAAGAATCTCATCCGCCCCGGCGTTGAGAAGGCTATGCTCCTTCCGCCCGGCTTTCGGAATGGCGATCGTATTCCCGTCCCTGATATCCCAGGCCAGAAGCACCTGCGTAAGGCTGCAGCCGTGCTTCTTCGCGATCTCCTCAAGCGCCTTGGAGGCGAAAAGCCCGTCCCGGAGCGATCCGGCCTGCGCCAGCGGACAATAAGCCATGAGCGCGACCTTTCTCTCCCGCATCCAGGGAAGCAGGTTCCATTCGATTCCGCGGGAAGCGGCGTGATAGAGATCCTGATTAACGAGACAGCCGTTCCCCCCATCGATTCCGAAGAGCTCCTCCATATCGTCGATATCAAAATTAGAGACTCCCCATTCCCGGATCTTTCCTTTTTCCTTAAGCTTTATCAGGCATTCCACCGTCTCGGGAAGCGGCGTCGCGCCCCTCCAGTGGTAGAGGTAAAGATCGAGATACTCGACGCCCATGCGTTTCATGCTCGCGTCCAGGGCTTTCTCCATATTGCGGCGGTTGGCGTTGCCCGGCAGCACCTTGGAGACCAGAAACAGCTCTTCCCTCCCGTAGGGGGCGATCGCCTCCCCGACCAAAGACTCGGAGCGCCCGCTTCCATACATCTCCGCCGTATCGATGAGCGTCATTCCGGCTTCAATACCGGTCCTTAGCGCTTCAATCTCATCCTTTCTCGTCCCGGCACGATCTCCGATAAACCAGGTTCCCTGTCCGAGCGCCGGAACGCTGACTCCGTTTGAAAGCTTCACCATATGTTTCATAATATTCCCTCCATACAGCACATCATCCGCATGCTTGCGCTTAAAGCGCAAAAAGCTTATACTATAGTAACGATTCCGCGGCCCATCCAAAGCCGCCTTGAAGGATCGCCCGATCCCATCCCACTCCCGGCATTTCTAAAGGAGGTTCCTGAAATGAACAGCGCCGAAGCCGTAAACATGCTCACAAGTTACTATAAACGCTATCACTTTTCGCTGATCGCCGTCATCGCGCTCCTTATGACCGCCCTGGCTTTGACCTTCGTAAACCGCACGCTTTCCGTCGTCATCGGAGCCGGCGCCTTTGCCTTTTTCCTGGCCGTCACCCTGCCGGCCAGGAAAAAATACGAGGAGGAGACAATCCGCTCCAACCTTATCCTCACCATCGGCCGAAAGATCAGCGCGGAAGCCATCGAGGCCAGGCGCGTCACGGTCCTGACGGAAGAGATGATGCGCGGCGCGGAGCTGCTCCCCCTTGACAGCAGCCTCGCCAGGCCCTTCCTGGCCTGGGGGCTTTCGGGTAAATACGCCGCATACCGCATTGCCCTCGCCGAGGTCTCCCTCGCCCAGCGGATCCCGGAGGTTCCCCGCGCGAAAAGCGCGCATTTTTCAGCCGGCGTCTGGACCCGCATAGAGCTGCCCTTTGATTCCGGACGGGACTTCCGCCTGATCGACCCGGAATTTCTCCCGGAGGCGATTCTTAACCCTTTCCTTGAAAAAACAAACCTCGTCAAAAGAACCGCGGCGGCGGACGGCGGAAAAAAGGAATTCCTTTTCGCGGATAAAAGCGGCAAAGACGCGCTTCCCGGCGGCGTTTTCCTCAAAAAGCTGGACGAGCTGGCTGCCGGCACTTCCGGAATCACGGCGCTTTCCCTCCGGGGAAAAACCCTCGACGTTTTTATCCGGAACCGTTTTCTCTCCCTTAAGGTCAACGCCCGGATCCTGCCTGATCCAAAGCTGCTGGAAACGAATCCCTATCCGGAGCTGAAGCGGATCATCGAACTTGCGATGCTTCTCAGACAGGATGCTTAAAAAGACAGGAGCGCCATCCTTACGTAATCGGCGCCGGATTGAAAATGCACAGATCGTTTTCCAGCTTGTACTGCTCCGTGTAAGGCTTCTTCCGCCCGCTCGCCACATCCAGGATATAGTGGAAGAGCTCATAGCCCTGCTCCTCGATCGTGCGCTCGCCGGTCGCGGCCGGTCCCGCGTTGAAGTCGATGATGTCAAACCAATGGGCCTTCATTTCATTTCTCGAACAGAGCTTGATAACCGGCGCCGCCGCAAGGCCGTAAGGCGTTCCGCGCCCGGTCATGAAGACCTGAAGTCCCATGCCCGAAGCGAGCTGGCAGGGGCCGCAGACCAGATCCGAAGCCGGCGTTGCCGCGAAGATCTCGCCGTGCTTTGTCGGCTTCTCGCCCGGAGAGAGAACTTCCACAATCGGCGAGCTCCCGGACTTCGCGATGGAACCCATGGATTTCTCGATAATGTTGGAAAGGCCGCCCTTCTTGTTGCCCGGGGTCGTATTCGCGCCCCGGTCCACGCCGCCCGCGCGAAGGTAGGCGTCATACCATTTCATCTCTTCAACCAGACGCCTGCCGACCTCTTCGTTCTCGCAGCGCTGCGCGATAAACTGGACGCCGTCCCGGACCTCCGTGACCTCGGAGAACATAACCGTACCGCCGCCGGAGACGATCAGATCCGCCGCAAATCCCGCAGTCGGATTGGCTGTGATGCCGGAAAAAGCGTCCGATCCGCCGCACTGCATCCCGACCAGCAGATCCGAAAGCGGGAGCGTCTCGCGTTTTCTTTCATTCAGGATTTTCAGTTTCTTCTCCGCCATCGTGAGGATGGCATTCATCACATTTTCAAAACCCTCATAGTCCTGCAGGACGATCACGTTGTCCTTGTTGTTTTTCTCCGGCCAGCACTCGCAGAAGCGTTCTACCGTAAACTTCTCGCATCCGAGCGACAGCAGCATAAACTGTCCTCCGAAATTCGGATGGGTCGCGATGTTGCGGAGGATTCGCTGAGGTACTTTCGCCTCGGGCGCGTCGATCGCCACGCCGCAGCCGTAAGGATGGTTGATGGCGATCACGTTGTCGACATTCGGGTATTTGGGAAGAATTTCATTTCGGATACGCTGGATCGCCGCGTTGAGTACGCCCGTCACGCACTGGACCGTCGTGTTGATGGCCAGGATGTTGCGGGTTCCGGCGGGACCGCCTTCCGGATTCCGGTAGCCTTCCCAGGTGAGAACATCCGGCTTCGGCAGATCCCGCACCAGGTTCGTGGCGAATTCCATCTCGTCAAGGTTCGGAGCCGGGGCCATGATCAGGTTGGTCTCATTGATCCAGCCGCCCTTGGGGATGTCCTCAGCGGTTCTTCCAAGGACGACGCCGTAGCGGATGACCTCGCTTCCCTTCGGACATTCGGTGAGCGCGATCTTGTGGGCCTGCGGGATGTCTTCCGCCGTCACGACCCCGGGCATGACCTCCGTCCCTTTCGGGATATCATGGATCGCAATCGCGACGTTGTCTTTCTCTTTTATCTGTATGCAAAGCCTTTCAGCCATATTGACCTCCTCTTTTCTGATAGATAGGCTTAAGCCGCCGTGACCCGAAAGTCCGCGGCGGCTTAAGCGTTAAGAGTTGCCCTTACTTATTTGAGACTTGCTGCGATTTCGCTGATGGTGTTGAACATAGTCTCTTCATTTACGGCGGACTCCTCGGAGGTGAGGTAGTAAGCCATGACCGGAAGTTCATTCAGAGCAGCGACGGCAGCTTCGTTCTCAAGAACCTTCGCGACAATGTCGTCATACCAGGCGATGATGGCCGGATCGGTGTCGGCCGGGAAGTAGAAGGAGTAGTCGCAGTCCGGATAAACGAGGTCGATGCCCTCTTCCTTGAGGACCGGAACGTCCGGAGTGATCTCATAAGCTTCAGCAGTCGGGGCGCCGATGCAGCGGAAGTCGCCGGAGGCGATGTAATCCTTGCAGCTCAGGTACGCGCCCGGCATAAGATCGATCTGGCCGGAGAGCATGGCGGTGATCTTATCGGAGTTGGAACCTACGTCGACAAGGTCAAGGTCGATGCCGGCAGCCTTCTCGAAAGCAAGAAGCTCATAATAGGTGTAAGCGCCGACTTCGGTAGCAGCCTTCAGCTGGCCCGGAGCAGCCTTCGCGGCCTCGATGAAAGCGTTCAGATCCTCATACTTGTCAGCCTTGACATAGAGGCCCTGAGCCGGATTCTTGGCGAATGTCGGACCAAGCGTGAATGCGGTGTAGTTGTAATCGGTGATGCCCGCGATGTTGGCGACGTTGACGAGCGTATGGCCATAGAGGCAGGTCAGGCCGTCGTTAGCGGACTGAAGAACCTGATTGGCCGCAACAGAGCCCGAAGCGCCGGAAGCATTGACAACGATGAAGTCAACGCCGGAAATCTCCTTGGCGTACTGGGCGAAGGTACGGGCGGTAATGTCCGTATCGCCGCCGGCGCCTGCCGGAAGAATGATGGAAACCGTACCGGACGGAGTCCAGCCGGAAGCGGCTTCGCCGCCTTCTGCCGCAGACTCTGCCGCCTTGGAATCCGTGTTTCCGCCTGACGCGGTCGAGGCGGTCGAGCCGCCGCAGGCTGCAAGTCCGCTGACCATAACTGCTGTCAGTGCAAGTGCGAGAAGTTTTCTTTTCATTTGATACCTCCTTATATTTTGCCCTTCCCTTATCGGAAGTGATGCACAGTGTAAATGATTCCAGGATCCGGGGCGAAAGCCGAAAAGCAATCCCCCGTATCCTCAGCTGCGGCTCACAGGAAGCGCAGCTCTTTTATAACAGGAGCGCCGCTTTATGCCTTTTTCTTTCCTGCCCTTACTTCCTTGATAACCGAATAGACCAGGACGCCGATCGCTACGAAGAAGAACACGTCGAAGATCGGTCTTGCGAAGAACGCGCCGAAGCTCTTGTAGCTCATGATGCCGCGGCGGAGATTGGTCTCCAGCAGGCTGCCGATCAGGAAGCAGAGAACGAACGGGGTCGTCGGAAGCTTCAGCAGGTGATAGATATAGCCGACAAGGCCGAACAGGATGATCGACTGTACGTCGAAGATACGGTTGTTGGTCGCGTAGGCGCCGACCGCGCAGAGCACGAGAACCAGCGGCAGCAGGATATGCTTCGGAACACGGAGAACCTGTACGAAACCCTTGATGCAGTACCACTCGATGATGAGCATGAGCAGCGCGCAGACCATGCAGGCCGCGAAGATGCCGTAAACGACGTCCGCGTTCTTGATGAAGAGAAGCGGGCCGGCCGACAGGCCGTGGATCAGGAAACCGCCGAGCATCATGGCCGTAACGCCGTCGCCCGGGATGCCGAGAACGAGCAGCGGGATCATCGCGCCGCCGATGGTGGCGTTGTTGGCGGACTCGGTAGCGACGATGCCGTCCGGACAGCCTTTGCCGAACTCATCCGGATACTTGGACATGTTCTTGGCCGTGACATAGGCAAGCATGCCGGAAGTCGAACCGCCGATGCCCGGAAGGATGCCGATGCCGGTACCGATAAGGGCCGAGCGAAGGAAGTTCGGGATGTGATGAATGAATTCCTGGACGGAGAAGCCGAAGCCCTTGACCTTGTTGATCGGGATCGTCTTGCCGACGTTGGCGCTCATATGCTCCGCCGTCTTCAGGATATCCGCGACCGCGAAGATACCGATCAGGGTGCTGATCTGGTTGAAGCCGGCCAGCAGGTTTGAATTTCCAAACGTAAAGCGGGCCGTGCCGTCGATCGGAGACATGCCGACTGAAGCGAAGAAGAGGCCCAGAAGACCGGCAAGAAGGCCGCGGATCATATTTCCGGAGGCGAGGATCGCGACCATGGTCAGCGCGAAGAAGCAGATGCCGAAGTTCTCAACCGGCGTAAACTGCAGAGCGACGTCCGCGAGCTTGGGGGCGAAGAACGTGAGGATCAGGAACGAGAATTCCGATCCGAGAAATGAAAACACGATGCCGAGTCCGAGGGCTTTCATCGCTTCGCCCTTCTGGGCCATCGGATGGCCGTCGAAGGTCGTGGCAATCGAAGAGGCCGTACCGGGCATGTTGAGAAGGATCGCGGAGATAAGACCGCCGGAGATACCGCCGATGTAGACGGCAACCAGCGTGTTCATACCGAGAGAAGGGGTCATGGTAAAGGTGATCGGCAGCATCAGGGCAACCGCCATCGAGGCGGACAGGCCCGGGATTGAGCCGAAAACGATACCGATTGCAACGCCTGCAACCATAAGAAGCAGGGACTGCGGCTGACATACGCTGAGTAAAGCGCTTCCTAACTGTGCTAATGCTCCCATTTAGTTCCCCTCCCTTTAAAGATTGATTGTGAAAATGCCTGCCGGAAGGACGATCTTGAATCCGTAGCGGAACAGGAAGAACACGATGAAGGTGAAGACTACATCGACGACAGCGAAAATAATCAAATCCTTCTTCGTCCGGTTTACTTCCGGCGCCAGCACGAAGATCTGGGCAAAAAGGTAAACCAGCGTGCTGATGATGAAACCGACCGGCTGCAGAAGAAATACATACGCCAGAGAAAGCACCAGGCTTTCAATGACCCTCTTGTACTCCGGAGCGTCTTCATCAGCCTTGATCTCTGCAGGCTTCTTGAGCGCCATAATGCTCTGGACGAGCAGGATCGCGGCGAGCACAGCCATGAGCAGGCCGATCGTCGTCGGCATGAAGTCCGGCCCTATCGAAACAATCGCGCTCTCCGGAAAAGTTCTGGCGTACAGGATGAGCCAGATGCCGAAGATCAGGAAGAACACTGACGTGATCAGGTCTCCGTACTTCCTAAGAAACATAATACATCCCTCCTTTTTCTCAACGGACAAGCGCAGGCTTCTTGCAGTCATAGACCCAGTTCGGAATCAGGTACTGCATGGCCGCCGCGTCGTTCCTGTCATGTGATGGTAACTTATTATAAAGGCTGTTCGCCTCCATTACTCTGTCCATATCGATCGTGACGCCGAGCCCCGGCTTATCCGGCAGGATGAGATAGCCGTCCCTGATCTCCGGAGCGTCCTTCAGCAGGTTCTGGCCGTCCTGCCAGATCCAGTGCGTATCGAGAGCCGTCGGGTTCCCGGGCGCCGCCGCCGCGACCTGCGCGAAAGCAGCCAGCGTGATATCGAAATGATTGTTCGAATGCGAACCCCAGGTCAGGCCCCAGTCGTTAAGAAGCTGGGCGATCCGGATACTGCCGCCAAAGCCCCAGAAATGCGGATCCGCCAGGACGATATCGACGGATTTGAGCGCCGCGCTGTGGTAGAACTGCCTCCAATCCGTCGCGATCATATTGGTCGCCACCGGAAGCTTTACCGCATTCTTGAATTCCGCCATAATCTCGCGGCTTGAATAGCCGGATTCCGGTCCGCAGGGATCCTCGATATAGGTCAGGATATTCTCCATCGGCCTGCAGAGCTCGATCGCTTCAGCAAGGCTCCAGGCGCCGTTCGGGTCGATGTTGATGCGGCCTTCCGGGAAAGCCTTCTTGAGCGCCCGGACCGTCTCCATCTCATAGCTGCCGGGAAGAACGCCGCCCTTCAGCTTGAAGTTCTTGAAACCGTACTTCTCGTGCAGGATCTGAGCCTCCTCGACCACCGCCTCGTGGGTCAGGATCTCTTTGCGGCGATACGAAAACCAGGGATCTGCGGAATCGCTCTCATCGATATAAGGCAGATCCGGTTTCGCTTTCTCCTTGTCGCTGACGTAGAAGAGATAGCCCAGGGTCTCCACCTTGTCTCTCTGCCTGCCGTCTCCTAAGAGCTCGCACATGGGCAGATCGAGGAACTGGCCCAGCAGATCGAGAAACGCGCACTCGATCGCCCACTCCGCCTTGACGACAAACTTCAGCTTGCTGATATCCAGCGTCTGAATGCCTTCCCCGTCATCCTCCTCAGCCCGCTTTGCTGCCTTGTGAATTGAATCGAGAACCGCGCGGTACCTGCCGATCGGCTGGCCGACGACCAACGGGATACAGCTTTTCAGAGAATCGCAGGTATAATCACCGCCGTGTATTTCACCGATGCCGGTATGTCCGCTGGAATCCTTCAGGATTACAAGATTCCTCGTGAACCAGGGGGCATGCGCGCCGCTCAGCGTCATCAGCATGCTGTCATAGCCGGCAACCGGAATGACCTGCATCTCAATAATGATTGGCGTTCCGTTCATTTCATTCCTCCTATCCTGTTCTATAAAAAACTTTTATCTTATATTACCATCTGGGTTTGAAATTGCCAACACCTATTGGTATATATTCTATAATATTTGCCGGATATCATGTCCGGCAGTCCTTCCCGGGCGATAAGCGCTGCACGGACGTGCGCGGCGCATCCCTTTTCTTCTGAAACAATTATAACATAGAATACAAAAAATGAAAGAAGGGAGCGCTTCCTGGTTCCATGGCAGAATTCCACCTCATCCCCCCTCTTTCATTTCAATTCATGTTATATTTTGTTTATTTCATTTCAGATTTCAATTCATTTATTGCATTTTGCTTTTTCCGTTTGCCGCTGCGCCGGTCTTCATTTTCGTCAAATATGAAATCCACATTTCAGAAAATGCAACTCTCAGCTATTCAGAGAACTTTCCATCCGCTTTTTGTGGAAACTGCACAAGTCCTCATCCCCGAAAGCGCGGCTCCACCCCGTATTTTTTCATCTTCCGCCAGAGAGTCGTCGTGCTGATCCCCAGCTCCTCCGCCACCTTCGCCCGGCTTCCGCCGAACTTTTCCAACAGCTCTTCGATCTTCATCCCCTCCGGCGATTTATAGACGACAAGCTTCAGGTTCCCGTCTTCTGACGGCCTGACTTCCGGATAAAGCTCCCGGTAAAGCTTGCGGATGATAAGCTCATCGATGCTGTGCCGGTCCACTTCCAGAACCAGCCGCTCCGTAAAAGCTTTCAGCTGGAGCAGGTTTCCCTTAAAATCCAGGGAGAGCAGAGCGTCTCTTCCCCCCTGGGTCAGGACGCTGTATTTGCTGTAGCGCTTCGAAAACATCTTAAAATACTCGTCAAAACGATCCAGAAGATCTTCCGGGCGTCTGGCCAGCCCGGGCACCTCTACGGTCAGCCCGGATATCAGATAGAAAAACTCTTCGCTGAAACGTCCCGTCGCGACCAGCGGGCGAAGATTGACCTTCGACACCGCGATGATGCGGACATCCAACGTGTCAATCGGCCTCGCGTCCGTCCTCGAAACGCTGTGAGGCCGGAGAAGGCGAATGATCCGGTGCTGGGCTTCCAGGGTCAGATGCTCGATTCCCTTTATGAGCACCGTCCCGTGGTTGGCCTTGGTCAAAGCTCCGCCTTCCCTTGCGTCCCCCGCAGCCTCAGCCCGGCCGAACAGCGCCTCGATCTGCTGGGACTTGTCCAGGCCCCGGATCCGGAGGCTCACGAAGGGACCCGCTTTTCTCCGGCTGTTGTTGTGAATCGACTCGGCGATGGCGTAGAACTCCGTCCCCTCTCCGCTCATCATGAGCACCGGGCTGTCGGAAAGCGCATACTTTTTGGCCTTCCCCAGAGCTTCCTTCATCTCCGCGTTATTGGTCCTGATGTCCGAGAAGGATTTGGTCGCCGTAAAGCCGTTCAGATACATATCCTGCATCGCCCGATGCTGGCGGCCGAGATTTCCGGAAATGCGCTGGAGGCTGATGATCGCCCCCGTGATCTTCGAATCATAGCGGATCGGAGCCGCCAGCAGCATCCAGGCCGTCCGGCGGATATTTACCGAAGCGGAATAGGTTTCCACCTCCCCGTCCATAAGGCCCATAATACTTTTCTCGTCGACATCCGGCAGGAGCTCCGACAGCTCCCGGCCGATGATATCCTCTGAATTCTTGCCGACAAGGTCTTCCATGGTCTTATTGGCCACGATAACCTTCCCCTCGGCATTCAGCTTGATGACCGCGCCGGCCGACGTGTCGAGAACCGCCTCGAACTGGGCCGTATTCAGCTGTTCATTTTCAATCGCGAAAAGAAGGGACTTCGCCTCCTTGATGGCTTCCGCGATCGATTCGTTTTCAGCCTTCATGAAGATGGCAGGATAACCCAGGCGCTCCGCCTCCGCGCAAAGCCCCCTGCCGCCGATCAGGATGTCCGGTTCCTTCCGAACCAGTTCCATCAGACGGGCAGCCGTTTCCTCACTGCGGTTGATGTAGGCAAATGAAAGTCTGGCTCCCATCAGTTCTTCCATATGGGACATGTCGCAAAGGGTGTTGCTGTAGACCAGGATCCCGATATGGGGAACGTCCTTCTTCACCAGCTTTCTGGCCTGGGCGATCAGAAGTCCCATTTCCTGGGCGTGGACCCGCATCTCGATGACCGGAACATTCATGTAGCCCTTGATCAGCATAGCCTGGTAGCCTCTGGCGACGATAACCCTGGCCCCTGCCTCCACCGCTCTCCGGGCCTCGTTCACCGCGTTGACCGATTCGATGGCCCGGACGTAATCGATATCCGTATGCAGCTCCCGGATCACCTTCCGGGCTGATTCCACCATCTCCGGATACGGAAGCAAAAGCGCTATCTTCGACATATTCACCAATCCTCTTCCCTTACGTCACGGCGGATCCCCATATTCTTCATCCACTCATCCATGAAACAGTCGATATCCGCGAGAAAACGCTCCATCTTCCAGGTCAGAAGGCAGGGCATAAGTTCCTTAAGTCCCGGCGAAAGAAGCTCCTTCTTTTTCACCCGGAGAAGCATCTTGTCCTTGCGGGTAAGCTTTTCCGAATGGAATTCCCCGCCGAAAGCCCCGACCGCCGCCGCGTTTTTCATCATCCCCTCGGAAAAATTGCTCTTCAGGATGGCTGTCTCCTCTTCCTGAAAGACATTGCAGATAAAGACCGCCTTCGGCTTTTTCTTCAGCACCTTCCAATAACGGTCCAGCCATTCCTCCAGTTCAATGTAGATTTTACCGAAATGAGTCCCGCTGCCGAAGATCACCAGATCGTAAGAAGTCGGGTCCGGCATACTGCGCCCCAGATTCCGGACAATTACCTTTTCAAAATGCGATGCAAGAAAGGCAGCCGCTTTTGCAGCCGCCCCGCCTCTTGTCGCGTAAACGATCAATACTTTCATAACAAACCCCCATACCGGACTTACGCCCGCCGCGGCAGGCAGCGCTTCCCGCCGGACATCAAAGATTAAGCGGCGGCGCTCCCGCGGCCCCGTGGCAGAACTTGTACTTCTTGCCGCTCCCGCAGGGGCAGAGTTCATTGCGTCCGATCTTCCGGACCTTGCGCTCTACCGGTTTTCTCACCGTCTCCTCATCCTTATTGGTCGCCATCGGCTTCGCCTGCTCCTCCCGCTCGATCTTCTGCTCGATGCGGACATGGTAGAGTACCCGGAGGGTCTCCTCCTGGATGCTCTTCGTCATCTCATCGAACATATCGAAACCGATCATGCGGTATTCCACCTTCGGATCCTTCTGTCCGTAAGCGGCCAGCCCGATGCCCTGCCTGAGCTGCTCCATGTCGTCGATATGGTTCATCCAGCGGGCGTCGATAACCCTGAGAAGGACGACCCGCTCGATCTCCCGCATCTGCTCGATATCGGAGAATTCCGCTTCCTTGGCCGCATAGAGGACAGCCGCCTCCTCCTTCAGGGACTGCTTCACCTTATCCCGGTTCATGCCCCGGACCGTCTCAGCTGTAATTTTCCTGACCGGAATGATCGGGCGCAGGCTGCGGCCCAGATCCGCCAGGTTTTCCTCCTGATCCTGGGGATCCTGGTCGTCCGAGAGGAAGGTGTCCACCTGCCGGGCCACAACCTCGTTCATCATGTTCATAACGACGTCCCGCATATTGTCCCCGTCCAGAACTTTCCGTCTCTCCTCGTAGATAACCTCCCTCTGGTCGTTATTGACCCGGTCGTATTCGAGAAGGTTCTTGCGGATGCCGAAGTTGTTGCTCTCGATCTTCTTCTGGGCCTGCTCGATGGCGCGGCTCAGCATCTTGTGCTCGATCTGCTCATTCTCCTCCACGCCCAGGGCGTCAAAGGTAGACATCAGCCGATCCGAGCCGAAAAGGCGCATGAGGTCGTCCTCCAGGGAAATATAAAATCTCGATTCGCCCGGATCCCCCTGGCGGCCTGACCGGCCCCTGAGCTGATTGTCGATACGTCGCGACTCGTGCCGTTCGGTGCCCACGATCCGAAGGCCGCCCGCCGCTTTCGACACCTCATCCAGCTTGATGTCCGTACCGCGGCCGGCCATATTGGTCGCGATCGTGACCGCGCCCGCCTCGCCGGCGTGGGCGACGATCTCAGCCTCCATCTCATGATATTTGGCGTTCAGGACGTTATGCGGAATTCCCTCTCTCTTCAGAAGCTTTGAGATATGCTCCGATACGTCAATCGTGATCGTGCCGACCAGGACCGGCTGATTCCGCTCATGGGCCTCTCTGACCGCTTCCACCACCGCATGATATTTCTCCTTCCTGGTCTTGAACACCGCGTCGTCATAATCCCTGCGCTGTACCGGAACGTTCGTGGGAATCGAGACGACGTCCATCCCGTAGATCTCGCGGAACTCCTTCTCTTCCGTCAGGGCCGTGCCGGTCATGCCGCATTTTTTGTCGAACTTGTTGAAGAAGTTCTGGAAGGTGATCGTGGCCAGGGTCCGGGATTCCTGCTTGACCTTCACATGCTCCTTGGCCTCGATCGCCTGATGAAGACCGTCGGAATAGCGGCGGCCGGGCATGATGCGGCCCGTAAAGTCGTCGACGATCAGGACCTGATCCTCCTTCACGACATAATCCTGGTCCCTGTGCATCAGGTAGTTGGCCCTGAGCGCCAGATCCACATTGTGCTGGATCTCCAGGTTGGCCGCATCGGAGAGGTTGTCGATATGGAAGAAATCCTCGACCTTCTTGACGCCCGCCTCAGTCAGGGTGACCAGCTTGTCCTTCTCGTTGACGATGAAATCTCCGGTTTCGGTGATCTCCTCGCCCATGATCGCGGCCATCTTGGTCATCTCGCCGGAAGCCTCGCCCCGCTGAAGCTGATGGGCCAGGATATCGCAGACCTCGTAGATCTTGGTCGATTTCCCGCTCTGGCCGGAGATGATGAGCGGCGTCCTGGCCTCGTCGATGAGGATCGAGTCCACCTCGTCGATGATGGCGTAATGCAGGCCCCGCTGGACCAGCTGGTTCTTGTAGATGACCATGTTGTCACGAAGGTAATCAAAACCAAGCTCGTTGTTGGTGATATAGGTAATATCGCAGGCGTACTGCTCCCGCCGTTCATCCGGCTTCATGGACTGCAGCACGCAGCCGACCGTAAGCCCCAGGAAACGATGAATGGCGCCCATCCATTCCGCATCACGATTCGCCAGATAATCGTTGACCGTGACGACGCAGACGCCTTTGCCCTCAAGGGCGTTCAGATAGGCGGGCAGGGTGCAGACCAGGGTTTTGCCTTCACCGGTTTTCATCTCCGCGATCCGGCCCTGATGGAGAATAATGCCTCCAATCAGCTGGACGCGGAAGTGCTCCATTCCCAGGGTCCTTTTCGCCGCTTCGCGGCAGACCGCATAGGCCTCCGGAAGAAGATCGTCAAGGGTCTCCCCCTTCTTCAGCCTTTCTTTAAATTCACCGGTCTTCGCCTTGAGCTCCTCATCCGAGTAAGCCGCCATCTCCGGGCGCAGGCTTTCAATCTTATTAACGATCGGAGCAATCCTCTTCAGCTCGTGATCACTGTGGGTTCCGAAAAGCTTTGTAAATAGACTCATGAAAGCGATTCTCCTGACATTTCAGATAAATTAACAAACATTGCAATCGTTCCCTATCATACCACCTTATTCTCTATTTCTCAACGTTCTTTTATAAAAAACAGGCCGCGCCGCATCCGGCGCCGCGCCGTTATGCCGCTGCGCTCCGGGTTCCGGGCTTTTTTTGCCTTCCCCGGCCCGGAAGACCGGGGAAGGCAAAAAAAGGCCCGCTGCCGCGGCAGCGAGCCTTCCTCACAATCGATTAATACTCCGGTTCAATCAGACCGTAAGCCCCGTCTTTTCTCTTATAGACGACATTGGTCCGGCCGGTCTCCGCATTGTTGAAGACGAAAAAGCTGTGTCCCAAAAGCTCCATCTGCACGCAGGCGTCCTCAGGATACATCGGCTTGATCTCAAACTTCTTGGAACGGATGATCCGGATCTCCTCGTCGTCCACATCATAGACATCCTCAAGATATTCTTTCTGAAAGCTCTCCGCGCTCTGATGCTTGTCTATGATCTTCTTTTTATACTTCATAAGCTGACGCTCAATGATCTCTTCCACAAGATCAATGGAGACGTACATATCATTGCTGACCTGTTCCGAACGAATGATGCTGCCCTTGACAGGTACGGTGACTTCTACCTTCTGCCTTTCCTTCTCGACCGAAAGCGTCACCGTACAGGTAGTATCCGGCGAGAAATAGCGATCCAGCTTTCCGAGCTTCTTCTCGACCATCTGCCGGAGATTATCGGTTACTTCAAGGTTCTTGCCGCTGATCACAAACTTCATATAGTCACATCCTTTGCGATTTACTCGGCAGGATATCTGTCGTCCCGCCTGTTATTATTATAACTTTTTCACAAGAAAATTGCAAGGATTCCAACTCTTTTATAAAATTTTTCTATTTTTCACAGAACAATAACGAACAGCCTCCCGATAGGAGAATGTTCCCCCGTAGATATCAAGCGCTGATCCGATCGTCGCATGAATCCTTCCCCCGCCGGCCTCGTCAAGGGCCGCAAGAGATGCCAGATCCCGGATTCCGCCCGCATAGGTGACCGGGGTTTCATTTTCCAGGGCAAAGGCCTTGAGGATCGCGATCAGTTCCCGGTCGAAGCCCGCTCCCCTGCCCTCGACGTCGATCCCGTGGACGAGGAACTCATCCGCGAAGGCGGAAAAAACGGAAAGAAGCTCCCTGTCAAGAACGGTATCCGTGAATTTCTGCCAGCGGTCCGTGCAGATATAATAAGCGCCATTTCGTTTGCGGCAGGAAAAATCAAGGACGATCCTTTCCTTCCCCACCTTTCCGATAAGGCTTTTAAGGCGCTCCAGTTTGATCTTCCCGTCCTTAAACACCCAGGACGTAACGATCACATGGCTCGCGCCGGCGGAAAGCCATCCGGCAGCGTTCTCATCCGTGATTCCTCCGCCGACCATGAGCCCGCCCGGATAGGCCCGAAGCGCTTCCCGGGCCGCGCCGGCTGTCGCCTCATAGAAAGGGGAATCTTTCGGATTCAGGAGGATCACATGGCCTCCCGGCAGTCCGTCCTCCCTGAAAAGCGCGGCGTATTCGCCCGCGCCCTTCTCCGAGACGAAATTCTCTTCAGCCCGGTCCCCCTGATCTTTCAGAGTACTCCCGACGATCTGTTTGACCTTTCCGTTATGAATATCGATACAGGGGCGGAACTCCATAGACACCTCCCAATAAAGCTTATCCGATCACATCCGACATGTCATAGAGGCCCGGGCCTTTGCCGGCAAGGAACTTCGCCGCCTCAATCGCTCCTTTGGCGAAAATCGCCCGGGAATACGCCGTATGCGTAAACTCGATCACTTCATCCTGGCCGGCAAAAAGAACGTCGTGAACCCCGACGATCGTCCCGCCTCTCACCGAGGAGATGCCGATCTCCATGGGATCGCGTTTCTGCGTCCTGGACTGGCGGTCATAGGTATATTGCCGGCCGCCTCCGGCCCCTTCGTTCACCGCGTCCGCAAGGGCCAGAGCGGTCCCGCTCGGAGCGTCCAGCTTGCGGTTGTGGTGCATCTCCACGATCTCCGCGTCATAACCGTTGGGCACAAGAACCCCCGCCGCCGTCTTAAGAAGCTTAAGAAGCAGGTTGACGCCCAGAGACATGTTGGCCGAGCGCAGGATCGCGATCTGCTTCGAAGCTTCCCCGACTCTGGCCAGCTGCTCCTCCGAAAGACCGGTCGTACAGAGCACCAGCGGAAGCCTTCTCCCAAGGCAGTAATCGATAAGCCCGTCCAACGCCTTCGCCGTCGAAAAATCAATGATAACGTCCGCTTCCGCATCGCAATCCGCGGGATTCATGTACAGCGGATAGGGCCGGTCTTTGCGGTCCACCGCATCGATCCCGGCTGTGATCTCAACGTTCGGATCCATGTCGGCTGTCTCCGTTACAACCTTTCCCATAAATCCGCTTGCTCCGTGCAGGATAATCTTTACCATTTTCTTTTCCTCCTATCGCATATTCGCCCTCTTCCGCATTCTGGAGTCCAGGATCCTCTTGCGGATGCGGAGGGATTTGGGCGTCACCTCCAAAAGCTCATCGGCGTCAATATAATCCAGGGCCTGCTCCAGAGACAGGATCCTGGGCGGGGTCAGGGTCAGCGCCTCGTCCGCATTCGAAGAGCGGGTATTTGTCAGGTGCTTGGTTTTGCATACATTGATCTCGATATCCTCCGGCTTCGCGCTCTCGCCGACAACCATGCCCGCATAAACCCGGGTATTCGGCCCGATAAAGAGGGCGCCGCGTTCCTGGGCGGCAAAGAGCCCGTAGGTAACCGCCTCCCCGTCCTCAAAGGCAATGAGCGATCCGTTTTTCCGGAAAGAGATCTCCCCTTTATAAGGCGCGTATCGCTCAAATACCGAATTCATGATGCCCGTACCCTTGGTCGCGGTCAGGAACATGCCGTGAACGCCGATCAGGCCTCTGGCAGGGATGGAAAATTCAAGGCGGACCGTCCCGTCGCTTAAGGTGCTCATGCCGACCAGCTCGCCCTTCCTCTCAGACAGCATGGAGATAACCGTACCTGAGAAATCCTGGGGGACATTCACGTAGCAGGACTCAACCGGCTCCAGTTTATGTCCTTTCTCATCCGTCTTCATGATGACCTCCGCCTTGGAAACGGCGAATTCATAGCCCTCCCGGCGCATGGTCTCGATAAGCACCGATAAATGAAGTTCGCCCCGGCCCGAAACCCGGAAAGTGTCCGTGCTGTCCGTATCCTCCACCCTGAGAGAGACGTCGGTATTCAGCTCCCGGAAGAGGCGTTCTCTCACCTGACGGGAAGTGCAGTAAGTGCCCTCCTGTCCGGCAAAGGGACTGTCATTTACCACAAAATTCATGGCAATCGTCGGCTCCGAAATCTTCTGGAAGGGAATGGGCTCTTCCTCCTGAACCGAGCACAGCGTATCGCCGATCATGAGATCCCCGATGCCCGAAATCGCGACGATGGAACCGATCTCCGCCTTCGCGACGTCAACTTTCTTCAGCCCGTCGAATTCATAAAGCTTTGTAATCCTCGTCTTCTCGCGGACGGAGGGATCGTGGTAATTGACCCTCACGATCTCCTGCCCGACGGCAATAGAGCCGTTATCCACCTTGCCGATACCGATCCGTCCGACATATTCATTGTAGTCGATCGTGGAAATGAGGACCTGCGTCCCCCTTTCCGGATCTCCTTCCGGAGCCGGAATGTAGTCAATGATCGTCTCAAAAAGAGGCTTCAGATCGACGCCCTCTTCTCCGGCTTCACGGCTGCAGGTTCCCTCCCGGGCCGAGGCAAAGAGGAAGGGGCAGTCCAGCTGCTCATCCGAGGCGTCCAGATCCATAAACAGTTCCAGAACCTCGTCGACAACCTCCTCCGGACGAGCTTCCGGACGATCGATCTTGTTGATGCAGACGATAACCGGAAGTTCCAGATCCAGCGCCTTCTTTAAGACAAACTTCGTCTGCGGCATGGTTCCTTCAAAGGCGTCGACCAGAAGAATGACGCCGTTCACCATCTTAAGAACCCGTTCCACTTCTCCGCCAAAATCCGCATGCCCGGGCGTATCAATGATATTGATCTTGATCCCGTTGTAAGAGATAGCTGTGTTCTTGGACAGAATCGTAATACCGCGTTCTCTCTCAATGGCCCCTGAATCCATGACCCGCTCACGGATCTCCTGATTGTCGCGGAAAACGCCGCTCTGTCTGAGCATCCCGTCGACAAGCGTAGTCTTCCCGTGATCAACGTGCGCAATGATCGCCACGTTCCGTATATCTTCTCTCCTGACAATTCCCATACATTTCTCCTCTTGATGCCTGATATTCAAAACGGACACGGCGCGGCAGCCGCCGCAGCCTTATTCCATATCCGTCAGATCCCTTTCCCGCGGCGCTCTCCTGCGTACGCGCCGTCCCTCTGCCGCCGAACCGCTTTTCCTCCTTAAGCCGCAGGTTCTTCCGGATAAAAATGATAATATATTTTTCCGGGCTCCGGCGCATAGCCATGAATCTCAGCCAGCTCCGAGACGGTCACCAGCTTAAAGCCCATCTGCTGCAGCCGCGGCAGCAAGTACCAGGCCGCCGCTTCTGCCGTCCCGTAAAGTTCATGGACGCGGATAATGGATCCGTCTCTGATCGTTTCCGTCAGTTCTTCCATTGTCTCGTCCCAGCTCTTCGAAGCCCAATCCGCAAGATCAACGTCCCACATGATAACCGCTTTTCCCGACGCCTCAGCCAGCTCTTCGGTCAGCAGATTCTCCGGAAGCCGGGCGATTGACGGCCTGCTGTCAAGGGCAGAGGAAATTGCCTCATCGTTTTTCTGAATCTTTTCTGTTGTATTCTCATAAGAAAGATCGGCTTCATCGCCAAGATCGTTTCCAATCTCAAAACCGTACAGGCTTTCCCGGGTCAAAACAAGGGAATCGTGTTCCGCCTGCGATTCTCCCGCAAAAAAAGTCCCTTTGGCGTTGATTTGCAAAAGAGCGTTGATGATGGATACGGATTTTCCGGACGGTCCCCCGTCAAAGGTTACGGCGCAATATTTCCGGACCGCCTCCGGAACCAGGATTCCGCAGATATCGAAGAAAGAGGCTCCCTCGTCTCCCGTATCCGTCCAGCCTGTCGCAAGGAAGCCGTCGTCGTTAAAATAGTAGCGCTGCCCGTCGATCGTCTTCCAGCCGCTGACGAACTGAGTATCATCCTCATTCAGGTACCACCAGCCTTCGTCCGTCACATTCCAGCCGTATTCACCGGAAACAGAATCCGGCAGCATCATCCTGACCGCGCTGTCTCCGGGAGCATCGACCCTGGGGAGAGCTGTTTCCGGTGAATCATCCCCTTTAGAGCCGGAATCCAGGAGCAGCAGGAACACAAACAGACCCACCGCAGCAGCAAGCAGCAGAGCGGCTAAAATAATACTATTATTTCTTCTTTTTCTAAGATACTTCTTCCGAAGATTAAATAACTGCTTCCGAGTCATCAAAAACTCCTTTACTAAAATACAGCAGACGGCGAATAGATTTCCCCGTTTGCTGTAATTACGTATGAAAACAATAAACCGCCTCTTATAATACCCTTTCTCATCCGATAGCGCAAGCAGAAAATAAGCGGGGTCTAAGCCCCGCTTCAAAAACACAGATGGCGCGGCCGGCGCCGCGCCATCTGTGTTTTTGGCCGACGGGTGCTTGCCGCCCCCGTGATCCGGCATTATATTTATTTTTATGTAAACCTTCGAATCGCGACGATCGGTTTACAGGCCGCCTGCCGGTCATGAGTAATACCCCAGGCCTGACCCTTTGCCTCTACAATACCGCCATACCCATCGTAAATCGCCACATGGCCGGAATAAACGATAATATCACCCGCCCTGGCTTCCGATAAACTTCCTACCGGCTGTCCCAGAAAAGCCCAGCCGCCGGAAGTATAATAACCGCCGCTGTAATTGCCGCAATTCCGAAGAACAAGCCAGACAAAATGAGAACAATCACAGCCGTTCGTAAGCGACGAACCTCCCCAGACATAGGGACATCCGACAAACTGTTCCGCATAGGCCACAATGGCTTCCCCGCTCGATCCGCCGGCGCTCGGAGCAGAAACTTTCTCCGCCTCTGTTTCCCTGGCAGCTTCTTCCGCCGCAGCCTCCGCTGCTGCCGCCTCTGCCGCAGCAGCCGCTTCCGCCTGTGCGGCTAAAGCTTCTGCCGCAACAGCCGCTTCCTCCGCTTCCCTGGCCGCCCGAGCCGCCGCCAGGCTGGCTGCCGCCTGCGCCTCAGCCGCTTCCGC
>JAILID010000152.1 GCA_024695465.1 Lachnospiraceae bacterium | reverse complement strand
GGCTTGATTTCAATTACCGCGTCCTCGCCGAAGCTGTAAACGAGGACAACCCGCTCCTTGAAAGGGGAAAGTTCATCTCTATCGTCTCAAGCAATCTCGACGAGTTTTTTATGATCCGCGTCGGAGCGCTCTGCCACAGCCTGGAGGAAGGCGTCGAAAAAAAGGACCCATCCGGCATGACCGTTGCCCAGCAGCTTTCCGCCGTTCGCAGGGAAGCGCTCAGACAGGTTGAAAAACAGTACAATATCCTCCAGCAGAAGCTTCTCCCGCTCCTTGCCCGTGAAGGCATTCATATTCTTTCACCCAAAATGCTGGACAATAAGCAGACCGCCTGGATCAATTCCTATTTTGACCGCGAGGTGCAGCCTCTTCTGTCCCCATGGGCAGTCAACGCCCAGAGGCCTTTCCCGCTCCTTGCGGCAAAACAGATCCATATCGCCCTGCTTCTGCCTCCTCAGGCGCGGGGCGGCAGCCTGCGCTTCGCGCTCGTCACCGTTCCCTCCGGCCTGAAGCGGGTCGTCCTTCTGCCCGCCGGGATCGGCCGCACCCGAGGCGTTCTGATCGAGGATGTTATCTCGATGAATCTGAGCAAGCTCTTCGGCGGCATAAAGCCCCTGGCATGGGTTCCCTTCCGGCTGACGCGCAATGCCGACTTTCTTTATAACGATTCGAACGCCAATCTGCTGATCGCCGAGATGCGCAAGAACCTCAAGCGGCGCAAATGGGGCAAGGTCGTCCGTCTGGAGGTCCCTCGGGGCTCCGATGAGCGGCTGATGATCCGTCTGAGAAAATACCTGTGCATCAGCGATAAGGAAACCGTTTATATACCCGGTCCCCTGGACCTGACCTTCTTTATGAAGGAGATCGCTTCCTATCCGGAATACGACGATCTGCGTTTTGCTCCCTTCACTCCCTTTACAGATGAGCGTTTCTCATCTTCGGACGATATCTTCAGAACGATCCGTCAGGGCGACATGCTCGTTCACCATCCCTATGACTCCTTTGATCCCGTGATCCGTTTTGTGTGTGATTCCGCCGACGACCCGAACGTTATGGCCATCAAACAGACCCTTTACCGGGTCAGCGGTGAAAGCCCCATCGTGGCTTCCCTTGCCCGCGCGGCCCGCAACGGAAAGCAGGTCACCGTTCTGATCGAGGTAAGGGCACGCTTTGACGAGGAAAACAATATCAACTGGTGTCTGGAACTGGAAAAGGCCGGATGCCATGTCTATTATGGCGTTCCCAAGCTGAAGACCCATTCCAAGATTACCCTCGTCGTACGGCGCGAGGACGGCGGTCTGCGCAGTTATGTCCATCTGGGAACAGGCAATTACAACGATTCCACCGCCAGGCTTTATACGGACTTCGGCCTTTTTACCTGTGACGACACCATCGGAAAAGACGCGGGCGCTTTCTTCAATATGGTCACCGGCTACGGCGGTCTGGCCGAAATGGACAAGCTCAGCGCCGCTCCTTATGAACTGCGCCGCACGATCTCCCGCCTGGTCAGGGACGAGATCCACCATGCCCGCGGGGGCCGGGGGGCTTCGAGCTGGAGCAAGATCAACAGTCTGTGTGACCCGAAGATGATCAGGCTGCTTTACAAGGCCGCCGACGAAGGCGTCGAGATTCACCTGCTGGTGCGCGGCATCTGCTGTATCAGGCCCGGAGGACGCGCAAACATCCACATCCGGTCCATTGTCGGGCGTTTTCTGGAGCACGCGAGGATCTATGTTTTCAATAACGCCGGCGACCCGAAGGTTTTTCTGTCCTCCGCGGATCTGATGCCCCGCAACCTCGACAAGCGGGTGGAACTGATGTTCCCCATCGAGGACGCAGATATCAGGGCCCGTCTGATCGCCACGATGAGAGATGAATGGCGGGACAACACAAAGGCCTGGGAGATGAAGAAAAACGGGACCTACCGCAGGGTACGCCGGGAGCTCCCCCTGATGAACGTTCAGGAAGCGCGCATCCTCTCGCAGGCCATGCCTGAAGACCTCAGCCCGCTCCTGGATGACGACGACATTGAAAAAATCGACCGCCGTGACAGGGAGGAAGACGACGGACTGATGATCGCGGACGCTCTCCCCCGGGAGGACGCCGAATTCACCGGCGCCATGGAATCCCCCGACGGGATCGAGTACGGCGATACCATGGAGCTTGAGCATGAATCCGACTATACCGAGCAGGAGATTGACGATCTTCCCGAAACCCCTGAGGAAGACAGCGAAGAATCATCCGATCCGTTCGGCGATAAGGAGGATAAATCTGAGCCGTTTGATTGACAAAGTCCTGCCCTGAGCATATAATGTGTCTGCAGGGAACGGGAAAGAATCCTTCTCCCAAGGTACCCAAAGAGAGCGGCCGCCTCCGGCTGAAAGCGCCGCGGTACTCAGGAAGGCAGTGCGCCCGGGAGCCTCGCCGGGGAACGGAGTATCCGGCGACGTCAGGCCGCGTTAAGGCCTGCGATCATAAGAGTGGATCGCGGC
>JAILID010000105.1 GCA_024695465.1 Lachnospiraceae bacterium | reverse complement strand
CCATTCACGGGTGTCTATCTTCATGTCGATGCCGATCTCTGCGAAATCCTGCTGCATGACGGAAGCGACAGCGATGTGGCCTGTGCCGTCGTTGGTCAGATAGGTGATCGTGATCGGGGTCTCCTCGGAGAGCATGCCGTTCTCGTCGAACTTGTAGCCTGCGGACTCAAGAAGAGCGATGGCTTCATCGATCGCGTCATCCTGGTAAGCTGCCGGATAGTAACCCTCTTCCTCCTCAAGCGGGAAGGTGTAGGCATCGCTGTTGGCCTTGAAGACGCCGCCGTTGCCGTCCAGCATACCAGCCGGGATGTAGGAAGTGGCAACCTTCTGTCCGGTCTGGCCGACGTTCTCTACGATATACTCGCGGTCAATAAGGATCGCGAACGCTTTTCTCATGGCGACAGCCTGCTCCACCGTCTTGCCCTCGAAGATCGGGCTGTTGACGTTGAACGCGGCGTAGTAAGTGCCGAGGTTGTCGATGATATGGAATTCCGGATTGTCGAGAAGGGCAGCGATCTCGTTGGTCGGAACCGTATCGGCGAAATCAAGGTCGCCTGCGTTGTAAGCGGCAAAGATAGCGGTATCATCCGCGCTGAGCATGAAATCGATCTCCTCGATCTTGACCTGGTCCGCCAGATGGTAGTTGGGGTTCTTCTTGAAGACCATAGACTCCTCATGGGTCCAGGCATCAATCGTGTAAGCGCCGTTGGTCACGAAGCCGGCTTCCTGGCACCATGCGCCCGGATTGGTCTCCCAGCCTGCGGCAGCTTCAACCTGAGCCTGCGGAACCGGAAGGTAAGCCGGGAACGCGCAAAGATCGAGGAAGTAAGCGCACGGAGCGACCAGGTTGACCGTCAGGGTCTTGCCGTCTTCGCTGGCCTCGATATCAAGCATGCCGTCGTCTGTCCTCGCGATGGCGTCGAACATATAGCTGTAATCAGCTCCGGTGTTCGGATCCGCAACGCGGTTCCAGGCATAGACGAAATCATTCATGGTAACCGGGCTACCGTCCGACCAGACCGCGCCGTCGGCAAGCGTAAAGGTATAGGTGAGGCCGTCCTCGGAAGTCTCCGTAGCCGCGGCAAGATCCGGCTCAAGCGTACCTTCCTCATTGTAGGTGTAGAGGCCGGAGAAGAGGTTGACGCAGAGGCAGGCGCCGTCTACGGAAGAGTTGAGCGCCGGATCGACCTTGGCCGGTTCGGAAGACAGGTTGACTTTCAGGACGTTGCGCGGGCAGCTGGCGAACTGGAAATATTTGAACCCGAAGAGGTTCGAGTAGATGCCTTCCACGTCAGCCTTCTGCATGTAGGTGTCATTGTAGTAGTAGATCGGGATGACCGCTGCGGTCTCCATGAGAATGTCCTCAGCCTGATGCATGAGGGCGACACGAGCCTCCGTGTCGGTCTCCATGCGGATCTGCTCGATCAGGGAATCATACTCTGTCCAATCCGGAGCAGCCGTGCCATCCTTGGACGTGAGGGTCACACCTTCCGGCGAAGGATAGAGCGGGGATTCATAGATCTCACCGTCTCCGGCTTCCACAGCGGTGGTCTCTGCCGCCGAGGCAGTCTCGCTCGCCGTCGACGAGGTCCCCTCGGAAGTGGAAGCCGTTCCGCCTCCGCAGGCAGAGAGCATGCTTACCGCAGTCGCGGCCGCAAGAAACATTGCCAACACTTTTCTTTTCATTGTTATTCCTCCTTGTTTCCTAAAATGTATCTATAACAGGCGGCAAAAGAATCTGCCGTCCGCTATAAGCGTTCTGAAAGGATGCGCGCGGATCTGCCCTGGCGGAACGCCTCCTTATGCGGCGCGGATCCGGCTCAACCGGTTTTACTTGTTCCAGCAGGCCACCAGGTGTCCGTTGCCCCGGTCTTTAAGCGCCGGGCACTCCTTCGCGCACTGTTCCGTTGCGTAGCGGCAGCGGGTGCGGAAAGCGCAGCCGGAGGGCATATTCAACGGACTCGGCACGTCGCCTTCCAGGATAATGCGCTTGGAACTCTTGGCGATCTTGGGATCCGGGATCGGAACCGCCGAGAGCAGCGACTGGGTATAGGGATGGATCGGACTGTCGGAAAGCTCGTCCGCATCCGCCGTCTCCACGATCCGCCCGAGATACATGACCGCGATCCGGTTGGAGATATGGCGGACCACCAGTAAGTCGTGCGCGATGAAGAGGTAGGCCACGCCCAGCTTCTCCTGCAGCTCCTCGAACATGTTGATGACCTGAGCCTGGATGGAGACGTCCAGCGCGGAGACCGCCTCGTCGCAGACGATGAATTTCGGATCGACCGCCAGGGCGCGGGCGATGCCGATACGCTGGCGCTGGCCGCCGGAGAATTCATGGACGTAGCGGGTCGCGTGCTCCGCGTTGAGGCCGACCAGCTCCATGAGGTTCAGGATCTTCTCCCTGCGCTCCTTCTTATTGGAATAGAGATGGTGGACGTCCAGCGGCTCCCCGATGATCTCCTCGACCGTCATGCGGGGGTCGAGGGACGAATAGGGGTCCTGGAAAACCATCTGCATCTTCGGGCGGTACTCGAGGATATTCTTCTCCGTGACCAGGTTGCCGTCGTAGTAGATCTCGCCGCCTGTCGGCTTGTAGAGGTGCAGCAGTGCGCGGCCGACCGTCGTCTTGCCGCAGCCGGATTCCCCGACGAGTCCCAGCGTCTCACCGGGTTTGATCGAGAAATTAACCCCGTCCACCGCCTTCAGCATCGTGGTCTTCATAAAGCCGGTCCGAACCGGGAAGTACATTTTCAAATCTTTTACTTCAATAAGGTTCCCGCTCATCACTCTGCCTCCTTCATGTAATTTCCGTTTTTGACGTTCATCCAGCAGGAAGCAAGATGGGTCTTATCGATCCTGAGCTCCTGCGGAACCTCCGTAAGGCAGATCTTCATGGCCGAATCGCAGCGCGAACAGAACGCGCAGCCCTTGGGCATATTGAGAAGATTGATCGGCGTTCCGGCAATCGGGACAAGCTTCTTCTTCATGTTGTTGACGCTCGGAATCGAACGAAGAAGGCCTTTGGTGTATTCATGGCAGGGATTGTAGAAGATATCTTCCGCCGTCCCCCTCTCGCAGATCCTGCCGCCGTACATGACGACGATCTCATCCGACATCTGGGCGATAACCCCGAGGTCATGGGTGACGATGATGATGGCCATCTTCAGCTTCTTCTGCAATTCCATCATAAGCTCGAGAATCTGGGCCTGAATCGTGACGTCCAGCGCGGTCGTCGGCTCATCGGCGATCAGGATAGAAGGCTCCATGACGAGGGCCATGGCGATCATGACGCGCTGGCGCATACCACCGGAGAGCTCATGCGGATACTGCTTCATGCGGCGCTCCGCGTCGTTGATGCCCACGAGCTTCAGCATCTCCACCGCGGCCTTGTTGGCTTCATCCTTCGACTTGTCGGAATGGATCCGGATCGCTTCCGTGATCTGGTTGCCGACCGTATAGACGGGGTTCAGGGAGGTCATCGGATCCTGAAAGATCATGGCGCAGTTCTTTCCCCTGAAATCCTGCATCTGCTTCGGCGTATAGTGGGTAATGTCCTCCCCCTTAAAGAGGATCCTGCCCTGGGTGATATGGCCGTTGGCGTCCAGGATCTGCATGATCGAGTAGGCGGAAACGGATTTACCGGAACCCGACTCCCCGACGATTCCCAGGCTCTTGCCGGCCTCCAGTGTGTAGGAAACGCCGTTGACGGCCTTGACCTCGCCCTTGTCCGTCTTAAATGAAGTGTGAAGATCGATTACCTCAAGGAGCGGGACATTCTTTTCATTTTTCATCTGTTCACTCATTCTCCTTCCTCCTTACCGTCTGAGCTTCGGATCAAATGCGTCTCTTAAACCGTCGCCCAGAAGATTGAAGGCGAGCACGATAAGGACGATCAGGACCGCCGGATAGACCAGCTGGGACGGGTAGGACTGGAGACCCTCACGGGCCGCGTTGGCCAGCGAGCCCAGCGAAGGCATCGGGGCTTCGACGCCCATGCCGACGAACGAAAGGAAGCTTTCTGTAAAGATTGCCGACGGAATCTGCAGTGCGGTCGTTATGATGATGACGCTGATGCAGTTCGGGATAATGTGCTTGCGGATGATATGGGCCGGCTTCGCGCCGATCGCCTTGGCCGCAAGGATATACTCGTTATTCTTAATCGTTAAGATCTGGCCGCGGACCAGCCGGGCCATGCTGACCCAGTAGAGGAGGCCGAACACGATAAAGATGGAGATCATGTTCGCGCCCAGGGTCTTGATCAGGAAATTCTGGCTGCTGCCGAGTCTCTCCTTTAAGACGACGGAGAGCAGGATGATGATCAGCATGTCGGGCAGCGAGTATATGATATCGACGATCCGCATCATGATGAGGTCCGCCCGGCCTCCCGAGTAACCGGCGATGCTGCCGTAAATTACGCCGATGATGAGAACCAGGATGCTGGCGAAAAGCCCTACCGTGAGGGACACCCGGGCGCCGTAGACGACGCGGATAAAGTAGTCGCGGCCCAGGGAATCGGTTCCCATGATGTGGGGAAAGACCTTCCCGCCTTCATCGATGTACTTCTGCTCCATCTCGGAATACTCAAAGGCGGAGAGGTTCTTGTTAGTCCGGTCGCGCTTGCCGTTGACCTTCAGGATATCGGCGTAGCCGTAGGGAACGATCAGCGGGGCGACCAGGATCGTCACGATGATCAGGACGAGGACAATGATGGAGCCCACCGCCAGGGGGTTCTTCATGAGCTTCCGCATGCCGTCCCGGAAGAAGGTGACGGATTCACTCATAACTTCCTGCTGTCTCTTCTCATCTTCTGTCGCCGGCTCAAAAAGGGCGGGATCGATCTGCATGCTGAGCGGGTTTTTTCTTACGTTTTCCATATGCGTCTCCTCCCTTATCAATCAAGCGTGATGCGCGGGTCAACGACCTTGTACATGATATCGCTCAAAAGGTTGCAGATAACCATGACTATGGCCAGAAAGATCGTGGTCGCCATGATCATCGGATAGTCCCGGTTCTGGATTCCCTTGACGAACTGCTGGCCGAGACCGCCGATCGTGAAGATGTTCTCGACGACCAGGGAGCCCGTCAGGATGTAGGCAAGCATAGGGCCGACGTAGGTGATAACCGGGATCAGCGCGTTTCTCAGCGCGTGTTTGAAGATGACCCATATGGTGGCCACCCCTTTGGCCCGGGCCGTCCGGATATAGTCCTGGTTCAGGGCGTCCAGCATGGAGGTCTTGGTCAGCCTCGTGACGTAGGCCATCGGATAGGCCATCAGCGCGATAACCGGGAGGACATAGCTTCTGGAGGACGCGTCAAACACCGGCAAAAGCTTCAGCTGGATACAGAACACCAGCAGCAGGAAAGTCGCGAAGACGAAGGACGGCATGGCCGTAAAGAGGGTCGTGAAGAACACGATAATCCGGTCCGGCAGACGGTTCCTGAAAAGGGCCGCAATGGCGCCCAGGATAACCCCGCTGATGATCGCGCAGACCGCCGCGGTGAGTCCCAGCCTTGCGGAAACCTTAAAGCAGTTTATGAGGGTCGTGCTGATCTCGCGCCCGGTCTTCGTGGAAATGCCGAAATCGCCATGCAGAAGATTCTTCATATAAAGAACGAACTGCACCGGTACCGGCTTGTCCAGATTGTACCTGGCCTCCAGCGCCGCCTTGGTCGCTTCGGAAAGCGCCTTCTCCGAATTAAACGGTCCTCCGGGAATCGCGTTCATCGCAAAAAACGTGATCACGCAGATCACGAAAATGCTGACGATCGCAAGAAGGACTCTCTTCACAATATACCTCGCCATAGTAACATCTCCTTCTTTCTAAGGTAATTCACCCCTTTAATGCGATACCATGACAGTATAGCACTTTGAGCAGACAATGAACAGACTTTATCCGGAAAAAACAACAAAAAAAGGACATGCCGGGGTCGGCGCCGCGCCATTTTGACGATAGCTGCCGTTTCCGCCCGGCTGCCAGAGGTTCTTTCAGACCGCTCCGCCTCGAGCCCATCTATCTATAATCCCGGCAAGTTCCCCATAGGAAAGGGCTTCGTTGATCTCGGCCCGGACCCGGGCTGAGTTCTCATAGCCCTGGGTATACCAGGCGATGTGCTTGCGCATCTCCAGGATCCCGAGACGGTCTCCCCGCACGGAAAGCTGCATCCGGGCGTGGCGCAGCATAAGCTCCGCTGTCTCCTCCCGGGACGGACGGGGCGGAAGCTCTCCGTCCTCATAGAGGGAAAGGCATTCCCGAAAGATCCAGGGATTCCCCCTGGCCGCCCGCGCGATCATGACAAAGTCGCAGCCGGTCTCTTCCATGAGCTCCAGCGCCCGTCCGGCGGAATCCGCGTCGCCGTTGCCGATGACGGGAATCCGGACTCTTTCCTTTACCCTGCGGATAACGGACCAATCCGCCTTGCCCGCGTAATACTGATCCCGGGTCCGCCCGTGGACCGCGATCGCGTCCGCGCCGGCTTCCTCCAAAGCCGCGGCCAGCTCCGGCGCATTGATGCTGTCCGAAGAAAAGCCGGCCCGGATCTTGACCGTGACCGGCTTGCCCGCAGCCTTTTTGACCGCCCGGACAATGGCCGCCGCCCGGTCGATATCCTTCATCAGGGCGGAACCTTCGTTATTGTTCACGATTTTCGGAACCGGGCAGCCCATATTGATATCCAGGATATCGCAGGGAACGCCGGAAAGCTTCCCGGCGGCGTAAGCCATCACTTCCGGATCCGGCCCGAAGAGCTGCATGGAGACAGGGTGTTCATTTTCCGAAATGGCCACGAAAGCGTCGATTTTCCGGCTCCCGTGGAAGACCGCGTTGGCGCTCACCATCTCCATGGAGACCAGACCTGCGCCGAATTCATGGCAGATGAGGCGGAAGGGGAGGTCGGTGACCCCTGCCATAGGACCCAGGATAAAGGGGTTGGACAGGCGAACCCCGCCGATCGATGGGAGCTCACGTTTCATCCTTCGCCTCCGGAAGGTCAAAGACGTCGGGAAGGCCGGCCAGGGCCGCGTCCGCCTTCCAGCCCAGAAGACGGATCCGGTAAAAAACGGCGAGGCGGGCCATCAGCTCTTCATTTTCTTCCTGATAACGTTTTATGAGCAGCTCGGCTCCGATCTCGTCAAAGCGCTGGTCTCCTTCCACGTGGCGGACAGAGAAATGAGGACAGGCGTCCTCCCCGAAATAGATCGTAAATACGCCCCCCGCATCCTCCGTAAATTCCACGGAGAGGATCTTCAGTTCCTCCTGCGCCTCCTGCGGCAGTTCGGAAAAGGCCGGATTAAAATAGTATTTCTGATTGTAGCAGCTCGCTCCGCAGAGCGTGGTTTCTTCCATGTTCGCACCTCTATATGAAAACCAGCAGCCCGCAAAGAAGAGAGGCGGCAATAAAAAAGCCGCCCGTCATCCGCCGCCCTCTCGTCAGGCTCCTGACCGCCATAAGGAAATTCATAAGACTGCCCAGCATAAAGACCCCCCGCTTGAAGAAAGTCGTGTCTCCTTCTGAAAAAAAGACCACAGCGCTTCCCGCCGCGATGAGGAGCGAGAATACCAGGCACATAACGACATATAAAATCTCATCCGCGGGCCTTCCGGCCCGCATGTCATGCTTTTCTTCGGGCGTCATTTTTCACCCAGCGTGGCGACCATAACCGCCTTGATTGTGTGCATGCGGTTTTCCGCCTCGTCAAAGACGACGCTGCTTGCGGACTCGAAAACCTCCTCCGTCACTTCATTTCCCTTGACCGCCGGCAGGCAGTGCATGAAGATCGTCGTCTTTTTCCCGGTTTTCTCCATAAGGGCCCTGTTGACCTGGTAGGGGGAAAGCAGGCGGATGCGTTCCGCGGCCTTGTCCTCCTCGCCCATGGACGCCCAGACGTCCGTATAGATGACGTCCGCGCCTTCCACCTCGTCGAGGGATTCCGAGATGACGATCCTGGAGCCCGCTTCTTCCGCATAGCTGCGGGCGAGTTCTGTCAGCCCTTCCTCCGGCCAGAGCTCTTTGGGCGCGATGATGGAAAGATTCACGCCCATCTTCCCGCAGCCGACAAGGAAGGAATTGGCCATGTTGTTCCGGCCGTCTCCGAGGAAGCAGAGCTTCCTGCCCCGGATCTCCCCCAGATGCTCCCGCATGGTAAGGAAATCGGCGAGGATCTGGGTCGGATGGAAGTCGTCGGTCAGCCCGTTCCAGACCGGAACCCCGGAATAGCGGGCCAGATCCTCTACCGTCTTGTGCTTGAAGCCGCGGAATTCGATCCCGTCGAACATCCGGCCCAGCACCCGGGCGGTATCCTCCACGCTTTCCTTGCCGCCCAGCTGAATATCGTGAACGCCAAGGTATTCGGCGTTTCCGCCCTCATCCTGGGCGCCAACGGTAAACGCGCAGCGGGTACGAGTCGACGGCTTCTCGAAGATAAGCGCGATGTTCTTGTGCAGAAGGCTTGTGCCGTAGATGCCCTGCTTCTTTTTGGCTTTGAGCTCGGCTGCCAGATCGAGCAGGCCGCCGATTTCCTCCGGCGTAAAATCCTTCAGGGTTAAAAAGCTGCGTCCGTGAAGATCCATATCCATTCTCCTATTCTTCTAAATCATTGCTTCCGGTAAGTTAACTGCGAGAGATGCCTCCTATCATACAACAGGATCGGAAAAATGAAAAGAATCAATCTCCTGATTATTCATCGCCCCGCTGAAAATCCTCCGGCCCGCTGCCGTCCCGCCTCGTACAGGAGGATCCCGGCAGCCATGGCGGCGTTTAAGGATTCCACCCGGCCCTTCATGGGGATCCGGACCCGGACATCCGCTTTAAGCGCCAGCGCGTCCGTAAGCCCCCGCCCTTCATTTCCGATAAAGAAGGCCGCTCCGCCCCGGTAATCTTCCTCCGCGTAGGAGCGCTTCCCCAGAAGATGGGCCGCGTAGGTCCTGACTCCCCGGAGCCGGAAGCTTTCCAGCAGCCGGTCCGTATCCTCGACATAAAAATGCGGAACCCGAAACACCGATCCCATGGTGGAGCGGACCGTCTTGGGACTCGTCATATCGGCCGAACCGGCCGTCAGAAAGACCGCCGTCACGCCCGCGGCCTCGCCGGTCCTCACAATCGTCCCCGCGTTGCCGGGATCCTGGAGATTTTCCAGCAGCAAAAACAGGGGATCCGCCTCCTGAAAAACCATTTCCATGGAAAAGGAAGGCTTCCGCAGCACCGTCAGGATCCCCTGGGGGCTTTTCGTGTCCGCAAGGCTCATGAAGCGTCCCTCGTCCAGGCCGTCGAGCAGCCGGACGTCCGGAGGAAGCTTCTTAAAATCCTCTCCGTACTCTTTCGCGTAGGCCCGGGTCGCGAGCACCTCCACCAGGTCCTCCTTGGGGGCTTCCAGAAAGAGCTTTCTTCCTTCCGTCACAAAAAGGCCCTGCTCATCGCGGGCCTTCTTGTACTTTTGCAGGTTTTTAATTTCCTTAAAAGACAGTTCCAATTATTCTTCTCCGCCTTCCGCGGCGATAGCCTCCGCCTTATAATAATTGTGGGACAGCGAGCGGGCGATCCGAATCTGGTACTCATCGATGCCCTTGGTCATCGCCAGGCCCTCGTTGATGTCGTAATCCCGGAAAGCTCCGTTGGAATAGCTTACGACCCTCTTGGTCTTGCCTTCCGCCAGAAGGTCCACCGCCTTGCAGCCCATCGTCGAAGCGTAGACCCGGTCCTTGCAGGTCGGACTTCCGCCGCGCTGCATGTAGCCGAGAATCGTGGCCCTGGTCTCGATACCGGTCGCGGCTTCGATCCGCCTTGCCATGGAAGCGGAATGGCCGACGCCTTCCGCGTTGATGATGATGTGGTGGGTCTTGCCCCGCCTCTTGTTGTCGATGATGTTGTCGATCAGCTTCTGCTCGTCATAATCGTACTTCTCCGGGAGGATGATATCCTCCGCCCCGTTGGCGATGCCGCACCAGAGCGCGATATAGCCGGCCGAACGGCCCATAACTTCGATAATGGAGCATCTCTCATGGGAAGAAGAGGTATCCCGAACCTTGTCGATGGCTTCCATCGCGGTATTGACCGCCGTATCGAAGCCAATCGTATACTCGGTGCAGGCGATGTCAAGGTCGATGGTTCCCGGAACCCCGATGACGTTGATTCCCTGATCCGCCAGCTTCTCCGCGCCGCGATAGGAGCCGTCGCCGCCGATGACGACCAGGCCCTCGATCCCGTATTTATGGCAGACTTCTACTGCCCTGGCAACGCCTTCCGGAGTACGCATTTCCTTGCAGCGGGCAGTCTTCAGAATCGTTCCGCCCTTCTCGATGGTATCGGAGACGTCTCCGGCCCGCATCTCCTTGATATCCTCCTCCATGAGTCCTGTATAACCCCTGTAGATTCCATAGACCTTCATTCCTCTGGAAAGCCCATGGCGGACAACCGCGCGGATGGCAGCGTTCATGCCAGGAGCATCCCCTCCGCTAGTCAGGACACCAATCGTTTTGATCTTCGTAGTCTCAGCCATAATTTGACCCCCGGTTTCTTCTATAATTTACAATATCCCTCTTTGTTTTCCAAAAGGAAATGTGCAACTTTACCTTTTCTATTCTAAATCAAGAAGCCTGTTTTTTCAACACCTTTATCTTTTCGCGGGCCGAATTTTTACATTTTCCGTCCCGATCAGCTCTTTCAGGAAGTCCGGCAGGGATTCTCCGAGCGCGATCCGCCTCGATCGGGTCTCCTCCCTGACCTTTCTGCCTTCTTTTATGAAAATGAAAACCCGGTCTCTTCCGATCTCCGCCGCTTCAAGGACCTCCCGGATTCCGGACTCCGCCTCCAGAAAGGCCTCCATATCCGGGAACTGCATCCAAAGCTCCATCGGAAGCTCCGAAAAAGGCGTGACCGTGTCCGCAATCAGCTTGCTGGCCCTGTCGTCTTCGGCGGAGACCCTCCCCTCTATAAGAAGCTTGCTGTCTTCCGTCAGCTTATCCCGGTACTTCTCGAAAACCTTCGGAAATACCAGGATCTCCACGGTGCCCATAAGGTCCTCGATGGTGACGAAGGCCATGACCTGGTTGTTTCTGGTGTATTTGATCGTTTTCGCGGTCAGGATCCCGCCGATCGTCACCCGCGCGCCCCCGGCCGCCCGGGCCTCTCCGGTCTCCTCGTCCAGCATAAAATCCGCGGAAGAAGCCGTGCAGTATTCCTTCATGAGCGCGGAGAATTCTTCGAGCGGATGACCGGACAGGTAGACGCCCAGCACCTCCTTCTCCGTTGCGAGCAGCTCCTCCCGGGAAAATTCCCCCACCGGCGGCAGCTGGATATCATAAGCCTTCCGGGCCTCCGGCGCCATCAGGTCAAAAAGGCTCATCTGGCCCGTCATGCCGGCCTTGCTTTCCTCCGCGATCGAGTCCAGGATCCTGGCGTAGACGACCAGGAGCTGCTTCCGGGTCCCCGGAAAATCATCGGCCGCCCCGGCCCGGATCAGGTTCTCCACCGCCCGCTTATTCAGATCCTTTCCATAGGTCCGCTCCAGGAAATCCCGGATCGAGCTGTAGGGTCCCCTTGCCTCCCTCTCCGCCACAATCATATCGATCACGCCGCGTCCGATGCTCTTGATAGCGTACATGCCGTAGCGGATGGAGCCTCCCTCCGTCGTGAAGGGACCGAAGCCGCTGTTAACGGAGGGCGGGAGGATGGGGATTTTCATTTCCCGGCAGTGCTGGATATATTCCGTGCACTTCTCCGGATGGTCGATAACCGAAGTCATGAGTGCCGCCATAAATTCCACCGGATAGTAGTATTTCAGGTAAGCCGTCTGGATGGAGACAACCGCGTAAGCCGCCGAGTGCGACTTGTTGAAGGCGTAGTTGGCAAAGTCGGTCATCTCGTCGAAGATCCGGTTGGCGACCTCCTCCGAAATCCCGCCTTTAAGGCAGCCGGGAATCCCTTCCTCCTCATTGCCGTAAATGAAGTTCCGCCTTTCCTTCTCCATGACCGAAGCTTTCTTCTTGGACATGGCCCGGCGGACAAGGTCCGATCTGCCCATGCTGTAGCCGGCAAGATCCCGGACGATCTGCATGACCTGTTCCTGGTAAATGATGCAGCCATAGGTGGTCTCCAGAATGGGCCGAACCTTCTCGCAGTCGTAGGTGACGGCTTCCGGATTCTCCTTGCCCTTTATGTACTTCGGTATGAAATCCATGGGGCCGGGCCGGTAGAGGGCGATTCCGGCTATGATATCCTCCATGCTCCTGGGCTTAAGCTGCTTCATAAAGGACTTCATCCCGGCGGATTCCAGCTGGAAGACGCCTTCGCAGCGTCCCCGCCCGATCATGTCCATGACCTTCGGATCGTTATAGTCGATCTGATCTATGTCGAGCCTTTCCTTTGAACCCTCCGCGGCAAGGCGCCGGTTGACCAGCCCGACCGCGTCCTGGATCACGGTAAGGGTCCTGAGGCCCAGGAAATCCATTTTGAGGAGCCCGAGCTCTTCCAGGGTCGTCATCGTATACTGCGTCGTGATCGAACCGTCCTGGGACCTGGCCAGCGGAACGTACTCGACGGCCGGCAGGCGGGAGATCACGACTCCGGCCGCGTGCATGGAAACGTTGCGGGGCAGTCCTTCCAGCCTCCTCGCCATATCGATGAGGTAGCGGATCTTCTCTTCCCCCTCATAGCGCTTCTTAAGATCCGGATTCATCTCCAGGGCCCGGTCCAGCGTGATATTGAGCTCTTTGGGGATCATCTTGGCGATGGCGTCCGCCTCGTTATAAGGGAAATCAAGTACCCGGGCGACGTCCCGGATCACGCCTCTGGCCGCCATGGTGCCGAAGGTCACGATCTGGACGACCCGGTCCCTTCCGTACTTCTCCACCACATAATCGATCACTTCCTGCCGGCGCTCAAAGCCGAAATCCATATCGATATCGGGCATGGTCACCCGCTCCGGATTCAGGAAGCGCTCAAAAATCAGGTTGTATTTCGTCGGGTCCAGGGAAGTAATTCCCAGCGTGTAGGATACCAGGGAGCCCGCCGCCGAACCCCGGCCCGGCCCCACCGCGATCCCGTGATCCTTCGCGAACTTCACGTAATCCCAGACGATGAGGAAATAATCGACGAAGCCCATATTCCTTATGGTGGAAAGCTCGTAGGAAAGGCGCTCCTTAAGCTCCTTCGTCACGACGGGGTAGTTCTTCCGCAGTCCCTCCCCGCAGAGCATGTTCAGGTACTCCCAGGCGGAATAGCCGTCCGGCACTTCGTATTCCGGCAGCTTCCGCTCTCCGAAGCTGATCGTCACCTGGCAGCGTTCCGCAATTCTTTCCGTATTCTCGACCGCTTCCGGCGCGAATCGGAACAGCTCCTGCATCTCCTCCGGAGACTTCACGTAGTACTGGCCTCCCACGTAGCGCAGCCGGTCCTCATCCGCCACCTTTTTTCCGGTCTGGAGGCAGAGCAGGATGTCATGCGAATCCACGTCCTCCTTATAGGTGTAGTGGCAGTCATTGGTGCAGACCAGCGGAAATCCTTCTTCCTCGTGCATACGGACCAGCTGGCGGTTCACGTGCCGCTGCTCCGGGATCCCGTGATCCTGAAGTTCAAGGAAGAAGCTGTCCTCTCCGAAAATATCCCGGTACTCATAAGCCGCTTTTTTGGCTCCTTCATAGTCCTCCCGGACGAGGGCCCTGGGAATCTCTCCGGCCAGACAGGCGGACAGGCAGATGATCCCCTCGTGATAGCGGCGCAGGATCTCCTTGTCCACCCGGGGCTTGTAGTAGAAGCCGTCTATGAAACCCGAGGAGACGATCTTGACCAGGTTCTCATAACCCTTGTTGTTCTCGGCCAGAAGGACCAGGTGATAGTAGCGGTCCTCTCCCTTCAGGCCCTCGCCCCGGTCAAAGCGGCTTCCCGGCGCGACATAGACCTCGCAGCCCAGGATCGGCTTGATCCCTTCTTTCACCGCTTCCTTATAAAAGTCAATGCAGCCATACATAACTCCATGGTCTGTTATGGCTGCCGCATTCATTCCCTGCCTCTTGACAAAGGCCACGTATTCCTTGATTTTATTCGACCCGTCCAGGAGGGAATATTCTGTATGGACGTGAAGATGCGTAAACGGCATGTCCTACTCTCCTTCGTTCGAGGTAAATTGATAGCGGATCGCGACAACCGCCAGGATCCCCCCGATCGCCACCATGATGATCGAAGCCGCCTGGCTGGAGTTCAATTCCAGGAACTGGGTGAGGACGAATTGAAAAATGATCTGGACCAGCGCCAGCCCGCCCGCAAGGGAGGACAGAATTATCACCAGCACCTTCCCCAGCCAGGCGGAGAGGAGTCCCATGATGAGGGCGAAGCCGATAACGATCCACCTGGCGTAAGCGCCGCTGTAGAATAAAGACAGGTAATTTGTACCCAGATAAAAACCCGCCGCCGCGAAGACGGCAAAAAGTCCCGCTTTGTAGATTACACCGGCAAGAAACGCGAACAGGACCCCGATTACCAGGGAGATGATCACGATCAGCTTGTCCTCCAGATTCAGCGCGATCGCTGCGGATCCGCCCAGGGAAATGCCGAGGCCCAGCCCCATAAGCACCAGAAAAAGCCGCAGGAGCTTATAGCCGAAGAAGGCGAATACCAGCGCGATCAGCGCGGCGGCGATGATCCCCGCGTAGCCGTATGAAGTAATCACCGGCGCAAGCGAAGCCACCGCTTCCATATACCTGTCCAGATATCCCATTTCCATCGAAAACCCTCCTTTCCTTACACCTCCCGGATCTCACCGTCCAGGATCACAATTCTTTTCTCCTTATACAGCCTTCCCGCCGCCCGCTTGAACGCGGCCTTGGAAAGCCCGAACACTTCGCGGATCCTTTCCGGGGCCGCCTTGTCGTCAAAGGGCAGAACCCCTCCGTACTCCTCGTGAAGCTTTCTCATGACCTTCTCCGCGTCCTGATCCATCTGCTCGTAAGCCTTGCGCCGGGCCGAAAGGTCCAGCTTGCCGTCCTCCTTGATATTGGCGATCCGCAGGGCCAGCAGCTGCCCGACGGGATAGCCGTCCGGCGCCTCCTCCCGGGATATCATCCCGGAATACATGCTGTCCACCGCGACGAAGGTTCCGAAATTCGGGGCGTACTGATAGACGGTACCCGTCACCATGTCGCCAATCCTATAGGGCGGATCCTGCCGGAGATAGGGGTAAAGCTTCATCGTCGCCGCCAGCCGTCCGCTCTTGTCCACATAGAGGGCCGCCAGGATCTCCTCGCCCTCCCGGACCTTCCTCGTCTGTTCGCTGAAGGGAAGAAGCAGATCCTTCTCAAGCCCCCAGTCCAGAAAAGCCCCGATCTTCGTCACCTGGCTGACCCGGAGGGGGGCTACGGCGTGGAGCAGGATCCCCGGTCTTTTCGTGGTCGCGATCAGGCGGTCGGAGGAATCCCGGTAAATGAAAACCGCGACCGAATCACCGATCCCGGCTCCTTCCGGGACCTGCTTTTTCGGAAGAAGAACCCTTTCCTTCTCCCCGTCCTTCGCAGATTCGGCCAGATAAACCCCGAAATCCTCTTTTTTCACGATGAGCAGTTTCTGCATTTTCCCAAGTTCAATCATTTGTTTTCACCTCCGGCGCGATCGGCAGCACCTTTTCATCCTCGTTGATCCGGAAAAGAATGGCCGCGCAGGTCTTTCCTTCCTTTTCAAGCCAGACAATGTATTCATTTTTCTCATGCCAGACCCTGGGCAGTAGCGTATCGCCCAGCCGGGCCTGCCCGATATATTCGACCCGAAGCTCCCGCACCTTGATGCCGGCCGGCAGATAGGCCAGCGCCATGGCGATATACTGCTCGTTGTTGACATGCCCGTTCGAGTCCAGATTGGTCGAACGGATCCGGATCGCCTGCTTTTCCTGCACATTCACTTTGGGCAGGCGGATCCTCCTCGGCGCTTTCTCCTCCATGGGCAGCTCCGGATCGATCCCGTAGGCCTCCACCTCATAGGAGGGGACGCGGAGCGGGCGGAGGGCAGCCGTATCGAAATAGGCCCAGCTCGAATTGGCGTAAGCGTAGAGCTTGTCATCCATGCCCCGCATCGTGAGGTTGCGGTTGGCCTCAAAGCCCTTGAAGCGGTAGGCCCAGGTCGCGGTCTTCACCTGCTCGTGAAGAGGGGGGTATTCATTTACCAGAATCTGCCATGAGGTGATAACCCAGCCGTAATGCTCCTCCTTCCAGGTGGAAGGCCCCCGGCCGACATGCAGCGCGTGAAACACGGCGCAGTCCTGAAAATAATTGACCAGTCCCAGAAGGGACAGCCTTGCATCCGGCGCGCATTCAGAATAGCGGATGCGAGATGTAAATTCGTACATGACGTCTCCTGATTCCAGATAATCTCTATGATTCAACAGCCGCTCCACGGAGCGGCTGTCGTATTGCTTCTATCAAGTAAATCATAAGAAAGGGCGTTTTGATGGGAGAGCCGGTTTTCAGCGCTCCCACTTCCAGCCCGCTACCTCCGGAAGATCAATGCCGTACTCATGGATGAACTGCTTGTGCTCCACGAGCTTGCTGCGCATCTTCTGGTAGAGGTAGGCGCCGCGGTTGCCCAGCTGCGGCAGGTTCCTTAAGGCCTCGATGACGAGGTGGAAGCGGTCGACGTCGTTCTGGACCCGGACGTCGAACGGAGTCGTGATCGTGCCTTCCTCCTTGTAGCCGCGGACGTGCATGAGGCGGTTGTTGTGGCGGCGGTAGGTCAGCTCGTGGACCAGACTCGGATAGCCGTGGAAAGCAAAGATGACCGGCTTGTCCTTCGTGAAGAGCAGGTCATAGTCCGGGTCGGAAAGCCCGTGGGGATGCTCGGTCCTCGGCTGCAGCTTGAAGAGGTCGACGACGTTGATGAAGCGGATCTTCACGTCCGGCAGCTCCTGGTTGAGGATGGAAACCGCGGCCAGAGCCTCCAGCGTCGGGGTCTCGCCCGCGCAGGCGAATACGATATCCGGCTCCTCGCCCTGGTCATTGGAAGCCCAGTCCCAGATGCCGATGCCCTGGGTGCAGTGAACAATGGCTTCCTCCATGGTCAGCCACTGGGGACGCGGATGTTTCGAAGCCACGATGACATTCACGTAGTTGCGGCTGCGGACGCAGTGGTCAAAGGTCGAGAGCAGGCAGTTGGCATCCGGCGGGAGATAGAGGCGGACGACATCCGCCTTCTTGTTGGCGATGTGATCCATGAAGCCAGGATCCTGGTGGGTAAAGCCGTTGTGGTCCTGCTGCCAGACCGTCGAAGCCATGATCAGGTTGAGGGAGGCAATCTCCTCTCTCCAGGTGAGCTGGTTGCAGACCTTGAGCCACTTGGCGTGCTGGGCCGCCATGGAATCGATGATGCGGGCAAAGGCCTCATAGGTGGCGAAGAAGCCGTGGCGGCCGGTGAGCAGGTAGCCTTCCAGCCAGCCCTCGCACATATGCTCCGAGAGCATGGAATCCATAACCCTGCCGTCTGCCGCAAGATGGTCGTCATACTCCAGCGTCTCGGAATTCCAGTCGCGGTTTTCTACCTCAAAGACCGCGTTGAGGCGGTTGGAGGTGGTCTCGTCCGGACCGAAGATGCGGAAGTTCCTCGCGTCCTCATTGAGCTTGAAGATATCCCGGACGAAATTGCCGAGCTCGATCATATCCTGGCCGTCTTTTCCGCCGTGCTCCTCAACCTCTACGGCGTACTTGCGGAAGTCCGGCATGCGGAGATCCCTTAAAAGCTTGCCGCCGTTGGCGTGGGGATTGGCCCCGATCCGGGCGTCTCCGACAGGCGCAAGAGCCTTGATCTCGGGAAGGATGGTGCCGTTCTCATCGAAAAGCTCCTCCGCATGATAGCTCTCAAGCCACTCGGTAAGGACCTTCAGGTGCTCCTCCGGCTTGTCCATCATGATCGGAACCTGGTGGGCCCGCCAGTAACCTTCCACGCGTTTCCCATCTACGAATTTCGGACCGGTCCAGCCCTTGGGGGTCCGAAGGACGATCATGGGCCATCTGGGGCGGGTGGAGTCGCCCGTCTTGCGGGCCTTTTCCTGAATGGCCTTGATGGACTCGATGACCTTGTCCAGGGTCTCGGCCATGAGCCGGTGCATGGTCATGGGATCGTCGCCCTCGACGAAATCGGGTTCCCAGCCGCAGCCGTGGAAGAAGTCCGTGATCTCTTCATGGGACATGCGGGCGAAGAGGGTCGGATTGGCGATCTTGTAGCCGTTCAGGTGGAGAATCGGGAGAACCGCTCCATCCGTGACCGGATTTAAGAACTTGTTGCTCTGCCAGGATGTGGCCAGGGGGCCGGTCTCCGCCTCGCCGTCGCCCACCGTAACCGCGGCGATCAGATCCGGGTTGTCAAATACCGCGCCGAAAGCATGGGCGATGGAATAGCCGAGCTCGCCGCCTTCGTTGATGGAACCGGGCGTTTCCGGAGCGCAGTGGCTGGGCACGCCGCCCGGGAAGGAGAACTGCTTGAAAAGCTTCTGCATGCCGGCCTCGTCCTCGCTGACGTTGGGATAGACCTCGCTGTAGGAGCCTTCCAGATAGGTGTTGGCGATAAAGAAGTTTCCGCCGTGTCCCGGGCCGGACAGAAGGATGAGGTCCAGGTCATAGCGCTTGATCGCGCGGTTTAAATGGACGTAGACGAAGTTCTGACCCGGAACGGTGCCCCAGTGGCCGACGATCTTCTTCTTGATCATATCCAGCGTCAGCGGCTTCTTAAGAAGAGGATTCTCGAGAAGGTAGAGCTGGCCGGCCGAAAGATAGTTGGCAGCGCGGAACCAGGCGTTCATTTGCTGAAGAAGCTCCTCCGTGATCGGGCCCTTCTCCATGCAGGTAACGTTTGCAGCACTCATGCTTGCTTCCTTTCCCATACGGCTTTCGCGGACATTTTCTTTCATTTTCTCACGAACGGCGCGGCGATCGGCAAACCCCTGCGCCGCCTGCCATATGTTTCGTAATTGGTAACTGTTCAGCACCCCTCATAAATC
>JAILID010000088.1 GCA_024695465.1 Lachnospiraceae bacterium | reverse complement strand
AGCGACAGCGGCAGCACGGGCGGCGGCAGCACAAGCGACACCGGCAGCCCGGACGGCCGAACCACGGGCGGGAACACCGCCAGCGACTTCAGCAAAACAAGCGGCAGCACAAGCGGCAGCAGCACGGGCGGCAGCAGCACGAGCAGCACGGTCAGCACGGCCGGCTCAGGCAGTGCAAGTACTTCTGCGTCAAGCGCTTCTTCGCGGAAAAGCGTAAATACCGGCGATGAAAGCAATGCGGCTATGTGGCTTATGCTTTTTGCGGCAGCCGCCGCGGTTCTGGTCTTTGCCGTCAAGAGAAAAAGCGGGGCAAGGTAAAGAACGAAAACAGACGAGGAGATAGATCCTTTTTTTAAAGGGCGCGAAAGGGAACGTCAGAAATGACGTTCCCCTTTTTATAGGGGGAAAAGGCTGTAGAAAATGCGTAAAATTTCATGCGAACCTGCATTTCGCATGGCCGGCGGTCTGAAAGCGGTAAGAAAATAATTCGGGAGAGGGCAGACCCGGTTTATGCTTGCCGTGAAATAGAAATGCGCTTATAATATAGGCAGATAGCTGAATCAGATAAGGAGGAGGTGCATGATGAAGAAATTATTTGCGCTCTTGTTTCTGGGAATCATGATTTTTTCACTGGAGGCCTGCGGACAAAATAAGAAGGATAACAATGCAGGCAATGAAAACAGCTCCGCCATCACTTCCGGAGAAGCTGAAAGCAGCGGGAACGCAGGGGAGGAAAGCGGTTCTGCGGAAACGCTTATCAGCGGCGGCTGGAGTCATGCGGAATCCCCCGTGGTTCCCGAGGAAGTGAAAAGCCTTTTGGAGCAGGCTGCTGAAAAAATGACAGGCGCCGATTACGTCCCCTGCGCCTATATCGGCAGCCAGGTCGTTGCCGGCACGAACCATGCGCTGCTCTGCAAGGTCACCCCGGTTGTTCCGGATGCTAAGACCCGCTATTCCCTGGTGATCCTCTATGAGGATCTGGAAGGGAATGCGGAAATCACGGATGTGCGGGACTGCGAAGCGCCCGCCCCGCAGAATAAAGGCCTGCTCGGAGGCTGGAGCGATTCAGATTCCCCGGTCATGACCGAGGAGGCGGAGGCTGCGCTGGAAAAAGCGGTTAAAGAGCTGGCCGGCGCGAAGTACAGGTCCGTCGCGCTGCTTGGAACGCAGGTAGTTGCCGGGACAAACTATTCGATTCTCTGCGAGATAACGGCGGCAGTTCCCGAAGCGGAGCCCTTCTATTCCGTGCTGATCGTCTATGAGGATCTGGAAGGGAACGCGGCGGTCACGGACACTTTTGATTTTGCGGCGGAAGAGTAGGCGCTGAATGAAAGACATTCCATGCGCTTGATCTGTGCTTTGGGAATTAATGATACGATAAAGGATAAGACCCGGGATATAAGAAACGGCAAATCTTTTGCCGTTTCTTATAATTCTTATATTTCCAGACGACGCAAAATATCATGTTTTGGTAGAGTATACGCAAACCCGCGGCGCGGCTGAAAAGTCACAGAGAGGAGGGGGCATGAAGGCGACTGAAGCACTGAGGAATCTTGGAGAGAGGCTTCTCTCCGAGACCCGGACCGAACTCCTCCTTGCCATGCCCTTTCTTGGAGCGGCGCTCGACTCCCTGCCGGGCCGGATGGATCTGACGACCACTACGGCGGGCACGGACGGCGAGTTTTTCCGATTCAATCCCCGCTATCTCATGGACGCCTACGTCCGGGACGACACCGAGCTTCCGCGGGCCTATCTCCATTCGCTCCTCCACTGCCTGCTGGGCCACCTGGTTCCGCCTCCCGGGATGGACGACCGGGTCCGCTGGAACCTATGTGCGGATATAGCGGCGGAGGCGGTCATCGATTCCATCGAGGGCTGTCCGCCCATTTGGCGGCGGATGAAGGATTACCGGGCCGGCATCTATCAGCAGCTGAAAGCTGAGGCCGGCATTCTGACCGCCCAGCGCCTCTACCGCCTCTTCGAGGAGAACGGGCTGGACGGGGTCACGGAGGCAAAGTACGCCGCGGAATTCCTGGTGGATGACCATTCCTTCTGGGAAGAGCTTCTCGATAAGGAGAAGACGGGAAATGAAAACCAAAGGAACTTTCGGCAGGAGCCGGAGGCAAGGCAGCAGGAATGGGAGAAAAAGGCGGAACGGATCCTGCGGGAGATGGAGGCTGCGGGGGCTAAGTCCGGGAAAGGCCTGGCGGCCTTCGCCCGGATCCTTTCGGTGAGAGTCCGGAAGAAGACTTCCTACCGGGACTTCCTGAAGCGCTATGCCGTCGTCCGGGAGGAATCCCGGGTCGATCCGGATTCCTTCGATTACGGTTTCTATCATTATGGGATGAGTCTCTACGGCAATATGCCCCTGATCGAGGAAAATGAGTACTGCGAGTCGAAAAAGGTGGAAGAGCTGGTCATCGTCATCGATACGTCCGCTTCCTGTCAGAAAAGCCTGGTGGAAAAGTTCCTTTCCGAGACGGCTTCCATGCTGGCCAACGGGGAAGCTTTCTTTGACCGTACCAATCTTAGGATCCTGGAATGCGACGATCAGGTCCGGCGGGATACAGCGATCCGGAAGCCTGCGGAGCTTGCTTCCTATATGGAGCGCTTCGAGCTGAACGGAGGAGGAGGGACGGACTTTAGACCTGCATTTTCTTATGTCGCGGAGCTTCTGGCCGCAGGGGAACTGAAGAATCTCCGCGGGCTTTTCTACTTTACGGACGGATACGGAAGCTATCCGAAGCATCCGACTCCTTACGAGACGGTATTCGTCTACCGGACGGAGGAGGCGTATTTCGCGGGGGACGCGCCCCCCTGGGCGCTGAAGGTCCTGCTTGACGGCGGAGATGGGGAGATTAGGTATGAACATTAAGGAAGCGAAAAAAGAAATCGAGTACACCATAAGGTCCTACCTGGCCAAAGACGAGGCCGGCTCTTATCGGATCCCGACGGAGCGGCAGCGGCCGGTCCTGCTCATCGGGCCGCCCGGGATCGGCAAGACCGCGATCATGCGGCAGATTGCCGAGGAGATGGGGATCGGGCTGGTTTCCTATACGATCACGCACCATACGAGACAGAGCGCGATCGGCCTGCCCTTCATTTCCCAAAAGAATTACGGCGGGAAGACCTATTCGGTTACGGAATACACTATGAGCGAGATCGTGGCCTCGGTCTACGATCATATTGAAAGGACGGGGCGGAAAGAGGGGATCCTCTTCCTCGATGAGATCAACTGCGTATCGGAGACCCTCGTCCCCACCATGCTGCAGTTCCTGCAAATGAAAACCTTCGGCACCCATCATCTGCCGGAGGGTTTTGTGCTGGTCTGCGCCGGGAATCCCCCGGAGTACAACCGCCAGGTCCGGGATTTCGACATCGTGACGCTGGATCGGGTGAAGCGGCTCTGGGTGGAGGAGGACCTGCCGGCTTTCTTTGAGTACGCGGCGGGGCAGCGGATCCACGGGGCGGTGGTCTCCTATCTCACGATTCACGCCGATCACTTCTATTCGGTCAAAAACGATACGGATGGGAAGCGCTTCGTGACCGCCCGGGCCTGGGAGGATCTGGCGGGAGCCCTTGCGGCCTATGAGGAGCTGGACCAGCCGGTGACGGAGGCTATGGTCGGCGCCTATCTGCAGGACCCGGAGATCGCGGCGGATTTCAAGGTCTACTATGAACTCTGGAACCGCTACCGGAAGGTTTACCGGATCCCGGACGTCCTTTCCGGAGCCGTCTCGTCGAATCCGGAGCTGGCGGCGGCCGCGTTTGACGAGAAGGTGAGCCTTCTCGTCCTGCTGGCGGAGGCGGCAGCGGGTGAGCTTGCTGCCTGCAGCGCCGAAAAGGAGATCCAGAAGGAGATCTTCGGGGAGTTGAAGACCCTGAAGGCCGGGCTCGGCGAGGGCGGCGCCGGAAGCGTCCTGTCCTTCCTTACGGAGCGAAGCCGGGCGCGGGAGGAGGAGCTTGGGAAGGCGCGGGAGCTGAGGCTCATCTCGCCGGAGAGGGAAAGGCTGGCCCGTCTTGTCATCTCGGGCCTTAAGGAACTGCTGGAAAGACTCGCCCGGGAGGGGACGGGAGCAGGCAGGGGAGATTTCGCCCTCGCAAGGGAGTGGTTTTCCGAAAGGGAAGAAAGGAGGAAGAAGGGGGCGGTTCGCGCGAGGGAGAGGCTTACGAATGTCTTTCATTTTCTCGCGTTAACCTTCGGAGAGGGGCAGGAAATGGTTCTGTTCCTGACCCAGCTTTCCCGGAGCGAAGACGCGATGCGTTTCATCGCGGAGAACGGGAATGAAGAGTTTTATCAT
>JAILID010000049.1 GCA_024695465.1 Lachnospiraceae bacterium | reverse complement strand
AAGGGACTCGATCCCAATACCGCGGAGCTGGCGGTCAACAGGGCCTGCGAACTCATGGAGGAGTTCGGCGCGGGCGAAGTTGTCGGCGGAATGGTGGACGTCTATGAGGAGAAATGGCAGCCGCGTGAGATTCCCTTTGAGCCTGCCGGGATCAACGAGCTTCTGGGCACTTCATTTTCCGGACAGATGATGCTTGACATCTTTGAGAAGGTCGGCCTTCACTATGACGAGGCGAAAAACGTTGTCGTCGTTCCGACCTGGCGCCAGGATGTCCTGCGCACCTGCGACCTGGCGGAGGAGGCCGCCCGTTTCTACGGCTACGATAAGATTCCGACCACGCTGCCTTCGGGAGCCTCCACGGCCGGCAAGCTTCAGTTCGATATGCGCGTGCTGGCGCTGGCCCGGGACGTCGCCGAGGACTGCGGCTTCTCCCAGGCTTACTGCTACTCTTTTGAGTCCAGAAAGGCCTTCGACAAGCTGCTTCTTGCGGAGGACGACGGGCTTCGGAACGCGATCGAGATCGCGAATCCGCTGGGAGAGGATTTCTCCATCATGAGGACGACTTCCCTGAACGGCATGCTGACTTCCCTCGCGACCAACTACAACCGCCGCAACCGGAATGTCCGCCTTTACGAGCACGGGAATATCTATCTGGCCAAAGCCCTTCCGCTCACCGAGCTTCCGGATGAGCGCATGCAGTTTACGTTCGGCATGTACGGGGAAGGCGATTTCTTCGATATGAAGGGAGTCGCGGAGCTGCTGCTCCGGAAGCTCGGCATGATGAAGAAGCCGGAATATTCGAAGGAGCTTCTTAAGAATTACCTGCATCCGGGCCGGCAGGCGCAGATCTGTTATGATGGCGTCCGCATCGGCGAGATCGGGGAGGTTCATCCATGGGTCCGCAGGAACTACGGGATCGGGGAACGGGCTTACGCCGCGGTCATCGACATTCCCGCGCTGCTCCCGTTCGCGACCTTTGACCGCAAGTACAGCGGTATCGCAAAATACCCGGCGGTGAGCCGCGATATCTCCATGATCGTGCCGCATGCGGTGACGGCAGCGGATATCGAGAAGGTCATCCTTCAGCGCGGCGGCCGGATTCTTGAAAGCTGCAGGCTTTTCGACATCTATGAGGGGGCTCCGATCATGAAGGGCTTCAAGTCCATGGCTTACAGCCTCGTTTTCCGTCATCCGGACAAGACGATGGAGGAGGCGGAGATTGTATCTGCCATGAACAAGATCCTGAATGGTCTTGAGGGAATGAATATCAAACTGAGAAAATGATTGAGGGTACGGCGGAGCCATAGCTCCGCCGTTTTAAAGGAATAAAGATGAATACAAGTGATTTTAATTATCATCTTCCGGAGGAGCTGATCGCGCAGGATCCGCTGCTGGAGCGCTCCTCTTCGAGACTGCTGCACCTGGACCGGGAAAGCGGGGCGATCAGCCATGACAGCTTCCGGAACGTGAAAGATTATCTTCAGCCCGGGGATACGCTGGTCATCAACGACACCAAGGTTATCCCGGCCCGCCTCTACGGGGTGCGGGAGGGGAGTCTCGGCAAGGTGGAGCTCCTGCTCCTGGTCCGCAAAAGCGCGGATACCTGGGAAACCCTGGTAAAGCCCGGGAAAAAATGCCGGGTTGGCAGCCGGATCCTCTTCGGGAGTCCGGACGGGACGGTGGAGAAGGCGCCTTTAATCGCTGAGATCACGGATATCGTCGAGGAGGGGAACCGCCTGGTCCGCTTCAGCTGCGAGGGGATTTTTGAGGAGGTGCTGGATTCCCTGGGGGAAATGCCCCTGCCGCCCTACATCCATCACAAGCTGGAGGACAAGTCCCGCTACAATACGGTTTACGCCAGGTACGAAGGGTCCGCGGCGGCGCCTACGGCGGGTCTTCATTTTACAAGTGAACTGCTGGAAGAGATCAGGGCCATGGGGGTCAACATCGCCCATGTGACCCTGCATGTGGGACTCGGAACCTTCCGCCCGGTCAAGGCCGAGCGGGTGGAGGAGCACCATATGCATTCGGAATTCTACATGGTCACGAAGGAGACGGCGGAGCTCATTAACGAGACGAAGAAAGCCGGCCGCCGGGTCATCTGCGTCGGCACGACTTCCTGCCGGACGATTGAGAGCGCGGCGGAGCGGGCGGATGGGGGCGAGACGCCAAAGGCTCTTCCCGAGGCGGACGCCTGCGCGGGGACGGCGGCGCCCGGGGAATACCTTCTGCGGGAGAAGAGCGGCTGGACGGACATCTTTATCTATCCCGGCTACCGCTTTAAGCTGATGGACGGCCTGATCACCAATTTCCACCTGCCGGAGTCGACGCTCATCATGCTGGTTTCGGCGTTTGCCGGGAGGGGGAAGGTCCTGGCGGCCTACGAGGAGGCGGTCCGGGAGCGCTATCGTTTCTTCTCGTTCGGGGACGCGATGATGATCGAATGAGCGGCGTATTGGGCCGCGATCCTTTTCTTTAAGGCGGATATTCTTTTTATCATTGTACTTTTACACGCAAGATGCTATAATCTCTTGCTGTGAGCCGGGAGCTTCTTTTGATATTCATTTCTTTCATCCATCCGGCTTTGATTCATTGTCAGGTCTCTCTATGAGAGAAAGGTTTTTGAATGAGTATCGTTGAGCTTTCCGTCGATCTGCCGGCGGAGCATGAAAAAAATATATTCGGAGCTTATGACGAACACTTAAAGAGCATCGAGCGGACGCTGCATGTGGAGGTGTCCGCAAGGAACGGAACCCTTCGGATTACGGGGGCTCCGATTAACGCGGCAAAGGCGAAGCGCCTTTTCGCCCAGCTTCTTTCCTTGTCGGAGAGGGGATCGGAGATTACGGCTCAGAGCGTACAGTATGCGCTTTCCCTTCTCATGGACGATATGGAAGGAGAGATGGAAGGGCTGGATTCGGATATCATCATCCACACCATGGCGGGCAGGCCCATCAAGCCCAAGACGCTGGGCCAGAAGGCTTACGTGGATTCCATCCGGAATCGGATGATCACTTTCGGGATCGGCCCGGCCGGAACCGGTAAGACTTATCTGGCCATGGCCATGGCGATCCGGGCTTTCCGCCGGGATGAGGTCGCGAGGATCATCCTGACCAGGCCCGCTATCGAGGCCGGAGAGCGCCTGGGTTTTCTGCCCGGGGATCTGCAGAGCAAGATCGACCCGTATCTCAGGCCTCTTTATGACGCTCTCTATGAGATCATGGGGGCGGAGAATTATCTCAGGAATTCGGAAAAGGGACTGATCGAGGTCGCTCCTCTTGCATATATGAGGGGGAGGACGCTGGACAACGCTTTTATCATCCTG
>JAILID010000042.1 GCA_024695465.1 Lachnospiraceae bacterium | reverse complement strand
TGTAAATCTGCCGCTATTAGCTTCGGTGGTTCGAATCCACCCCTGCCCACACCTTGCGGGAATGGCGGAATTGGCAGACGCGCATGATTCAGGTTCATGTGTACGTACGTACTTGCAGGTTCAAGTCCTGTTTCCCGCACCAAAACCCCTTGATTTTCAAGGGGTTTTTCCTATCGTACCAACTTTATACCAACTTTATACCAACTTTGTTTTTCGGCTCCCCCGGCGGGAGCCGATTTAGCGTTTTGGCCGCCGTTTTTTTTCGGCAGTTCAGTTACGCGATTATCTGCAGTTTGTGTCCGATCGGATAACTGATTCAGTGCATGAAAAACCTTCCGTTTTTTCCGGAAGGCTGCGTAAGGCGTTTTTGATTTTGCTTACATACTCATGCTGTCGATCAGTTTCTGCATCCTGTTGGAGCTGGCTTTTCGCATCTCATCTACAACGTGGCCGTATTTATCCAGGGTGAACGCTGCTGAGAAGTGGCCCATGTTTTCCTGCAGAGTCTTGATATCATCGCCGGCCTTGAGACTGTTTACGGCAAAGGTGTGACGAAGATCGTGAACGCGGTAATGACTGAGTCCGGCTTTCTTCAGGACCTTCTGGAATTCCTTCCAGATGGTAGGCTGAATGTAGTGGTAGCCGTTATCATGGGTGAAGACCAGTCCGGGAAAATCACCCTCGTCCCACAGGGAACCGGCAGCAAGTTTCTGCTGTGCCTGTACAGACTTATGATGCTTCAGCACATTCATGACGAACGGTGCAGGAACCACGATTCGGGTTTTGCCGTTTTTCAGGCTGCTCCAGTAGCATTTTCCTCCTCCGCCCTTTTTACGGGGCATAGAAAGCTGCTTTTTGACGTGGATGATACCTTGGTCGAAATCTATGCAGTCCCAGGTCAGACCGATCAATTCGCCGCATCTGAGGCCAGTAAACAGGTCGGTAAGGATCAGGTCCTCGAAAGGCTCGCCTTTGAGGGCTGCGAAGAGGCGTTCCTGCTCTTCCTTGTTCAGGGGCTTTATTTCGGGTTCCTCGACTTTCGGGATGGAACAGACGGATGAATAGTTCTTCGCGGCAAATTCGATCTCTACAGCCTTGTCCAGGGCACTGTGAAGTACACCGTGAATGTTCTTGATGTATTTCGGGCTGAGTCCTTTATCCTCGTGAAGCTGATTGTAAAATTCCTGGATCACCGGCGCCTTCAGCTTGGAGAGGGGATAGCAGCCCAGCACGGGATTGATGTGGTTGTCAATCGCGCTTCTGTAGGTGTCCTTTGTGCTGCGCTTGATATCGGCAAGATAGGTCTTTTGCCAGGTTTCCAACCAGTCGGCGAGAAGCATATCATCCTCGCTCTCCTGCTCATATTCCGGAAGAATAAGGCTTTGCTTCTTTTCCTCCAACTCTTCCAGGAAGTCTTCCATTTTCGCCTTGGCTTCCTTGCGGGATTTCGCGTACAGGCTCTTGGTTTTCTTTTTACGGGTAACGGGATCTACGGAAAGCGTGATAATCGCTTCCCATGTACCGTTGCTTCTTTTTCTGAGGCATCCTTCGCCGTTATCTCTTCTGTTAGACATTACTGTCTCCTTCCTGAAGCAGGGCTATTATGGATGACCGGGAGATGAGGATTCTTCTGCCGACCTCCAGATAGTGAATCTTGCCGGAACGGGCAAATTCATACATCTTGGGCAGGCTGATCCTCAGCATAGCGGCGGCTTCCTTAACGGTCATGACTTCCTTGTCTGTTGACGACGGTTCCTCAGATAAGATCTCATTTTTGTGGGAGGTGCTGTTTTTCAGCAGACAGATCAGTTCGTCCAGCTGTTCAGAAATATGATGGATTTCTTCTGTGAGAATAAGATTTTCTTTCTCTTTATGAATCGCATCTGCAGGTACGGGACGGCGGAATTCTGTCATCTGACAGCACCTTCTTCCTGTCCTTCCTCCGCTCCGGATAAGCGGGGAAGTGCGCGTATGCCATTGTCAAGGTTCGCAGGGGTTCCACCCAATATTTTAAGGGGTTCCCGGGCGAAAGGCAAGGGGAACAAAAGGGGAAACAGGATTTTCATAGCGGCACCTCCGATTAAATATTCCTTCATATGGGCGAAATAAAAAAAGTTGCTGTTTTTAAACCCAACAGGAATAATTTCCCCAAAAAGGTTATTGATATACCCGGTGGCGATGTGAACTCGCTGCCGGTTTTTTTATTTGCCTGCGGCCCCGCTTTGGGTTATCATGACAGGGAGATCAAGTTGCGGAGGTTGTATAAATGTACTTTGTGTATGATGGCGATGTCCTGGCCTGGTATACCGGGAATAAAAAGGAAATGAATCTGGACGATTTGCCGATTCCCGCGATGCATTATGAATATGAAAATTTACCAGACAAAAAACTGGAAGAAGAGGCTGCGTTTTGGGCAGAGGACGGAGAAGGTCATGATGAGGATATCAGCGCTGTCATAGAAGTCGAGCAGCGCCGCAGAGCCGGTATTCTGTCTGTGCCTGAATTTGACAGATGGCCTGATCTGATCGATTGTCTGGAAAGATATGCAGAAGATATGTACCGGGATCCCCGTCGGCCGCTTATTTTCTCGGATGAGCTGTCCCTGCCGGTCCGGAAACTGATCCGGGAGATTGCGAAGATAGAGCATGAGGAAATTGCCTTCCGGAAAAAGAACCTGCATAAGACGGCAGAAGAGATTGACGAGGCAACCCAGAAGGAGTTCCTGGATCTGGAAAACCGGGGCTGGGATGTCAGGGAAGCTTTGCTGGACTCGGAACTGGGGGATGATATCCTGGACAAGGAAGATCCGGTGGAAGATCTGAAGACCATGGCGGCGCAGATGCTGTTCCTGTATGCTCAGACGAGATCGCGTGCGGAAACGGAAGGCGGAGAACCGGAAGAGGATTTCTTTTATGCCGGTTCCAACCTGTATGCCCATGCCGTGGTGGATCAGGTCACGGAAGAGAATGAGGAATATGACGATGATGACAGTACAGAAGAGGAACTGGATTCTGTCTGGGAAGCCTTCGGGGACGCGCCGGATGACGCTGCCGGAGGAGATTTCGATGACGATATGGATGAGGCGACGGAGTTTTTCCTGAAGGAGAAGGGCTTCGATATCTCGACGCTGGCCGGCGCCAAAGCTGCGCAGAAGTTCCTGGAGGAAGCCGGGCCGGAGGATGCTTTCATCACGGAAGGCCCGGTGGATAACGAGATGGACAACTTCATGGGCAGGATGCGCCTGCAGGCTATGCTCAGGTGCGTACATGCAAGAATCAGGAAGATGATCGGGGAAAAGTGAACTACCTATATAATCTTATTCTGACGTCGGAGGGATCCGGCGTCTTTTTTTGTTTTATGCCAAATGAAAGGGCCCGGCGTAATCCGCCGGGTCCGTAAATGGGGGATGGGAGTATGAAGAAACAATATATTGGAACATCTCTGTCGGAAAAAGGTAGGAGGTAAAAACCGGCAGGGATGGAAGAAACGTCAGCCGGCAAGCGGCAGGTCACTTGTCAGGTCCCGGATCTTGACGCCGAAGAAGCTGGCGATGTCGGGCAGCAGATCTTCTTCCGGCTCCGCGTATCCGTTCTCCCAGTTGGAGACGGTGCCGCGCATGAGGCTGAAGATCTCGTCGCAGCTGGCCCGGGGCATGCCTTTCTTTTCTCTGAGGATTCTGAATTTGGTTCCGAAT
>JAILID010000038.1 GCA_024695465.1 Lachnospiraceae bacterium | reverse complement strand
CCTGGTCGATATCGATCAGATCCAGCTGCATCCGACCGTCGAGCAGGGCACCAGCATGCTAATCACAGAGAGTGTGCGCGGAGACGGCGCGATCCTGGTCAACCAGGAAGGCAAACGCTTCACGAACGAGCTGCTGACCCGCGATGTGGTCTCCGCAGCTGAACTGGCACAGACGGGCAGCTACGCTTACATTATCTTTGACCAGCGCCTGCGCGAAGGCCTGAAGGCTACCGAAAAATACATCTCCACAGGCATCACCGTGCAGGCAGATACGATCGAGGAACTGGCGAAGAAGCTGGAGATCGATCCGGCGACGCTGGCGGATACCCTGACGACCTGGAATCAGTATGTGGCCGATCAGAAGGATCCCGACTTCGACCGCACAACCGGCATGGATGCGGATCTGAGCCAGGCTCCTTACTACGCGATCAAGATCGCGCCGGGCATCCACCACACCATGGGCGGCGTCAAGATCAACACCTCCGCGGAAGTGATCGACGTCAACGGCAGCGCGATCCCGGGCCTGTTTGCGGCGGGCGAAGTCACCGGCGGCGTCCACGGCGGCAACCGCATCGGCGGCAACGCGGTGGCAGACATTGTGGTATTCGGCAATATCGCCGGCGAGAATGCGGTGGCTTACTGTGACAAGTAAGGCGGCGCGTGTGAGCAGGCAGAGATAATTAAGAGAATCCCCGGCAGTTATGCCGGGGATTCTCTGCTTTGTGAGGGGGAACCGTCCCCATATTTTTTAAGCTTTGTAACCGGTCTGCTCCGCCGTCCGGCTTCCCAGCGTCACCGTCGCGGTGCCGGTCTTGCAGCCGGTCTCGAACTCGCGGGAGAGGGTGACCTTGATCGTATCTCCGGGCTTGTATCCGGCGAGGAGGGAGGTGAGATCGTTCACCGCTGTGACCTTGACGTCGTCGATGGCGGTGATGATATCGCCGGCCTTAATCCCTGCCTTTTCAGCGGCGGATCCGGCAGCGACCTCCTTCACGTAGACGCCGGTCGGGATCTCATAATATTGGGAGTAGTTCGGGGAGACCGAGGTGACTGTGATGCCGAGGCAGGCGCCGTTTCCGGAGATCTCCGCTGCGGCGGCCGCGTCAGCGGATTTCCCGTCGATCAGGGCCTTGAGAATCGGAAGAGCCTCGTCGATCGGGATCGCGTAGCCCATGCCTTCGACCTCGGTATCCGCGTATTTTGCAGAGTTGATGCCGACGAGCTCACCCTTCATGTTGAGCAGCGCGCCGCCGGAGTTGCCCGGATTGATGGCGGCGTCCGTCTGGATCAGGCCGTTGTCGGTGCCTTCCGTGGAGCCGTCCTTCGACATGAGCACGCGGTTCTTGGCGCTCACGATGCCGGTGGAGACGGACTGGCCGTAGCCTAAGGCGTTGCCGATCGCGACGACCTGCTCGCCGACCTTGAGGTTGTCGGAGCTGCCGAGCGAGATCACGCGGATCGCGCCCAGAGTCTCGTCCGTGAGACTGGATTTGCTGACGGAGATCACCGCGAGGTCCGTGTCGGCGCTCTCACCGAGGACAACCGCGTCGGCGGCTGCCTCGTCGACAAAGGCGACGGAGAGTGTCGTCGCATCCGCGATGACGTGCTGGTTCGTAGCGATCAGGATCGAATCATTCGTCTCGCCGATGATGACGCCCGTGCCCATACTGACCGACTCGTAGGTCTGGGGCTGGCTGCTTCTGCCGCCCGTGAAGAACCCAAAGCTGCCGTAGTAGCCGGAGAGCTCCTCGACGGTCGTGTTGGTGATGGCCACGAGGGCCGGCATATCGACTTCAGCGATCTGCTCAATGGTGAGGGTTTCATTTTCAGATGCCTCCGCGGTCGTTTCGATCTTGGGATCGTCCGTCTCGGAGAGGTTTGCGCCTGTTAAGGCGAGCTCCGGTTCCGCTTCCTTCTCAGCTTCCGCAACGATCGCGGCGGGAGCGCCCGTCCCGGTTTTCTGCAGCGCATCCACGGAAATGAAAACACCCGATGCGACGAGACCAAATGCTGCACCGCAGGAAGCGGTGATGCCTAACTTTTTGAGAAAACTTTTATTTGCCATAGCTTAAAGCCTCCTTATTGCTTTTTGGTATGGCACTATTCTCTGCAAAAAGTTTGAAGGAAATGTGTTCTATATTTGCGTCTTTTGTGAAGAAATCTCAGATCCAGCCGCCGTCGAAGGTGAGCACCTGGCCGGTCAGATAGGGGTGATTGACCGCAATGTCGAAAATGAACTGCCCGGCTTCCTCCGGCGTGCCCATTCTCCCGAGCGGGATCTCCTCATATAATAATGAGCGGTCTTCGGGCGAGAGGCGGCTGTTCATTTTCGTGTCGATCGCGCCGAAGGCGGCCGCGTTCACGCGGATCCCGGAGGGCCCGAGTTCGCGGGCGGCTGCTCTCGTGAAGGCGTTGACCGCCCCCTTGGAGGCGGAGTAGACCGCTTCCATGGAGCCTCCGGCGATCCCCCAGACCGAGGAGACGTTGACGATGGAGCCGGCCTGCTTTTTGAGAAAGTGGGGAATAACAGCCCGGGTCATGAGAAAGACGCTCTTCATGTTGACCGCCATGACGCGGTCGTAGTCCTCCGGGGAGACGTCCTGGATGAGTCCGTAGAGCGCGATGCCGGCGTCATTTATGAGAACGTCGACGCCGCCGAAGGCGGAGACAGTCCCGGAGACCAGCTTTTCCGCGAAGGCCGGGTCCGAGACGTCTCCGGTCACGGTGAGGACGCGGCGGCCCTTCGCGCGGATTTCATTTTCCAAGGCGGAAAGAGCCGCCCCTGAGGTAAAGCCGGCGGCTGTGACGTCCCAGCCTTTTTCGGAAAATGCGAGGGCGGCAGCGCGCCCGATCCCCTGCGAGGCGCCCGTGATGATGACAGAAGACATGATAACTGGTCCTTTCCTTATATGATGAACTTCAGTCTAGCACAAAAATCAAAGTTTTTGTGCAAAAAATTCATAAATGCTTCTTTTATTTTTTGCACTTTTACTATATAATAAATAAGAGTGCATGTGGAAGAGATATATGCACGAAAAAATAAGGAGGACATGAAAATGTTAGTATCTGCAAAGGAAATGATGGAGAAGGCAGTTGCCGGTCATTACGCCATCGGCGCATTCAACCTCAACAACCTCGAGTGGACGAAGGCCGTCCTTAAGGGGGCTCAGGAATCCAACGCACCGGTTATCGTACAGGTTTCCGAAGGCGCGGGCAAGTACATGGGCGGTTTCAAGACCATCGCTGACCTGGTCAACGACCTGATCGAGAGCCAGGGCATCACGGTTCCGGTTGCTCTGCACCTTGACCACGGCACATATGCCGGCTGCCAGAAGTGCATCAAGGCTGGCTTCTCTTCGATCATGTTCGACGGTTCTTCCCTTCTGTTCGAAGAGAACAAGGCGAAGACGCAGGAACTCGTTGCGGCCTGCAAGGCGCTTGGCATGTCCATTGAGGCAGAAGTCGGCGCGATCGGCGGCGAGGAAGACGGCGTTGTCGGTATGGGCGAGTGCGCGGATCCGGAAGAGTGCAAGACGATTGCCGACCTCGGCGTAACCATGCTTGCTGCCGGCATCGGCAACATCCACGGCGTATATCCGGAAGGATGGCCGGGACTCCGCTTCGACGTCCTCGAGGCAATCAAGGCTAAGACAGGCGATATGCCGCTCGTTCTGCACGGCGGTTCCGGTATCCCGGATGAGATGGTCCAGAAGGCTATCAGAAACGGCGTCGCTAAGATCAACGTCAACACAGAGTGCCAGATCGCCTTCGCGAAGGCAACCCGCGCCTATATCGAGGCTGGCAAGGATCAGAAGGGCAAAGGCTTCGATCCGAGAAAGCTTCTTGCCGACGGCTCACAGGCAATCACGGATATGGTCAAGTACAAGATCGAAGTATTCGGTTCCAAGGACAAAGCCTGAGAAAAGCCCGAAAGGGACGCGGCAGGGTAAAGATTGTATTATGCAAGAGAGGAAGCCGGACGCTCTGTTCGGCTTCCGCATTTTAAAGACTGAATGGAGTTAGAACAGCAGATGAGTGATTCACTTTGCGGAAGCGCAGCGGATATTTTCGGAGAAGATGTTTTTAACGATATGGCCATGCAGGAACGGCTGCCCAGAAAGGTCTACAAGGCCCTCAGGCGGGCTATCGAGGAAGGCGAAGAACTGGAGCTTGAGACAGCCGACGTCATCGCGCACGAGATGAAGGAGTGGGCCATTGAAAAGGGAGCTTCCCACTATACCCATTGGTTTCAGCCGCTTACGGGCGCGACCGCCGAAAAGCACGATTCCTTCATTTCCGCCCCGCTTTCCAGCGGAAAAGTCCTTGCCAGTCTATCCGGGAAGGAACTGATCAGGGGGGAACCGGATGCCTCGTCCTTCCCGTCCGGAGGCTTAAGGGCCACCTTCGAAGCGAGAGGCTACACAATCTGGGACTGCACCTCCCCGGCTTTTGTACGGCATGACGAAGGCGGAGCGACGCTCTGCATTCCCACGGCTTTCTGTTCCTACACGGGTGAAGCGCTGGATCAGAAGACGCCGCTTCTCCGTTCCATGGAAGCGCTCAGCAAGGAAGCGGTAAGACTGCTTCATCTTCTCGGCAGCAAGGACGTAAAGTCTGTCTATCCTTCAGTAGGAGCGGAGCAGGAGTATTTTATCGTCGACAGAGAAAAGTATTTAAAGAGGATGGATCTTGTCTTCACGGGAAGGACGCTCTTCGGAGCCATGCCGCCCAAGGGGCAGGAGCTGGACGACCACTATTTCGGCACGCTTCGTCCGCGCATTGCCTCTTATATGAAAGACGTCAACACGGAACTCTGGAAGCTGGGGGTTCCGGCGAAAACCCAGCACAATGAGGTCGCCCCGGCCCAGCATGAGCTGGCGCCAATTTATGAGAAGGCCAATATCGCGGTCGACCACAACCAGATTATCATGCATACGCTGAAAAGGGTGGCTTTCCGCCATGGACTCCGCTGCCTGCTTCACGAGAAGCCTTTTGCCGGCGTAAACGGCTCCGGCAAGCATGACAACTGGTCCCTTACCACCGACGACGGGAGCAATCTTCTCGATCCGGGCGTTACGCCGCATGAGAATATCCAGTTTCTTTTAATGCTTGTCTGTGTGCTCAGGGCAGTGGATCTTCATGCGGATCTGCTGCGCGAATCGGCGGCGGATGTGGGAAATGAAGCCCGGCTCGGCGGAAATGAAGCGCCCCCGGTCATCATCTCTGTCTTCCTCGGCAAACAGCTGGAGGATGTGATCCGGCAGCTGGCGGAGACCGGCCTGGCCACAAATTCGATCAGCGGCGGAAAGCTGAAGACGGGGGTTTCGTTCCTGACGGATGTATCGAAGGACGCGACGGACAGGAACCGTACCAGTCCGTTTGCTTTCACCGGCAATAAATTTGAATTCCGGATGGTGGGAAGCCACGACTCCGTTGCCGGGGCCAATACGGTTCTGAACACCATCGTCGCGGAGAGCTTCAGGGATGTCTCCGACCGCCTGGAAAGGGATTATCTGAATGATCCGATGGCGGGCGTTCATGATATTATCAAGGAGTACGCCGTAAAGCACCAGAGAATTATATTCAGCGGGAACGGCTACTCCCCGGAATGGACTCTGGAGGCGAAGAGAAGGGGACTTCCGATTATCAGTTCCATGGTGGACGCCATCCCTGCGCTCACGACAAAAAAGACGATAGAGCTTTTTGAGAGCTTCCACGTATTCAGTGAGACCGAGCTTAAGTCCCGCTCGGAAGTGAAGTATGAGGCCTATTCAAAGGCGATTAATATCGAAGCCCGGACGATGATGCAGATGGCCCGCCGGGATTTCATTCCGGCCATTATGCGCTGCATAGGAGAGTACTCGTCTTCGGCCAGTGCCGCGAAGGCAATGGGAGCGGACGTAAAGGTCCAGCAGGAGCTGATCATAAAGCTCAGCGGCTATCTCAGGGAAGCCGGAGAAGCAGTGGAGCGTCTTGAGAAAGATACGATTGCGGCTGAATCGATGGAGAACGGGAGAGCTCAGGCAGTCTCCTTCCGGGATCGGGTAGTGCCGGATATGGAGGAGCTTAGGAAACCAATCGATGAAGCCGAGCGGATCGTGGAGCGGAGTATCTGGCCGGTTCCGAGCTACTCGGATCTTCTGTTTAAGATTTGACGGCGCGGGAAAGCGGTTTTCATTTTCAGAATGTGAGGAGAAACGATGATATCAAATCTGGTGTTGCAGGATACAATTAGCGGAATCGGAAATATCGCAAAGTGCGGATTGGTACTGGTTGACCTTGACGGAAAGGTGGTGGCGTCCACCTCGGACGATATTTTGGTGATGAGGACGGATATTGTCAGCTTTGTAGAGTCCCAGGCGGAATCCCAGGAGATTCGGGGAGCTATGTACTTCAAAGTCTTTGACGATTATAATGTGGAATATGTGGTAGTCGTGAGCGGAGGAGAGGATATGGCCATGGTCGGCAAGCTTGCCGCCTTCCAGCTCCACAACCTTCTTGTCGCCTATAAAGAGCATTTCGATAAGGACAATTTTATCAAGAACCTTCTGCTTGACAATCTTCTGATGGTGGACGTCATGAACCGGGCGATCAAGCTTCATATAGCGACCAACGCCAGGAGGGTCGTCTATATTCTCGAATCGGATCACAACCGGGATTACGGCTCCCTGGAAGCGACGAGGGCCCTTTTCGCGAAATCAAAAAGCGATTTTATCACGGCGGTCGATGAGAAGAGCATTATTGTGATCAAGGAACTAAAGGAGACCGACGGACAGAAGGAGATGAAGGAAGTTGCCGAGAGCATCATCCGGACGCTGGACGCGGGGGGCGAGAGCATTTCCAATCTGCATGTGGCTTACGGAAATGCCGTCGATGAGATCAAGGAAGTCTCCCGTTCCTACAAAGAGGCAAGAATGGCCCTCGACGTCGGAAAGATCTTTTTCGGCGATCAGGATGTGATTGCTTACAGCCAGCTGGGAATTGGCCGCCTGATCTACCAGCTCCCGATTCCTCTCTGTAAGATGTTCATCAAGGAGATTTTTACGGAAAAATCGCCGGATGATTTCGACGACGAGACCCTTACCACCATCAATAAATTCTTTGAGAACAGCCTCAATGTATCGGAAACCTCCCGCCAGCTCTACATTCACCGGAACACGCTGGTCTACCGCCTGGACAAGCTCCAGAAGAGTACGGGGCTGGATCTCAGGGTATTTGACGACGCCATTACCTTCAAGATCGCGCTCATGGTGGTCCGCTATATGAATTATATGGAATCTATTGATTATTGACAGAAATAGCCAATGGCAGAAAGAATGCTTTACAAAAGCCTCCTTTTCGTCCTATAATAGCATGGGGAAGATGCAATACCAATAAGGAGGTTTTATTATGATCGATTTCGACCACGTAAGCAAGTCTTACGAAAAAGGTCAGCCTGCGGTCAATGACATTACGCTGCACGTAGATAAGGGGGAATTTGTCTTTGTTGTCGGGGAGAGCGGTTCAGGAAAGTCTACGCTGATCAAGCTCCTTCTGCACGAGCTTATGCCGACGAACGGACAGATCACGGTGAATGATCATGTGCTGTCTACCTTGAGACATAAGGATATTCCAAAGTACCGGAGAGAGATCGGCGTTGTATTCCAGGATTTCCGTCTGCTGAATGACAGGAATGTCTATGAAAATGTCGCGTTTGCCCAGCACGTGGTAGAGACGCCGGTCTGGCGGATTCGGAAGCGGGTTCCGGAAGTGCTGCAGATGGTAGGCCTGGCTGAGAAGTACAGAAGTCTTCCGCGTCAGCTGTCCGGAGGAGAGCAGCAGCGCGTCGCGGTCGCCAGGGCGATCGTCAACAAGCCGGCTCTGGTCCTCGCGGACGAGCCTACCGGGAATCTTGATCCGAGAAATTCTCTTGATATCATGAATCTGCTTCAGAAAATCAATGACAACGGGACAACGGTGCTTGTCGTCACTCATAACAGAGAACTCGTAGATATGTTCCACAAGCGTGTCATCACCATGAGACGGGGTATTATTTCGAGTGATGTGGAGGAGGGCAAATACCATGAGTCTTAGTTCGCTCTTTTATAATTTCAGGCAAGGCTTTAAGAATATCTGGCGCAACCGTATGTTTTCCATGGCGTCCATCACGACGATGGCGGCCTGCATACTTCTTTTCAGCATCTTCTTCTCAATCCTTATCAATGTGAATTACATCATAAGGACCCTTGAGGAAGAAGTGGGAATCTCTGTTCTCTTTGACGAGGGAACTACTGATGAGCGGATCAAGGAGATCGGCCTCACGATCATGGACATGGAGCATGTGACCGACATCTCCTTCACATCCGCCGAGGAAGCCTGGGAGGAGTTCAGCCGCGAGTACTTTGAGGGAAATGAAGAGCTGGCCGAGAGCTTCGGGTCGGACAATCCGCTGGCCTACTCCGCCAGTTATACGGTACATGTGGACGAGATTGAATTCCAGTCCGGAGTAGTGGCGGCGATTGAAAAGCTGGAAAATGTCCGGAAGGTCAATCAGTCAGCCAGCGCGGTCAATACCCTGATTGGATTTAATACGCTGGTTACCTATGGTTCCATTGCCATTATCGCCATTTTGCTGGTGGTCGCGGTCTTCCTTATCTCCAACACCGTCAGTATCGGCATATCGGTCAGAAGGCATGAGATCGCGATCATGAAGTATATCGGGGCTACGGACTCCTTTGTCAGGGCGCCTTTCATCGTGGAGGGCTTTCTGCTCGGAGCCATCGGCGCCGCGATTCCGCTTGTGATCATGATTTTTGCTTATGACAAGCTCATCGGTTTTGTTTTAACGAGATTTGAGATTCTGGCTACGCTTTCGTCTTCACTTCCGACCGCCGCTCAGGTTTTCCAGACCCTGATTCCGGTTGGGCTGGCTCTTGGAGTCGGAATCGGCCTTTTCGGGTCGATCATTACGGTGAGAAAGCATCTGTCGGTATAATGGATTTTTGCTTTGCCGGCGGCTTGTGAGGGAATGCCGGGAATCGTAAAGGGCTGGCCGGATATGCGGAAAGCCCTTTTTTCACGCCATGGGAAGTTTTCTTTCCCATGGCGTGAAAACGCTCTGCGGGGAGGCGGCCTGACTTTGCCCGGCTGCTCCGGCCGCTCGTTAAATGACGGGAAGCGGATTATTATGGAGGATATATAATGGAATTTAAGCTGCACTCAGAATACCAGCCTACGGGGGACCAGCCGGAAGCCATCGAGGAACTGGTCAGAGGCTTTCAGAAAGGGAACAGGGCCGAGACCCTTCTGGGCGTTACCGGATCGGGCAAAACCTTTACCATGGCCAACGTGATCCAGCGGCTGCAGAAGCCGACCCTGGTCATTGCCCACAATAAAACCCTGGCGGGGCAGCTTTACAGTGAATTTAAGGAATTCTTCCCGGAGAACGCGGTGGAATATTTCGTCTCCTATTACGACTATTACCAGCCGGAAGCTTACGTCCCGTCTTCGGATACCTATATCGCGAAGGATTCCGCTGTAAATGATGAGATCGATAAGCTGCGCCTGTCGGCCTTGTCCTCGCTTTCCGAGCGCCGGGACGTCATCATCGTGGCTTCGGTCTCCTGCATTTACGGCATCGGCGCGCCGGAGGATTTCGCCAACATGATGACCTCGGTCCGCCCGGGCATGCAAAAGGACCGGGACGAGCTGATAAAAGAATTGATCGATATGCAGTATGAGCGGAATGAGATGGATTTTCACCGGGGAACCTTCCGGGTCAAGGGCGACACGCTGGAGCTGATCCCCGCCGACAACAATGAATACGCGCTCCGGATCGAATTCTTCGGGGACGAGATCGACCGGGTCTGCCGGATCGACCCGCTGACCGGGGATATTACCGCGGAGCTCCTTCACGCGGCCATCTATCCGGCTTCCTTCTACGTCGTCCCCCAGGAGCGGATGAACGCGGCCTGCAAGGACATCGAGGAGGAATGCGCGGAGCGGGTTCTTTATTTCAAGAGCCATGACAAGCTGATCGAGGCCCAGCGGATCGAGGAGCGGACTGCCTTCGACGTCGAGATGATGAAGGAAACGGGCTTCTGTTCAGGGATCGAGAATTATTCCCGGCATCTGACGGGCCGCCGGGAAGGGGATCCGCCCTATACGCTGATTGATTATTTTAAAAATGAATTTCTCATCATCGTCGATGAGTCCCACATGACCATTCCGCAGATCGGGGCCATGTACAACGGCGACCGGAACCGGAAATCCACTTTGGTCGACTACGGCTTCCGTCTGCCCTCCGCTCTCGACAACCGGCCCCTGAATTTCGGCGAATGGGAAGATCGGATCGACCAGATCCTGTTCGTCTCCGCGACGCCCGGAAAATATGAGGAAAGCCATGAGCTTCTGCGGGCCGAACAGGTGATCCGTCCCACCGGATTGCTGGATCCGTGTGTGGACGTCCGGCCGATCGAGGGCCAGATCGACGACCTGGTCGGGGAAATCAACAAGGAGATTGCGAGGCATGGGAAGATCCTGGTCACGACTTTGACCAAGAGGATGGCCGAAGATCTCACGGATTATGTCAAGGATCTCGGAATCCGGGTCCGCTACCTTCATTCGGATATCGATACGCTGGAGAGGGCGGAGATTATCCGGGATATGCGGCTGGACGTCTTCGACGTTCTGGTTGGAATCAACCTGCTCCGGGAGGGGCTTGACATTCCGGAAATCACCCTGGTAGCGATACTGGATGCGGATAAGGAGGGCTTTCTGCGGTCGGAAACTTCCCTCATCCAGACAATCGGGAGGGCCTCCCGAAACGCGGAGGGGCATGTCATCATGTACGCCGACAACATGACGGAATCGATGAACCGGGCCATCACGGAGACCAATCGGCGCAGGGGGATCCAGCAGAAATACAATGAGGAACACGGGATCACCCCGATGACGATTCAGAAGGCGGTGCGGGATCTGATTTCGATCTCAAAGGAAGTGGCGAGGACGGAGAGACAGCTGGAAAAGGATCCGGAAGATATGAGCCGGGCTGAGCTGGAGGATCTGATTGCCAGGGTTGAAAAGCAGATGCGGGCCGCGGCGGTGGAGCTCAACTTTGAGATGGCGGCGGAACTGCGCGATCATATGATTGAATTGAAGAAGAATCTGGACGATGTATCCGATACGGAAAGAAGGGTGCGAAAGGCAAACCGCAAGGCGGCGGAGAAGAAGGAACAGCCGAAGAGGACCTACAAGACCTACAACAAGGCCAGGCGGAAGAATCGTGGCGGGATGGCTTAAAGACCCTTGTTTGGGTGTACGGAGAAAGCATTGCGGATGCGGGAAAGCGGCGTCTGCAATGCTTTTTTTGCCGGAGGGGAAGAGAGGATACGCTGATTGTTTGTACTTGACCAGACAAATATATCTTGACAGGGTATGCGATGGTGATAAAATATATACTATATAATCAAAAGAATATTTCTTACTGCAGGCTCTTAATATAGAAGACTTTATGCGGTACTGGCGGGTATCGCTTTTCTTTTTGAAATGAACAGAAGCCCTTTCATTTATCAAAAGTGTCTCCTATCCGACAAGCAGGCATAGAGGAAAACAGATTGGAGGAAACATTCATGTTGCAATCGCTTTTTGAAAGAAAAAATGACAGGCGAAAAGGAGGGAATGCGGTCTTTATCCGCCGTTTTGCGGTTTGTTTCCTTGCCTTTATACTTGCTGCGGGAAACAGCCTGCCGGTTTATGCTGACGAAGGAGCGGTTTTCGGCTTTTCTTCCGGAGCGGGCGGAGAGAAGGAGCAGAAGGAACGCATGGAACAGGTCTCTGAGAGCTTTCGCTCCCGGTTCGGCCTGCTTCCTTTTGACCGGGAGGAGGAAGCGGCCCTGGTCAGCAGCTCCGCAAAGGCCGATGAGGCTACAGTCACGGTTACCGGGGAGCTGCCGCAGGATTTCTCCGTGTCCGTAGAGACCGTGGCTTCGGAAAATGAAGACCAGATCCTCTCCCGGCTCGCCTCGGAAGGGGAAGAGGCCGGGATCCTTAAGGCCTATGATATCTCCCTGCTGAAATCCGACGGAAATGAGTTCCAGCCGGAAAAAGAGGTGACGGTGGAGATCGCGGATCCGGCAATCGCGTCGGCGGTAGGGGATATCCATGTCTTCCACGAGGGCGTTGAGATTACAGAAGGCGTCGAGCTGACGGAGCAGGGCGTCCGCTTTCCGGCGCCCGGCTTTTCGGAATACGCCGTTGCCTATACGGTGGACTTTGCCTATGACGGCTATAGCTGGTCGATGGACGGAGGGGAAAGCGTGCTTGTAAGCGGGCTGCTTGAAAGTCTCGGGATCAGCCTGCCGCTCGAGCAGATCGCCGAAGTTCATTTTTCCGATGAGAGCCTGGTCCGCGTGGACCGGGAGGGGGAAGACTGGAGGCTTGTGAGTCTGCAGGCTTTTTCGACGACAGAGAAGCTGGAGATCGAGCTGGCCGACGGGAATGTGATCGAGGTTGAGGTGACGGACGCCATGACTTATCAGGATGCGGATGCGGTGGACGCTATGTTTGGAAACCCGAATATCTCAATTGAATTAAAGACGGCACCGGACGACAACGACATGTCAGCAGTTCCGAATAACGCGGTGGGGGGGACTCTCAACGCTGACGGGGATGGCAGTAATCCCTATATGGTATGGAAATCAAGCGTCTATAATGAATCCGATAACTCGGTAGATATTACCCTTAATTTCTTCCAAAAGCAGATAGGGATGAAGCTGGACTTTATTTTTGTCATCGATGAAACCACGACAATGGATCATAATGCAAAAGCAAACGAGGTAAATCAGAGTAAGGCACTTTGGGCCAGATACGCAGCCTGCCGGGCGGCGAAAACCGCTCTGGATCTAAATACGGAATATGATGAATATGGGGTCTATAACCGCGCGTACCTCATCAGCTGGGGAGGGAGTAAACGAGTAGATTCAGGATTTCTTGATAATTACTCTGACGTCTTGAGTCATGCTGCGGGCTATGATGTCATTAGAGGCGCTACAAACCATACGCTTCCGCTTGGCTACGCTTTGGAAGTGGCGCAGGTTTCGAAGGCTGCCGGACGAACCCCGGTCGTCATCTATCTGAGTGATTATAAAGCCCATTTTGATAGGGACGTGGTTTCAAATTCGGCAGCGCAATTGAAAACGGTCGTCGATTATATATATGCCATGGCGGTTTTTATAGATTATGATAACGACAGAATAAAGCATATGAACCGTCTGGTAAATGAAACCTATCATTATTGGATGGATGATAAGGATGACCCTTCGACGCTTATAACGCCGATGGCTGAAATTGTCAAAGATACGATTGAAAGGTGCAGGGCTGATCTGGCGATCAGCGATGTCCTGAGCGAAGGGGCTGCCGCGGGAGCAGACGCTAACGGTATTACAAGCAGCGGGGACGGAACAAATGCCCCTGCCTACGATGCGAGTACGGATTCAGTTGAATGGGAACTCATCAATAATGGGGAACGTTTATATACGGGTAAAATGTACACAAAGGTTGTCAATATCGCGCTGACCGATGACGCCTACGGGGGCTTTTTGAAAACCAACAAGGATCTTAGTCTGAAGGTTGGTGACGACGAGGTCAACAGCATCCCGGAGAGCAGCGCCCCAAGTGTGGAGAAAGATTTAATTATCTGCTTAAAAGAAAAGGAGAGCAGCGGCGCCCCTATTGCGGGCGCGAATTTTACCCTGATAAGAGGAGAGACCAGTTGGACTCTGTCTACAGATGAGAATGGGAAGATCAGAATTCCATGGAGTACAGCCGATAGCGATGATTATGCCGCGTTTGTCGCGGGGAATACCTACATACTCCGGCAGGATAGCACGAAAGACGGCTGCGCGCTTCCTCTTGGCACATGGACGCTTACCGCAGATGAGGATTATAAGATTGAAACCGAAGCCAACAGCGTGGATACAGGAGCGAGGAATGTTCCCGCCGGGGCGAGCGAGGGCGTATTGGAATTCTATAACGATCCGCTGGCTGAGATTGCCTTCACCAAGAAAGGGCGCCTGTCTACAGAGGAGGATTCGGCTGCGAAAGCCTTGTCAGGGGTAACCTTTGACGTTTACGAGAGCAATGTCTTTACGGATGAGAATAAAATCCGGACGTCTGTTGTCAGCGATTCAAACGGCGCGGTTTCCTTCAGCGGATTTAATGTGGGAACCTACTACCTGAAAGAAACCGCGGTTCCGGAGGACTATGATCTTCCTTCCGGTTATTGGACGGTTCCGGTCAAAAATGATCTTACCATCGGGACAATCGTGAAGACGGATCCCGCAGGCGACACTCCGGAGTTCGACGGCACTGCAATAATAAATGTGAAACCCGTGAATCCCAGCGCGGACGTGACGCTCGTCAATGAGACGGGAGAAGGGATAAATGTGCTCATTGCCGCGGAGAAAGAGACTGTGCTTATCAGCCGGAACGGAGAAAATATAAGCGGGACTTCTTATCCGGCCGGAGGAGATGGGAGCACTGTTCCGCTTGCGGCCAATGAGACAATCGTACTTCGGGTTAAGGAAGGTAAGGAAAGCACATTTACCGTAACCTATGGAAGCGATTATACAGTCTCCTACGCCGGCGTCGAGACCCCGGAGATCACGGAGAACAGCGGAACACGGTCGCAGAGCTTCACGCTTCCAACGGATTCGACGCTGACCTTTGAGCGGGAGGCTTTGGTCGCTCCGACCAGCTTCAGCTCGGATTACGCGCCTTATCTCATCATGGCCGCCGCGGCGGCTGCCGCCATCATCTGGTTTTTCCGGATAAGGAGAAAGTCCTGGGCGGATTAAAAACAGGTTGTTAAGATGAAAAAGTCGGTTCCGGCGCTAAGCCGGAGCCGTTCTTTTTGAGGACAAACGCGTTTCGGCAAGATTCTTCCTGTTCAGTCCGGCGCGTCTGTGCTATACTTAGCGAAGAAAAAGGGCTGACGCGGTCTTCGGGCCGGGGAGAGGAAATGAAGGCTTTGATCCGCGCTGCCTGTTTTATGAGGTGAGACCTATGCTTTCTGTCGCCATTTACGCGTTTAACGCCGTCGCTCCGATCATTACCCTGATCCTCCTGGGAACGCTTGCGAGGAAGACCGGGATGGTCAGCGAGAACGCCTTCAAGGAGATCAACCGGATGAACTTCCGCTTCGCTTTCTCCTGTATGTGCTTCAACAATCTCTACAAGACCGAAAGCTTTGACGGCTTCGAGCCTGCCTTCTTCGTTCTTGTGATGGCCACCTTGCTTATCATGACGGGGGTGGGGCTGGCTCTGACAACGAGGGTTACGAAGGTGCGGAACCGGAAGGGAGTCCTGGCCCAGGTTTTTTTCCGGAGCAACTACGCGGTGATCGGGCTGCCGGTCGCCGCGGCGCTGGCGGGAAATGAAGCCCTCGCGCTTGCCTCAGCCTATCAGGTTCCGACGGTCATTTACTTTAATTTTGCGGCGGTCCTGCTTTTAAGCGTCTATTCGGACAATGGGAGCGGGGTTCATTTTCGTAAAGTCGCGATGAGCATCGCGACCAACCCGCTGGTCATCGGCCTGGTGAGCGGGGCGATCGTGCTCTTCATCCGGCCCCATATTCCGGTCGGGGCGGATGGGGAGCTGGTCTTCAGCCTGAAGAAAAACCTGCCTTTTGTCTATCAGATCATCTCCTATCTGGGCTCGATGGCGACACCGCTGGCGCTGATCTGCCTGGGCGGCCGCCTGTCTGCCGGCGAATTCGGAAAGTATAAAAAGGAGCTTATCTTTGCCAACGTGATGCGGCTTATTCTTGTGCCGCTGGGCGCTTTCACGATCGCCCTTCTGGCCTCCTCTGCGGGTCTCGTCGAGCTGACGCCGGCCAGGACGGCGGTGCTGGTCGCAGTCTTCGCCTCACCGATCGCGGTTTCTACCGTCGCGATGGCCCAGGAGATGGGGGGAGACGACGCGCTGGCCGGCCAGATCGTGGTCACAACCAGTATTTTCGGCATGGTTTCGCTCTTTTTCTGGATTTTTGCGGTCAGGCTTATGGGTTTCCTGTGAGCTGCCGTTTTTCATTTCCCCGGAATGGAAAAGAGGGCGCTTCATCAAATTCTGATGAAGCGCCCTTTATCCATTCCGGGGTTGATTTATCTTTGCGTATTGCCGAAAATTAACAAAACTGACTTGCGCTTTGAGGGATATTTTGCTATACTTTTGTAAATAAATTTTAGGAAATACTAAAATATTTTACAAATTTTCTAATGCAAGAAAGGAGAAATGTATGAACAAAGCTGCAGCAAAAATGGTTTCCGGCCGGCCGACGGCCGCCGGTCATGGGAAAGTGGTGCTTACCGTCTTTCTTGCGCTGGCGATGATTCTGTCCCTGCTTCCGGCGACGGCTCTGCCGGCGTCGGCGGATGTCACAGGCAAGACCCTTGTCAGCAAGGAGGATCTTGCGGAATATGGGAGCGTCTCGTACCAGAGAGGCTCCGTGCACGACCCCTCGATCATCGAGGCAGCGGATGGCTCATTCTACGTCTTTGGCTCCCACATGAACGTGGCGAAGACGGGGGATCTCATGAACTGGTCCAGGGTGGCCATTGACGGTGAAGACGCCCCGAACGGTTACTATGGCCGGCTGGTCGATGGCGAGGTGCAGGTCTGCAACTACGAGGACGCTTTTACCCAGAACGCCCTGACCGGTGAGACCACCCTCTACAAGGCGGATGACACCACCTATACGGTGAATTTTGCTGACTATGATATCAGCTCCTGGCATTATTACGAAGGGACGGGGGACGGCAATTCGAAGACGATCCGCGGAAACCAGTGGGCCCCGGATATCATTTACAACCGGGAGATGGGCAAGTACTGCCTTTACCAGAGTATCAACGGCGGCCACTGGAATTCTGCCGTTGTTCTGCTGACCTCGGACAACATCGAAGGTCCTTACGTTTACCAGGCCCCTATCGTCTTCACGGGCTTCCAGAGCGTAAACGATGATCCTTCCCGGAACCGGAGCTGGAAGAGCACGGATCTTGCGCTGGCGCTTGCGGCTCAGGGAATCGAGGTGGGCGAGACCCTGCCGGAACGCTACGAGGCAGGGAACAGCTGGGGAGATATCTGGCCGCACGCCATCGATCCCTGCGTCACCTATGATGAGGACGGGAACCTTTTCCTCGCCTACGGTTCCTGGTCCGGCGGTATCTACGTGCTGGAGATGGACGAGATGACGGGGCTTCGCGACTATTCTGTCTCCTATTCCTCGGATTTTGACGCCAATAACAAGGGTGCCGTGACGAGCGATCCCTATTTCGGGCAAAAGATCGCCGGCGGTTATTATGTGTCCGGCGAGGGTTCCTATATCGAGAAGATTGGGAAGTACTGGTATCTTTTCATGAGCTATGGCTTCTACAGCCCGGAGGGTGGCTACGAGATGCGCGTCTTCCGCTCGGAGCGCCCGGACGGCCCTTATGTTGACCAGAACGGCGAATCCGCCATCTTTGGGCAATACCTGATGAACTATGGTCCTGACAGCAAGACGGATCGCGGACAGAAGCTGATCACGGGCTACCGCTGGCAGTACATGAACGTCGGGGAGACCGCGCAGGGCCATAACTCTGCCATCCAGCTTGCCAACGGGCGGGCCTTCCTCATCTGCCACACGAAGTTCGCGGACGGTACGGCGGCGCATCAGCTCCGCGTCCATGAGCTCTATGTGACGAAGGAGGGCTGGCTTGCCGCCTCTCCGCTCGAGTACGGCGGGGACACTTCCTCGGATTTCGAGGAGCTTGCTGCCTCTGAGATCGCCGGGACCTACGAGATCATCCCGGGATCCTACAGGCTGAAATACTCGGCTCTGGAGGTTGTGGAATCGACAGAGGTCGAGCTGACAGCGGACGGCAAGGTGCTGGCTGACGGACAGGAGGCAGGCTCCTGGTCAGGCGACGGCAAGTATGCGACAATCATTTATAACGGAAATACCTATTCCGGCGGCTTTATCCGCCAGAAACGGATGGATACCGGGGCGAAGACCGTGGCTTTCACCGGCAACTGCATGGCGGGCAGCAGCCAGGGCGCGAATTTCTGGGCCGTTAAGAGCGCGGATGACCGGTTCGCAGTCCTTCAGAACATGGAGTCATCTCTCCCGATCGGGACGTCCGTGGACATTTCTCTTGGCACCGAGGCGGCTTACGGCGCGGAGATCTCCTGGTCCTCCTCGAATCCGGAGGCCCTGACGGCGGAGGGAAAAGTAACCCGCGCCGCAAATGATGTGACTGTCAACATGACCCGGACGGTCGTCAAGGGCGATTACTATTACGAGAGCACCCAGCCGGTGATCGTATACGGCACCGATGGCGAAAATGCGTCACGCATGATCGACTACGGCCCGATCGCGGCCGGGACGGCGCTCCCTGTTCTCTCCACGGTGAGCAAGGACACCGGCGTGTGCCTCAGCTTCCGGGAGGCGGGTTTGACCTCCGACTGGACCACCATTTTCCGCTCTGACCGCATCAATATCTACCTTTCCGTGCTCAACTATGGCGGGACGAACATATTCGAAGCGGCGGCAGAGGTCTCTGAATACGCCCAGTCCCTTGGCTACTCTCCTGAGAATGCCTGGAAGATGTTTACGGATGGCGGGACCTACGACGTAAAGATCGACTATAAAGTGGATGGGTCGATTGATTTCTATCGCGACGGCGAGAAGATGATGACCTATAAGAGCGACACCGCTATCGGAAGCAGCACCGTGAAGTATGCGGCGAAGGGAATCGCCGACGCGTTCGGTAAGGGCGAATTCACGGTCTCCTATGGCCTCGAGAACCTTTCCATCGGCTATGCTTCGGATTACGTGCCCGGAGAGATCGAGGAGCCTGTGGAAAAAGAGGTGATCGCGACTGTCGGAACGGACAACGGGGACGGCTCTTACTCGCTGCCCTGGAACGTTTACACGAACTTCTTCCGGATGGATGCGCCGGAGGGCGATTTTGAGGCCACGGTTTCCTTCCATCAAGATTCGGAGATGGCCAACAACTGGAACAGCTATGCAGTCGCCGTAACGGCGGATCTCGCGGCCGAGATCCCGAGCAGCATGGACTGGTATCTGCGTTCGGATGTCTGGAACAATTTCACCTTCAACGAGGGCGGGAGCGAAAATAAGCTGGTGAAGCTGTTCAGCAACGTGGACTTCAATACCTTCCGCGACGATATGAAGGACGCGGACGTCGATCTCACCGTAAAGCGCGTCGGCTCGGACATGATCATCACGGCGGACATCTTCACAAGTACCGGGAAGAGCTTCCAGATAACGGCGCTTTCCGCGGACTCGCCCACAGGCCCGCTGGCCGTCTATCTGGGCGGCGAGGCTTGCCTGCTCAAGATCTACGAGGCGACGATGGATGCCCTCACGCTCTCGCGGGAAGCGGGGGAAGACGTCATCGCGACCGTCGGGACGAAGAATGATGACGGCAGCTACTCCCTGACCTGGGACGATTATGATAACTTCTACGGCTTTGACAGCCTGGAGAATGATTTTGAGGCGGTTTTCATTTTCGATAACGCTTCTCTCGGGATAAACCAGTGGGATTCCTTCGCTCTGGCCGCGTTGTCCGAGGGCGGTTATACCTGGCATGCCCGGTGTGACGCCTGGTCGCCGGATGGTCTTACTGTTCCCCAGTACGTCAACACGGTGGACGGCGATTGGGAGGGCTTTAAGACAGCCAATAAGAACTCCCGCGTCTGGATGGAAGTCACGAGATCAGGCGGCATGGTCTCCTACATCGCCCATGTGGCCGGTGAGAACGGCTCCGTCTACGAGCTGGCCGGCGCTTCCTACAGCGAGGACGACAGCCCCTTAAGGCTCCTTATCGGCGGCGAGTCCTGCCAGCTGAATATTCTCGGCGCGGGAAATAAGGCGATCGAGCGCACACCGGTGATGCTCTCCGCGGAGACGGAGACCCCGGAAGCCCAGACGGATCTTGTCTATGACGGCACGGCTCAGGAGCTGGTCAGCGGCGGCGCGGCTTATGGCGGCGTCATCGGCTACGCGCTCGGCTCCGACGCGGAGAACGCGCCGGCAGAAGGGTATGCGGCAGAGATCCCCACAGCCACCGACGCCGGAACCTACTATGTCTGGCATAAGGTTCTGGGTGACGCGAACCACCGGGATACAGCCGCAGAGGTCATCGCCGTGACCATTGCCCCGAAGGCGATAACGGTAAAGGCGAATGACGTCACGAAGAATTTCGGCGCTGATGATCCTGAGCTTACCTACGTGAGCGAGGGACTTATCGACGGGGACAGCTTTACAGGCTCGCTTGCAAGAGACGCGGGCGAGGCAGCAGGGACCTATGCCATTAAACTCGGCACACTTGCGGCAGGCGATAACTACGTGATCAACTTTACGGGGGCGAAGTTTACGATCTATCCCGCTGCGACAGTTGAAACCATGGGCGGCGCGAATACGGAGGACTCCGGCGTCAATTGGGTGGCAGGCTCGGGAAGAACGCTTGAGTTCAGATTCTCAAGGCCGATTGATGACGAGTTCACGATTGAGCATTTCAGGGGCATTAAGGTCGACGGAGCAGAGGTGGATAAGAGCGCCTATACCGTGAGGAAGGGGAGCGTCATTGTCACGCTCAACCCGTCATACCTTCAGTCGCTTGCCGACGGCGAGCATACGCTTGCGGCGATGTTTGATGACAGCGGCGATGTCGAAGTTCAGTTCAATGTCGTCGCGGCAGCGCCCGCGCCGGCTGACAGCTCTAAAGCCGTCCTGGCTCCTGCCACCGGAGAGAGCGTGCCGATCAGCTTCTTTGCCGGGCTTATGATGCTGGCGGCAGCCGCGTGGGCTTATCTTGTCGGCATAAAGCAGAGGCAGTAAAGGGATCGCATGATCCGGAAGGACTGACAAGGCGGCAGGAAGCGGAAAACGAATAGATAGGAGGGCGCTTCATCAGCGGTTGATGAAGCGCCCTCTTTTTGACTGCTTTTCATTTCCTTGCTTTTCGGAAGTAAGCCAGGATCTCCTGGACAAACTGGTCGGTATCCGGGTTGCGGTTCCTCTTGCGGAAGACCAGGTAGACATGGTGCTTGGGCGAGGGAACCGAGAAGGGGTAGGAGACGTAATCCCTTTTTTCCAGCTCGCTGGCGATGGAGGCCGGGACGATCATCCAGTCTTCGGGAGAATCGAAGTATTTTTCAGCGGTGGGCGTGATATTTACCCGGATCTTGGATTTATAAGGGGGCCACCAGTAGTCGTGCCATTCGCGGAAAATGTCGCAGTAGGATTCGTAGATCTCGTGTTCGGCGGCAAGGTCGCCGGGATGGATGCCGTCCTTGTAGCGGGGATCCGATTCCTTCGCCTTCATGACGACCCGGTATTCCTCGTTAAGGAGAACTTCGGCTTCAAGGTCCGGGTAGGGGGAAGCGGTCTGGGTGATCCCCACGTCGATCCGCTGGTGCTCCAGCAGCAGCAGGATCTCATTGGAGCGGTGGTCTTCCAGGGTAAAGAGGATCTCCGGATGCCGGGCCCGGTACATCCGGATAAAGGGGGGAAGCGCGGAGTCCTGTACGCTGTTGATGCAGGCGACGGTCAGAAAATGCCGGACCGTCCCCTCGCCAAGGCGCAGGGCCTGGCCGTTCAGCATGAGGATGCGGCTCGCGATATCCGCGAAGGCCATGCCTTCCGCCGTGATCTGGACATGGTTTTTGCCTTTGCCCCGGGCGAAAAGAATCACCCCGAGCTCTTTTTCCAGGGCAGCGATTCTTTTGGAAACCGTTGATTCTGTGAGATAATGGTTGCTGGCGGTGGCGGAGAGGCTGCCGGATTGCCAGACGTCGATAAAGATTTCCAATGAGCTAGTGTCCATTTTTCTTCTCCTTCGGGCCTTTTTGCTTTACCGTGCTAAATGGTTAAAAGTAGAACAAATAATGAAGAAATACTTCATTTTACTTTTTCGCCCGGAAGGATTATAACATAGATGAGGCGGAAATAGAACACAAAACCGCTGGAAGATAAAGGATTATAAAGCCCCGGAGGGCAGGAGGAAAAGAAAATGGTCTTTACGGTATGGATGATGCTTCTGGTCGGTTTTGGCGGAGCGATGTGCGCGGATGTCATCTACAGGATGAATAAATACGAGCGTTAACAACATATAGATTGCAGCAAAAAAGGCGCTGCCGCTGGGATGCGGGGCGCTTTTCATTTTTTTACGGCTTTTTTTCTTCCGTTCACGTCTTTTCGCGAACCGTTTACGCCAATAGGGCTTTCATTGATGGAAAAGGGTGTATGATAGCAGCAAATCCGTCATATGAGATTTTGACTGTACGGAAAGGAGAAAAATATGAAGCATAAAGACATCATCGACAAGATGACTCTGGAGGAGAAGGCCGCTTTTCTGGGAGGCAAGGGGGAATGGCAGACCTGGGACTTTCCGAGGCTCGGCATTCCGGAGATGTATCTGTCGGACGGACCCTCCGGCGTCCGGCGCCAGGCCGGGGCGGGCGACCATCTGGGCTTAAATCCTTCGCTTCCGGCGACCTGCGTGCCCTCCGCGGCGACCGTCGCGTCCAGCTGGGACGTGGAGCTGGCCGGGGAGATTGGAAAGACCCTGGGCGAGGAGGCAATGTGTGAGAATGTCCAGGTTCTTCTGGGACCCGGAATGAATATGAAGCGCAGCCCCTTATGCGGCAGGAATTTTGAGTACTATTCGGAAGACCCCTATCTGGCGGGCAAGATGGCAAGCGGCTATATCAAGGGCGTGCAGAGCCAGGGCGTCCGGGCCTGCGCCAAGCATTTCGCGGTCAATTCCCAGGAGGAACGGCGCATGGCGGTCAATGCGGTCGTCGACGAGCGAACCCTCCGGGAGATTTATCTGACCCAGTTTGAGATCTCGGTCCGGGAGGGCGGAGTTAAGGCCGTTATGACCTCCTACAATGAGGTCAACGGAGAGTATACCAATGAAAATGAACACCTCTTAAAGGACATTTTAAGGGGCGAGTGGGGCTATGACGGGATGGTTGTGACCGACTGGGGCGGTTCCAACAGCCACGTGGCCGGGGTGAAGGCCGGTTCGGATCTGGAGATGCCGGCGCCGGGTCTCGACAGCGCGCGTCAGCTGATCGCGGCCGTCAATGACGGCGCCCTCAGCATGGAAGAGCTCGACGCGAGAGTCGACACCCTTCTCGAAGCGGTTCTTAGCACGACGGAAGCGGCTAAAGGGCATAAAGAAGAGTTCGACAAGGAGGCCCATAACGATCTTGCGAGGAAGGCGGCCTCTCAGTGCGCGATTCTTTTGAAAAATGAAGACCGGATCCTTCCCCTGAAAAAGGGAACGAAGGTTGTGGTGGTCGGGGATTTTGCCTATGTGCCGCGTTACCAGGGGGCGGGCTCCTCTTCCGTCAACAACACGTTCCTGGAAAATATCACGGATAAGCTTGGCGATTACGCCGAAGAGATCGAAGTTACCGGCATGGTCCGGGGCTACAAGCGGGACGGAAGCAGCGATGAGACCCTGAAGGCGGAGGCAGTCGCGGCCGCCAAAAACGCGGACGTCGTCCTTTATTTCTTCGGACTCAACGAGATGTCCGAATCCGAAGGACTTGACAGGACGCATATCTTCATTCCCCAGAATATGGTGGATGTGCTGAAGGCCATGGCGGAGGCCAATCCCAACATCGTGGGCGTCCTTTCCGGCGGTTCCCCGATCGACATGGCCTGGGACAAAGATCTGAAGGCGATCCTTCACGGCTATCTTACCGGCCAGGCCGGCGGCGGGGCCATCCTGGATATCCTGACGGGCAGGGTGAATCCTTCCGGCAAGCTGGCGGAGACCTATCCGGTCCGCTACGAGGATACCCCGGCTTACAGCTATTACCCGGCCAGGGAGCGGAATACCAATCACAAAGAAGGCCCCTATATCGGCTACCGCTATTTCGATACGGCCGGCATCCCGGTTAAGTATCCTTTCGGCTTCGGGCTTTCCTATACGACCTTTGCCTACTCGGATCTTGCGGTCAGCGGCGAAGGGGTTTCCTTTACGATCACGAATACCGGAGACCGCGATGGGGCGGAGGCTGCCCAGCTCTACGTCTCCCTTCCGGGGGCGAAGGTTTTCCGCCCCAGGAAGGAGCTGAAGGGCTTCGCGAAAGTTTTCCTGAAAGCCGGAGAGTCGAAAAAGGTGGAGATTCCTTTCGATGAGTATACTTTCCGCTACTGGAACGTAAAGACGGGCAGGTGGGAGATAGAAGGCGGCAGCTATGAGATCCTGGTCGGGGCTTCCGTGGAGGATATCCGCCTGTCCGGCAGGATCGATAAGGCCGCTACGACCGATGTCCTGCCCTATGATCCCGCGAAGCTTCCTTCATATTACAAGGCGGATATCAAGAATGTATCTGACGGGGAATTCTCGGAGCTTCTGGGCTATCCGGTTCCGGACGGTTCCTGGGGCAGCGTGCTCACGGAGAACGACGCGATCTGCCAGCTGAAAAACGCGAAGCTGGGACTGGCCCGCTTTGGCTATAACATCCTGGAAGGGAAGAGGAAAAAGGCGGAAGCCGCCGGGACTCCGGATCTCAATATTCTCTTCATTTACAATATGCCTTTCAGGGCGATCGCCAAGATGACCGGGGGCGCGGTTTCCAAAGACATGGTGGACGGCATGGTGACGGCGGTCAACGGACATTTCTTCAAGGGCATCGGCAAGGTGATCGGCGGCTATTTCGCGAATTCCAGCGCCAACAAGAAATATGAAAAGAAAATCAGGGGAGAAAAATGATATGGATTTTTTAAAAAGTTTCAGTGAAAAGCATCCGGCAGCGGCCAGGTGGATCCGAGAGGGCGGACTCTTCATCGTTTTCAGCTATGTCGTCACGTTTCTTAAGTACCTTCTTCTGACCTTCCTTCCGGGCTTCTTCGAAGGGATCGTCGGACAGGTGGAGTGGACCTGGCCGGGAATCCAGACGAAGGTGCTGGACGTTCCCTTTACGCTGGCGATTATCGGCAACAGCCTGGCGGACGGAGGCTTGGCCTTCACGCTGGCGAACTATACCTCGATCTTCCTCGGCGAGTGCATCAATTTCCCGCTGCAGCGCAATGTAACCTTCCGGAGCAAGGGACCGGTGCTGCCGCAGCTTCTCTGCCATTTTGCCGGAACGATTGCGGTCATGCTCATCATGAATCTCTTTACCTGCATCTGGAATCCGGTTACGGCGGCGTTCGGTATCCCGGACGCGGTGAGGAATATCGTGACGACAGTCGCCACCGGCGGCGTCGCCATGGTTATCATCTTCGCGATTGATAAGACGATTTTTGCGGAAGGCTTCGGTGAGAAAAAAGCCTGAAAGCTGCCGGAGGGCTGCGGCGCATCTGCCGCGCTTCTCCGGGATTTATGAATAAAACGTGAATATGTGAACCGTTTGTGTCGTAAAAGCAGCAGTTTGTGTCAGAATTGAAAACAGTTAAAAAAATATGATAGTTTATAGGAAATGAAAAACGAGTCTCGTTTTTCTTGTTTTCGCGTCGGCTTTTTGCGGTCTGAAAAGGAGGCAGATCGAAAAGACGCAGCTTTTAAAACAGTATCCATCAATTTTTACAGGTAAACAGGGAGGAAAAAGTATGTTATCTATTAATATGGATGACGTCATGGCTGTCGTTAATAATATACGCGGCCATATTATCGCGTTCGTTGTGGTTCTGGTTCTCGGAATTATCGCCATGATCGCGGCTGGAAAGTTTAAGAAGCCGGAGAAGAAGCTGGTCCGCGGGGAGGCGGGGCTTGCTATCATCCTTACCCTTCTTATTGTTGCGAATCTTATCTGCCGCGGCCCCATGTCCAATCTTCTGGATCTGGCCACCGGCGGCGGCTCGATTGAGGCGGAGACCTCCGCGGCCGCTACGGAACTCGTCAGCACCATTACGGAGGAGGGCGTCGTTCTTGCGCAGAACACGGATACCATTCTTCCGGTTGCTTCCGGTTCCAAACTGAACGTCTTCGGCTGGGCTTCCACGAATCCCTGCTACGGCGGAACCGGCTCCGGCGCTTTGAACACCGCTTATCCGACGGTCGATCTTCTTGCCGGCCTTAATGAAGCAGGTATCGAGACCAATACCGAGCTTTCCAAGTTCTATACCGATTATAAGTCGGATCGTCCTTCTGTGGCCATGTGGTCCCAGGACTGGACGCTTCCGGAGCCGAATGTGAGCGCGTACAGCGATGAATTGATCAGCAACGCGAAGGCATTCTCCGATACCGCCATGATCGTCATCACCCGCGTCGGCGGCGAAGGCGCTGACCTTCCCACCGATATGCCGGCTGTTGTCGATGGCTCCTGGCTGAGAAGAACCGCTTCCGAGGGCAACTACGCGGGCATGAGCGCCGGCTATTATGCAGGTACTTATGATGATTCCCTGAATGAAGGGAACGACTGGGACGAAGGGGATCATTTCCTCCAGCTCTCCAACCGCGAGGAAGAGATGATTGATCTTGTCTGCGAAAACTTTGACAACGTCATCCTGGTCTACAACGGCGCGAACGCTTTTGAGCTTGGCTTCGTGAAAGACTATGAGCAGATCAAGGGCGTTATCCTCTGCCCCGGCACGGGCCAGAGCGGTTTTGCCGGTTTCGGCAAAGTCGTCAGCGGCGCGATCAACCCGTCCGGACGTACGGTCGACACCTATGTCGCGAACATGAAGAACAGCCCCTGGTGGAATAATTTCGGCGATTTCAATTACACGAATATGGATGGGGCCGGCAACGGCGACGCGACCTTCTTCGATCCGGCCGGCGTCTGCGTCAATTTCGTCAACTATGTGGAAGGCATCTATGTCGGCTATAAGTATTATGAGACGGCTGCGGCAGAGGGCTTCATCAAGTATGAGGACGAGGTTGTCTACCCCTTCGGTTACGGTCTGTCCTATACGTCCTTTGAGAAGACCATGAGCGATATTGAGACCGACGGAACGAATATCAGCTTCTCCGTCACGGTTAAGAATACCGGCTCCACTGCGGGCAAGGATGTTGTTGAAATCTACATGAATCCTCCTTACACGGACGGCGGCATTGAGAAGGCTTCCGCCAACCTTATTGATTTCGCGAAGACAAGTGAGCTGGCAGCCGGCGCTTCCGAGACGATCGATTTCACGATCCCGCTGGAGCAGCTTGCGAGCTATGATTACCTTGACAAGGGCTGCTATGTCCTGGAAGCCGGGGATTATGTGATCTCCGTCAATTCGAATTCCCATGATATCGATGATTCCAAGACCCTTACGCTGGCCCAGGCTGTCGTCTATGACGAGTCCAACAAGCGCGAGAGCGACGATACGGCGGCTGTCAACCAGTTTGATTTCGCCGACGGCGGCGTGACCTATCTCTCCCGCGCGGATGGCTTCGCCAACTATGAGGAAGCCACGGCGGCTCCGACTAATTTTGAGATGTCTGCCGAGAACCAGGAAGGCTTCTATGACGCCTATACCTATATCTCGGACGGCGCTCCGGCAGAGGACGCGGCGTCGGATGCGGAGGCCATCACGACCGGCGCTTCCAACGGCCTCACCCTTTCCGATATGCGCGGCCTTGACTACGACGATCCCAAGTGGGATGACCTCCTTGACCAGCTGACCATCGATGAGATGAATACGCTGATCGGCAACGGCGGATACCAGACGGTCGCGATTGACAGCGTCGGCAAGGTCCGTACCAATGACTGTGACGGTCCTGCGTCCATCAACAATAACTTTACCGGCGTCGGTTCTGTCGGCTTCCCGGCAGCTACCCTGATCGCGGCGACCTGGAGCAAGGATCTGGCCTATAACTTCGGCGACAGCATCGGCGAGATGGCTGACCAGATGGATACTTCCGGTTGGTACGCTCCGGCCATGAACATTCACCGCACCGCATTTGCGGGACGTAACTTCGAGTACTATTCGGAAGACGGCCTCCTTTCCGGCGCGATCGCGGCCGCGGCGGTCAACGGTTCCCAGGATCATGAAGTCTACGCGTACATGAAGCATTACGCGTTGAACGACCAGGAAGGCAACCGTACCTCCATGCTCTGCACATGGTCCAACGAGCAGGCGATCCGCGAGATCTACCTGAAGCCCTTCGAGATCTGCGTCAAGGAAGCGGACTGCAAGGCGGTTATGTCCTCCTTCAACTATGTCGGCAATCGCTGGTCCGGCGGCTGCCGCGAGCTTCAGACGGTTGTCCTCCGCGATGAGTGGGGCTTCCGCGGCTTCGTCGAGACGGACTACTTCGGCGTCTACGGCTACATGAACGCCGACCAGGCGGTCCGCGCGGGTTCCGACCTGATGCTTTCCACCGTTGACCAGGTTTACAATTATGTAACCATCACGGACAGCGCGGCGGCTCAGCAGGCTCTCCGCACCTCCGCCAAGAACATCCTCTATGTCGTGGCCAACAGCCGCGCTTATCAGGAAGAGAACCTGCATCCGGGTATGGCTTCCTGGGAGAAGGCTCTTCTCGCGGCGACCGTCATCATCGGTCTCCTCCTGGCCTTCTGGGAGTTCAAGCTCATCAGCAATTATATGAAGAGAAAGAAAGAGGCGTAATCTGATCGCCTGACCTGGCAAAAAGGGCCGTCCCCGCAAGGGGGCGGCTTTTTTGCCGCCTTGCGGCGGCAGCGCGTCTTTGTGCGTTTCGGTCAAAAGCCCACAGCGCCTCTCGATCTGCAATCATGATTCAGTTTCTCCTGACAGGGAACATCGCGAAGCCAGGTCCGTTTTATATGACAAATTAAGGCCCTTGTGCTACAATGATACAGGAAATGAAAAAGCATGCTTCTGCCTCTTATCGCGTCGGCGCTGCACCGCTGCGGGCGGCAGAAGACCGGCGCGAAAGCGCGGGATGAAAAGGGAAGAAACCTGGTGGACAAGCCGTTTGATGCTGGGCTGAATCTGCCGCCGATTCCCGCCGGGCGAGGCTTGAGCGCGGCGATATGAGAAGGGGAGGAGACGATGGTCACAAAGAGGATACGGGTGTACGGAATCGTGCAGGGAGTCGGCTTCAGGCCGACCGTCAGCCGTTACGCCGCGGCGGCCGGCATTTCCGGCAGCGTAGCCAACAGGGGATCGTATGTGGAGATTCTGGCCCAGGGCGGGGAAGAGGCGCTGTCTTCATTTTTAAAAAATCTGGAGGAGGAGCCGCCGAAGAGGGCGGTCATTCTGAAAATGGAGGCGCGGGAGCTTTCGGACGCCCCCCTGTATTCGGATTTTCAGATCATTGAGAGCGAGAAGACAGCAGGGGAGATTTTCATTTCCCCGGATATCGCCATCTGCGAGGACTGCCGGAGGGAGCTTTTTGATCCAAAGGACCGCCGTTATCTGCATCCTTTTATCAACTGCACTTCCTGCGGTCCCCGCATGACGATCCTGGACGCGCTGCCCTATGACCGGGAGAGAACTTCGATGAAGGAGTTCCCTATGTGTCCGGCATGCGCGGCGGAATACCATGATCCGGGAAGCCGCCGCTATGACGCCCAGCCGGTTGCCTGCCATTCCTGCGGGCCGGTTTATTACCTTCTGGGGCGTAAGGAGCGGGGACATGAGGCGATTGCGAAGACCCGGAAGGTTATCCGGGAGGGAGGCGTCGCGGCGGTCAAGGGGATCGGAGGCTTCCATCTGGTCTGCGACGCGGAAAATCCGGCGGCGGTGGAGCTTCTTCGAAGAAGAAAGAATCGCCCGATGAAACCCTTTGCGGTCATGGCGCGGGATCTTGCGGCGGCGGAGCGGGAATGCTTTGTCAGCCCGGAGGCCGCGGAGATACTGGACGGCCACCAGAAACCGATCCTGCTTCTTCAAAAAAGGGGGGAGGGAAGGGTGGCGGAGGCGGCGGCTCCGGATAATCCGAATCTAGGGATCCTGCTGCCCTACGCTCCGATCCACCTGCTCCTTTTTTCCTATGACGACGGGCTGTCCATGCCGGATTACCTGATTGTGACGAGCGGCAATATTTCCGGGGCTCCCATCTGTCGGGATGATGCGGAAGCGGAAGAGGAGCTGGGCGGTCTTTGCGACGTCATTTTGTCCCACAACCGCAGGATCCGCATTCGGGCGGATGATACGGTGATGGCGCTTTACGAGGGGGCGCCCTATATGATCCGCCGCTCCAGGGGCTATGCCCCCCTTCCGATCCGCCTTCCGGAGCGTTTTGACGCTCCGGTGCTGGCGATGGGCGGAGAACTCAAGAACAGCTTCTGCATCGGGAAGGGCGGAATGTTTTATCTTTCACCCTATATCGGCGATCTTACGGATCTTCGGACGGAGGAAGCTCTGCGGGAAACCATAGGGCGTTTTTCCGGACTTCTCGAGGCGGAGCCGGAGATGGTGGCTGCGGATCTGCATCCCCGCTACCGTTCCCTGGCGCTGGCGGAGGAGACGGGGCTTCCGCTGATCGGGATCCAGCACCATTACGCCCATATCCTTTCCTGCATGGCGGAAAATGAATGCGCAGAGAGGGTGGTCGGCCTTTCATTTGACGGAAGCGGTTACGGGACGGATGGGACGGTTTGGGGAGGGGAAATCCTCCTTGCGGATTACGCCGGTTTTGAGCGGAAGGCCCGGATGGAGCCTTTTCTCCTTGCGGGCGGGGATGCGGCGGCCCGGGAGGGCTGGCGGGCGGCTGTGGCGATGCTTTATGGGCTTTATAAGGATCGGGACAGGGTGCTGGCGCTTTCGGAAAGCCTGGGGCTTGCCGGACCGGTGAAGGCCGGGACGATCCTCGGCATGGCGGAGAGGGGCGTCAATTGCGTCTCCTGCAGCAGTATGGGTCGCCTTTTCGACGCGGTATCCGCGGTTCTCGGTCTCCGTCTTTCCTCGACCTTTGAGGGCGAGGCTTCCATGGCGCTTGAATTTGCCGCGGAAGAGTACGCGGAACGCAGGGAGCCGGGGAGGGCAGGATGTTCCTTTTCGCTGAAGGGGAGAGAAGGTGAAAAGGCCGGACTGTCTTTTGCGGAAGAGGAGGAAATGGGGGGAAGCGGATTATCTTCTGCGGAAAAGAAAGAGCGGGGAGCAGCCGGAGTATCCTGCGCGGAGCCGGGGGGAACCGGGGAGGCGGGAGCCTCTTCGACGGAGATGTCCGATCTCCCGACCAGTCAGCTTTTTCATGCGATTGTCCGGAGGCGTCTTGCGGGTGAAGAGACCGGCAAGCTGGCCTTCATTTTCCATGAGGAGCTGGCGGAGCTGGCCGCTGAAGCTGCCGCTAAGATCGGAGAGGCTGCCGGGGTTCGGATCGCCGCGCTGTCGGGAGGCTGCTTTCAGAACCGCCTGCTTCTTGAGCTGACGGAGAAAAAACTAAAGAAAGCCGGTTTTTATGTGCTTCGGCATCGCCTGCTGCCGCCCAATGACGGGGGCATTGCTCTCGGACAGGCGGCGGCAGCGGCGTATCGGAGCCGCGCTAAGTGACTGATTAAGGAGGGGGTTATCCTTCTCGGAATGAACGGTTTATAACATGGCACTTATAGAGGGGAATCTTTCCTTTTCGGGAAAGAGCTGTTGTGGCCCTTTGATAAAGAAGAGGGCTTTCCCCATCAGGATGGTATAAGGAGAGAATGATGATGAAAAAGCTGCTGATCGCGTCCGACCTCCACGGGTCGGCTTACTATACCAGGTTTCTTATGGATCGGATTTGCGAGGAGGAAGCGGATCGAGTCCTGCTTCTTGGCGATCTTCTGTATCACGGTCCCCGCAACGATCTTCCGAGGGAGTATGCGCCGAAGGAAGTAATTGCGATGCTGAACGGGATCAGGAACCATATCCTCGCGGTGCGGGGCAACTGTGATACAGAGGTCGATCAGATGGTGCTGGAATTTCCCATAATGGCGGACTACGCCATGCTCTATGTGGAAGGGTATACAATGATTGCGGTCCATGGCCATCACGCGGGTGAAGCGGCTCCGCCGCCCCATCGTCCGGGCGATATCCTGCTGGCCGGGCATACACATATTCCCTGCTGTCATGAGCATGAGGACTTTATTTATATGAATCCCGGCTCTGTCTCGATTCCAAAGGAAGGGAGCCGCCACAGCTACATGACTCTGGAGTCAGGGAGATTTCTCTGGAAGGACGTGGAGAATGGAGAGATCTGGATGGAAAAGAGAATATAAACGGGACCGCTGCCGAAACGGCCAGCGGTCCCCTCTAATGCTGTTTGAAATTTACTGCCACCATCCGATCCAGTAGTCCTGGTCTCCCGATTCGTTTTCATTTTCCGAGTCAGTATCCTCGCTTTCATCGGCGCCGTCCCCGTACCAGTAGCTGCCCGACCCGGCGGTATAGTCCCCGGAGTTCCCGTATCCGGCGGCGTAGCCCCCGGAGCTGGAGGACCCGGCGGTATAGTCCCCGGAGTTCCCGGACCCGGCGGCGTAGCCCTGGGAGCTGCCGGATCCAGCCGTATAGCCCTCTGAATTTCCGTATCCGGCGGTATCGTTCTCAGAGCTGCCGTATCCGGAGGCGTAGCCCTGGGAGCTGCCGGATCCGCCTGTGTAATCCTCTGCCGCTTCGGATTCAGATGATTCTTCCGAGCCTCCGAACAAGCCGGTCCACCAGTCCCGGAAAGAGCTGCCGCTCCCGGACTGGCTGCCGGAGGAAGATGAGCTTCCCTCATGGTCCTCCCCTGAAGAGGAGCCTCCGGAACTCTGGCTGCCGCTTCCCTGACCGGAATGGGCGGAGGAATCCTCCTTCTCATCCTCATCCTTCTTTGAAGAGGAGGAGCTTCCGCTGCTGAACCAGGAATTCCAGAAATGGGTATGGGCGCTGCAGCTTCCCCGGGTCAGCGATTCGGGAATGACATATTCCTCGTCAGCCGTCCCTTCTGTCGCGCTTTTTAAATAGACCCGGGTAACGACACTGCTGTCCGGGCAGTAGCGCCCGGCCCGTTCCCAGTTGGAAGTGCAGATGTCCACCGAGACGTGGCAGTCGCAGCTGGTTTTCGGCTGGGTTCCCCTTACGAAGTATTCCGTAGCGGTCACGTCGCCCTGGACGGTTTTGTCGCAGAGGCCATCTACGGCCAGCTTTCCGCATTTTGTGCAGATCTTCACGGCCACGAGATCCTCGGTACCTGAAAATGCCGCATAGGAATAGGGTTCATGGGATCGGGACATGACGTTCTTCCAGAGTCTCTTAACATATCCGGTATCGGATTGGTTCTGGTTGTCGTCATAGCCGCCCCAGACTCCGCAGGACAGATAGGGTGAGTAACCGATGAACCAGGCGTCGCGGGCGCCGGTCGTGGTACCGCTCTTGCCGGCAATCGCGACGCCGTTGAAGTCAGCGTCGATGCCGGTTCCCTCGGTGATCACGGATTCAAGCGCCGAGGTGAGCAGGGCGGCGGTTTCTTTTTTGACCGTCCGACGGCTTTCAGGGACATTGTCGATCAGGAGATTTCCCTCATGGTCATAGATCTTGGTGTAATAGAAGGGATTCATATATTCCCCGCTGCGGCCCAGCGAGCTGTAGGCCGCGGTCATCTCCAGATTTGTGACCCCGTTGGCGGTGCCGCCCAAAGCCAGAGCTTCCACCTTATCCTCGTCCGTGAGCGTCGAGATCCCAAAATTTTGGATGCTCGAGAAGACTTCCTCGGTTCCGAGTTCCTCAAAGCATTTGTAGGCGACGATGTTGTCGGACTGGGCGATGGCGTTCCGCACGGTCGTCATTCCCCCGTAGAGGCCATTGGAATTGTGGATCTCGGTTCCGTTTGAATAAGAATAAGGCGCGTCGTCGATAACGGTCCCCAGCGTGATGGTTCCTGATTCGATTCCTGCGGCGTACTCCCCCAGGATCTTGATGGTTGAACCCGGCTGGCGGACAGAACTGATGGCCCGGTTATAGATCAGGCTGGCGGTCTTCTCGCCCCGTCCGCCGACCATGGCCCGGACGGCGCCGCTTTCCGTGTCGATGACGACGATCGAGGCCTGGGCGTCGGTATTGAAGTTGCCTTCGTTGTTCATTTCCTCCTCGCAGATGGACTGGATCCTGGAATCCTCGGTGGATTCAATGGTCAGTCCGCCCCGGTAGATGAGGTTCCAGGCTTCATCTTCGTCAAGGCCCAGCTTTTCCTGGAGATCCGTCAGCACCGAATAGATGAGCGCGTCTTCAAAATAGGAGAAGATCTCCGCACCGGTCCGGTTCTGATGAGCTTCCGCGATGCGGGCGTAGACATCGTCGTTCATGGCCTCGTCGTAGCTTTCCTGGGAAATGAAACCCAGCGACAGCATGTTGCGGAGCGTCTTATCGCGCCGCTTTGCATTTTCTTCAGGATTGCGAAGGGGATTGTAGGTCGTCGGATTCTTGGTGATGCCCGCCAGGACGGCGCATTCGGAAAGGGTCAGGGCGGAGACATCCTTGTCGAAATAATAGCGGGAGGCGGTTTCCACGCCCCAGTTCCCGCCGCCTAAGTTGATCGTATTCAGGTAGTTTTCCAGGATCCATTTTTTGTCGGCGTAGGTTTCAAGCACCAGGGCCAGGTATTGTTCCTGGATCTTCCGCTCAACTTTTTCAAGGAAAGTCTGCTCCGAGGTCCAGGAGGTAAGGACGTTATTCTTCAGAAGCTGCTGGGTGATCGTACTTGCGCCCTGCGAGAAGTGTCCGGTCGAGATCCCGGTCCAGGCGGCCCGGATGATCCCTTTCAGATCAATACCGGGATGGGAATAAAAACGCTCGTCCTCGATTGCGACGACCGCGTTCTGCAGGTTTTTGGGAATATATTTGAGACCGACGTAGATTCGGTTGGATTCCTCGCCGGTCAGGGTGAGCACGACATTGCCGTCAGTATCCAGGACGGAAGTCCGGTAGCCGTCGGGCTGGACGTCTTCCAGCTTGAGTCTCGGGGCTTTCATGATCGTGATGGCGATGACGATCGATAAGGCCGCGATGCTGAGCAGAAAGATGATCATGAACGCGATAAATAGCTGACGCAATGAATGTTTTTTTCTTATTTTTTTCATTTCCTTTCCCATGGCCGATTCCCCTTTTTTCCGCAAAAGGGCAGTGAAATCCCACTGCGAAACCACGCTGTATCAGTTTGTATTTTCACATGATTCTGTGTTTAAAATGTGTTCAGCGTTTTACGCGATTGCGGAAGACTTGTTTCTTTTTTATTACAAATTCACGGGAGTTTGTGAAAAATGACTTGTTATTTCCCCAAAGTGGGGTATAATATTGGTAATCTTGTGAGCTGTCGGCAGGCTGTTAATGAGCGGCTGCGATCCTGCGAGGCGCGTATATCTTACGTGTAGATGTGCGGCGTTTGATTCGGCTCCGAGCCTGCGAGGCGCGAGGCGCGTATACCCTGCGTGTAGGTATGCGGGTGCTTGATTCGGTTTTGATCTTGCGCGGCGCGCGGCGCTCGTAGAGGCTTCCGAAGCGTTGAACAGGCGAAAAGGGCTGCGGGCTGTATGCGCGCCAAGGCCCTGACAGGGCCTCGGACCAGCTGCTGAACAGCTATGAATTTTGAAGGAGGATAATATGGCACAGAATTATAATATCTGTCTTGACATCGGAGGGACCAAGATCCTGGGCGCTATTTTTGACGAGAAGGATGAGATTATTTATCGGCTGAAAAAGAAAACCAAGCAGTCCGGCGATGACTCCGCGAATGTTGAGAAGGTAATCATCTCGGTCGTCGAGGAGATGATCGAGGCGGCGGGAATCGAAAAGAAGAAGATCAACGCGATTGCGGCGGGCGCTCCGGGCGTCATCAACCAGGATACGGGCGTTGTCCTCTTCTCCCCGAACCTTCCCTGGAGGAACTACAACATCAAGAAGTCCATCGAGGAGAAAACCGGCATCAAGTTCTTCATCGGCAATGACGTCAACGTCGGCGTTCTGGGCGAGTATCACTACGGCGCGGCCAGGGGCTACAAGAACGTAGTCGGCTTCTTCGTCGGCACCGGCATGGGCGGCGGCCTGATCCTGGACGGGAGGCTCTTTACCGGCAACCAGTTCAAGGGCGCAGAGTACGGCCACATGATTCTGGACCCGGAAGGCCCGCTTTGCAACTGCGGCCAGAGAGGCTGCCTTGAGGCTTTCTCCAGCAAGAAGGGCATGAGCGCCTATATCGTGCAGCAGGTGACCCGGGGACGTTCCAGCATGTTGGGAGACAAGATTGAGAACGGCGTCTTCAAGAGCAAGATGCTGAAGAAGGCCCTGGCTGCGGAAGACGCGGTGACGGTCGAGGCGGTCGACAGGGCCTGCCATTACCTGGCAGTCGCGACCGGCAACATGATCAATACGATCAGCCCGGACATCGTCGTCTATGGCGGCGGCGTTATCGAGGCGGTCGGAGACATTTTCCTTGAGAAGATCCTGAAGGAGGTCGACCGCTACTGCATGCCGTCGATCCGCGACACGGTCGAGCTCAAAGTCGCGGCGCTCGGCGACGATTCAATCCTCTACGGCGCGTTGTCGATGATCAAGGGCAAGAAGTAAAAAAGAAGAGAGATAAGGAAATCGCGATTTGAAAGTATTGCATTGCAGAACCCGATAAAGGGTCTCTGCAATGCATTTTTTTGTCCGGCTGGGCTGATGGGGCTGGAAAAAAGCAATGCAGGGCTGGATAAGGCGTCTCTGCATTGCATTTTTCTCACCAGATGGGCTGAAAAGGCTGGAAAAAGCAATGCAGGGCTGGATAAGTCGTCTCTGCATTGCATTTTTCTCGCCAGATGGGCTGAAAAGGCGGGAAAAAAGCAATGCAGGGCTGGATAAGTCGTCTCTGCATTGCATTTTTCTCGCCAGATGGGCTGAAAAGGCTGGAAAAAAGCAATGCAGGGCCCGATAAGGTGCTTCTGCATTGCATTATTTTGTCGCGCGCCCGGCGGCGCACGTTTCTAACGGGTGAAAGTCCCGAATCCGTCCGGTAGTGGGAAGGATACAGCCGAAGGCAAGGGTGCCCACCGGGAGGTGGGATCTGAAGGAAGCCGGATGTGGTGGGAACAGACTAACCACGGGCGAACCTCTGGCCTGACGAACAGGAACCACATAGGAGGTCACGTATGAGGGTATGACCGCGACACAAGCCGAAGCCCAATAATTGCACGGAACCATGCGGGATAGATGGGTCAGGCAGATGGAGGAAAAGAAACGTGTGGTACCCGGGGAGATCTGCGTGGAACGCTCCGAAAAGGGTAACCATCACAGAGATCCTGACGCCATGGAGAATTTATGGATAATGTGAAAAAATCACAAATATATAAGAGATCAGCGTTGCGTATAGAGATGTTTGAGGGTAAAATGAGATTATATAACAAATGAATTGCAGCGCGATGTGGAAGTATATTATGTTGATCAGGTTCTCTGTTGAAAACTATCGTTCATTTAATGACAGATAGATTTTTTCCATGGCTGCAGGAAAGCATACAAGACTAAAGAATCATTTGGCTTTTGAAAATGGAAAACGCATTTTAAAAGGTGGGGTTTTATTTGGGGCAAATGCTTCAGGCAAAAGTAATCTCCTAAAAGCAATGGCTTATTTAGTTTTTATGGTTGACGAATGCATGTTCGTTTGATATAATACTCTTATACTAAAAGGAGGAACTGCATCATTATGTCTGTTTTGACAGATTTTATAACTGCATATAATCATCTGTCTTACAGTGACCGGGTCGTATTCTATACTACGGTCTCCAATGATGTAAATGTC
>JAILID010000028.1 GCA_024695465.1 Lachnospiraceae bacterium | reverse complement strand
GAGTGGAAAAATGCCCGGCCTCTCGCCTGGTCCAAGGAGATCCTGATCCCCCAGGAGGGTGAGATCATCCGCGAGACTGAGCGGATCGCAGCGAAAGCGATTCTGCACACGCCTGCCGGGGAGACCGTGATCGACTTCGGGCAGGAAGTGACCGGGTATGTGGAATTTCGGGTAAATGCGGCTGAAGGAGCCCGGGTGTGCTTCACCCACGGGGAGGTCCTCGACGCGGCCGGAAACTTCTACAACGAGAACTATCGGAGCGCGAGGGCGCTGGTCACCTACACCTGCAGCGAGGGCGAGCAGACCTGGCATCCGCGCCTTACCTTCTTCGGGTTCCGGTACATTAAACTTTTAGACTGGCCCGGCGAGCCCGAGATTACAGATTTCACCGCCGTCGTCGTCCACTCGGACATGAGGCGGACCGGCTGGCTTGAGAGCGGAGATGCGGAGCTCAACAAGCTCTTCTCCAACATCGTGTGGGGCCAGCGGGACAATTTCCTCGACGTGCCGACCGACTGCCCGCAGAGGGATGAGCGTCTCGGCTGGACCGGCGACGCCCAGGTGTTTGTGAGGACAGCCTCCTACCTCTACGACGTTGAGCACTTTTTCCGCAAATGGCTCCGCGACATGGCCGCGGACCAGCGTGAGAGCGGCGAGATCGGCCAGGTCATCCCGGACGTCATGCCGGAGGGTGACGGGAGCGCCGCCTGGGGCGATTCGGCTGCGATCTGCCCCTGGACGATCTACCAGACTTACGGAGACAAGGCGGTGCTGGAGGACCAGTTTGCGTGCATGAGGCGGTGGGTGGATTTCATTTCCTCCGTGACGACAACGCCGGGGCTCTGGACGGACCATTTCCATTTCGGGGACTGGCTGGGACTGGATGCGCCCTCGGGCAGCTACAAGGGGTCGACCCGCGAGGAATTTATCGCCACGGCCTTCTACGCTTACTCCGCGTCGCTGGTCGTGAAGGCCGGAAAGGTGCTCGGCAGGGACGTCTCCCGTTACGAGGCACTTTATGAGGAGGTTCGGAAGGCTTTCCGCCAGCATTTTCCGACGTATGAGACGCAGACGGAGCACGTCCTGGCTGTTCATTTCGGGCTGGCGGAGGACCCGCAGAGGACGGCCGACGAGCTGGCAGCTATGGTCATCGCGGACGGTACCCAGCTCCGCACCGGTTTCGTGGGAACACCCTACCTGCTGCACGTCCTCAGCGATTACGGGCATGCGGACCTGGCCTGGGATTTGCTCCTGCGACGTCAGTATCCCGGCTGGCTCTACCCGGTCACGAAGGGCGCCACGACCATGTGGGAGCACTGGGACGGCGTGAAGGAGGACGGGAGCTTCTGGAGCATTGATATGAACTCCTTCAACCACTACGCCTACGGGTCTGTGGCGGACTGGGTCTTCGAGAAGGCTGCCGGCATCCGCCATGAGGAGGACGCGGCCGGATTCTCCGAGATCATCTATGAGCCGCATCCCGACCGGCGGATCGGGTTCCTGCGCGCGGAGCTTGAGACCCGCCGCGGCAAAGTCAGCGCCTTCTGGAAATTTGAAAATGAAACCATCCGCTATGAGCTCACCACCCCTGTCCCGGCCGTCGTCCGGATCGGGGAGAGCGAGAGGCGGGTCGGTCCGGGGAGCTATATATTCTGGGGGTGACGTTCCCGTTGTTTGTGATTTCCGGAAAAATGTGTATCTGAATCGAATATTTAATGGAAAAATGTGTAAAAACACATTGAACATTTGAGAAAAATGTGTTACGTTGAAAACAAGCAACCGGGAAGGATGGTGGTGGATTTGAGACGTGATGCAATTCAGGATCTGATCAGCTGGAAATCAAGTAATGAGCGTAAGCCTATGGTACTAAAAGGCGCCCGGCAGGTAGGGAAAACGTGGCTGATGAAGGAATTTGGAAAAAATTATTATAGAAGCTGCGCATATTTCAATTTTGACGAAGATCTGGAGCTCAGATCCATATTCGAGACAAATAAAAACCCTCACCGTATTATCGAACTGCTTTCTATGATTATAGGGCAGAAGATTCTTCCCGAGGAAACCCTGATTATATTCGATGAGATTCAGGAATGTCCGGAAGCTCTTAATTCGCTGAAGTATTTCAAGGAAAAAGCGAATGAATATCATGTTATGGCCGCCGGCAGTCTTCTGGGTACTCTTCTCGCAGAGCCGAAGTCCTATCCGGTCGGCATGGTCAATCTGCTTGACATTTATCCGCTGAGTTTTTCCGAATTCCTTGACGCAACCGATTCGGCGCTCTATGCCTATTATGTCGGTATAAAAAAAGAACAGGCAATTGAAGAGATCTTTCATAATCGCCTGCTTGACGCCTATAATTATTATCTCATTATAGGCGGAATGCCGGAATGTGCTGCATCCTGGGTAAAATATAAGGATCCGGCGCGCATTTCGCGGATACAAAAAGAATTGATCTCCGTCTATGAAAATGATTTTTCCAAACATAACGGAAAGATCAACAGCGGCCGCATACTTATGGTCTTTCGCAGCATCGCATCACAGCTCGCCAAGCCAAACGAAAAATTCATGTACGGTGCTGTAAGGGAAGGCGCCAGAGCCAGGGAATTTGAAGAAGCCATCGAGTGGCTTGTATCAGCAGGTATGCTGAACCGTGTCTATAATGTATCAAAAATGGAACATCCGCTTTCTGCCTACGACAAGCTGGATCAGTTCAAGCTTTTTGTCTTTGACACAGGCTTACTGAAACATATGGCAGGAATTGATAACAGCGCCATCCTTCTGAAGAGTGATTATCAATTCAAGGGTCCTCTGACTGAAAATTATGTTCTCCAACAGCTTCGCGGACAATTTGACGTTGAACCCCGGTATTTCTCTGACAAGAACAATGAAATTGATTTTCTTCTGCAGTACGGCACTGCGATTATCCCAGTTGAAGCGAAGGGCGGAGAAGATAAATCGGCACCATCTTTCAAAAAATATATCAGAGAAAATAATCCTCCCTTCGCCCTTCGCTATTCGAAGCGGGGATACAGGAGAGATGGGGTAATTACCAATATTCCTCTGTATCTTGCAGGGAGGACAAGAGAATTGCTCTGACAAATAAGGAATTCGAAAGAAATTTGATTTAGGGGAAGCCTTTCGTTATGAGGCTTCCCATTTTTTTGCCTGCAAAATACGCTTTAATGTTGGAATTACGACTAATATAAAATACGGATTTAGATTAGTCGTAATTTTGAAATGTTATTGACAATCTCGAATATCGAGAATATAATATAAAGTGTAAACTCGATATTCGAGATAAGGAGGCGATGCCGCATGCCGAGACCAAAATTTCAAACGCTGACCGAGCAGATGTTTTACATCCTGCTCTGCCTGAAAACAGAATGCTACGGGATTGAGATATTCGACAGGATCGCGGAGATGACCGGCAGGAGAGTGACCGTGGGTTCCGGCACTTTGTATAACCTGCTGGAGCAGTTCCTGTACGCACGAATGATCCGCGAAGTGAAGAAGGAAGGACGAAAGCGCAGCTATATACTGACCGACGAGGGAAAGGACGTGCTCGAAAAAGAATATAG
>JAILID010000014.1 GCA_024695465.1 Lachnospiraceae bacterium | reverse complement strand
GCCGCGGGCATTGCCCGCGGTTTATTTATTTGCTACAATAGAAACGGATAACTTAGAAGGAGGTCCTTGTGGAAAATGAAAGACGAAAACCTCACCTGGCAGCACATCAGCACAGAAACCCTGCTTCACGACCGCTGGCTTGATTTTCGGAAAAGCGAATACAGGTTCCCGGACGGAAAAACCGCCGGACCTTTCTACACATTCAGCCGCAAAGACTATGCGGTCATCGTCGCGACAGACGCCGAAGGAAACTATATCCTGGTCCGCCAGTACCGACAGGGGATCCGCAAGGTAACAGACGAGTTCCCCGCCGGCGGGATCGAAAGCGGCATCGACCGTGAATACAGACTTGATTTCTACACCGAGAACGGGCTTCCGCTGCCGGAGGACGATCCGGACGACATCGGATTCTCAAAGACTTCGACGGCGCAGCCATTTTTTGCAAAGCCGGAAGAAAATGCGCTCGCCGGCGCCAAGCGTGAGCTCCTCGAGGAGACCGGCTACAAGTCGGACGACTGGGAGTTCCTCACAAAAATACCCTCAGCGGCAACGATTGCGGACAACTGGGCGTACATTTTCCGGGCGAAGAACTGCGTCAGAGTGAGCGCCCAGGACCTTGATTCCATTGAATTCCTCAACGTTCGGCTTGCTGCACCTTGTGAGGTGAAGCGCATGATCGCGGAGGGAAATTTCCTGCAGGCCATGCATGTGGCCGCCTACTATCTTGCAAAGGAGAATGACAATGGGACGTTTCGATGATTACAATTATGGATATGGAAATGGAAGACGTCGGCAAGATGACATTTACGGCTATGGACAGCCGACCCGCGGCGGGCACAAGGACCGCCAGACCGAAATCAATGAGGCGATTATGGCCGGAGAGCGCGCGCTTGCGGCGCTCAAGAAGGCGGAGACAGATCTTGGAACAGCCCGGATCGCCGGAGTGGTGGACCTCTTCGGGGGCGGCATGATCAGCGGTCTCGTCAAGCACGCCAAGATGGGCGACGCCCAGCGCGACCTTGAAAATGCAAAATACGAGCTTCGAAGATTCAGCGACGAGCTCGACGATGTGCAGGACCTTCAATATATGAATATTGACGTAGGCGGCTTCCTCTCATTTGCCGACTTCTTCTTCGACGGCGTCGTCGCGGACTTTTTCGTCCAATCCAGAATCAACGAAGCCAGACGACAGGTATCCGAAGCCATTCGCAGAGTCGAAGATATCATCCGGCGTCTTCGCACACTGTGAGCAGAAGAACCGTTTCGCCGATCAAGAGGCAGCAAATGAAAAGAAAAACCGCAAAAGAACTATTGGATGAATCCTTTCGTGAATTATCGGAGAAGAAAAGCATCGATAAGATAACCATTCAGGAGATCACCGACAACTGCGGTTATTCTCCGGCAACCTTTTACCGAAATTTCAGGGACAAATATGATCTGATTGCATGGGGATACACCAGAGACGTTGCCGGGATCATGGACTGGCTCGACGGCAAAAACTATCAATGGAAGCAGACCCTGCTGGACGGAGCGAATCATTTTCTGGAAGAGAGGGACTACCTGGCCAATCTTTTGAAGCATACGAGCGGGCAGGAATCTTTTATACGCTACATGGTAGAAATCAATTACGAAGCGCTGAAAAAATATATCCTGAAAGCCAGCGGGAAAAACAGGCTGGACAAAAAAGATGAACTATATGTCCGAATCTACTGTCTCGGAACGGTCAGCCTGACCTGCGAGTGGATCCTGGGGCGGCACGAAGCATCCCCGGAAGAAATCGCGGAGATATATGAACACTCGCTCCCCGCTCCCCTGCAGAAATACGTATTATAAAAATGAACATCCCCCGGCCGCCGTGTGAAAGCTGCTCTGCCGCAAAATAAATGAGAGAATTAACCGGATATCTCTCGTTATGAGAGATATAAAACAGATCCTGAATTGCAAAAACTCCTTCTGTCTCTATAATAATACTTAGTTGTTGCGCACAATAAGAAAGCATACAATATACAAGGACAATAAGGAGGTCATCTGAAATGACAAAAATTGAATTTTTAAAATCACTCGCAAAAGGCTGGTTCGGCAATTCTCAGCAGCACGCCATTCATGCGCAGCTTCTGAAAGCACGCGGACTGAACAAGCTGGCGGACAAGATCATGGCGGAATCCGACGAGGAATGGGACGAGGCGAAAGAGGTCAACAAGCGTCTCATCGAGCTGGGAGAGACCCCGGCTGTGGAGCTTGAGCCCTATCCGGTAATCACGGACATCAAGGAGATGCTGGAATACGACTGCAAGGAATCCGCCGAAGCGCTCCCGATGATGAGCAAGTCCCTTGCCATGTTCGACGACGACTATGTCACCAGGGCGATGATCGAGAAGTTTATTCTCGATGAACAGGAGCACTATAACTGGGTCAAAGGCCACCTCTGCCTGATCAACCAGATTGGCATGGAAAACTATATTATTGAGATGCTCGGCGATTGAGATCATCCCGAAGAAAGGAATGTTAGAAAATGAACCCCAAAATCATTATCGCAATCATCTGCGTCCTCATCCTCTGCTGCTGCTATACGCACCGCCGCGTGATCAAGGCGCTTCTGAAACATGAACCCATGCCGAAAGCGCCCAACTGGCATGTATGGGTGCCGAAAGACAAGAGGAGAGGCTGAACATGAGCGGCACAATGTACAACCAATACGATTGTATCAGGCTCGACAACCAGATCTGCTTCCCGTTGTATGCTTGTGCCAAAGAGGTTGTGCGGCAATACCGCAAACCGCTGGAGAAACTCGGACTCACCTATACGCAATACGTTGTCATGATGGCGTTCTGGGAGTACGGCGGCATGACGGAAGGCGAGCTCGGCCGGAAGGTTCATCTGGATTCCGGAACGCTGGCCCCGCTGTTGAAACGCCTTGAAACGCAGGGCCTTTTGAACCGCGAAAGGCCCCACGATAACGAGCGCAAGCTTTTCATTTCCCTTACCGAGCAGGGAGAAGCGCTGAAAGACAAAGCCGTCTCGGTGCCGCAGGCTATGCGGGGCTGTATCAATCTGCCGGAAAATGAACTGCTGCAGCTAAAATACCTTCTGGACAAAGCGCTTGGCCAGATGGAAAAAGAATAATGACAGGACAAACGGGGCTGTTCGCGAAGAACGGCTCCGTTTTTGGGTATCGCTCTATCCGCGTTTTATGGACCGGGAGCTTTCCGGCATCGGAAAAAAGAATCGCGCCCTTTCTCAGAACGAATCAGCATGAAATTGACATTGTTGGCGATATCCGATATACTGTAAAGCGATACCATACAATAATTTGTGAAAATTGCATAATGTTAAGCAGGCAGATAAGGATTAGAGAAAGCAGGAGGGAACAGTATGAAGAAAATGAAAATCGCAAACGGACCCGCCGCTGTGCCGGCCATTGTCCAGGGCTGCATGAGGATGCCCGCGCTCGGCACGGACGCCGCCGCGGAGCTGATCCGCTGCGCCTATGAGCTGGGCATTTCATTTTTTGACCACGCGAATATCTACGGCGGCGGGGAGGCGGAAACCCGTTTCGGGGACGCCTTCTCGATGACCGGACTGAAGAGGGAGGATGTGATCCTCCAGTCCAAATGCGGGATCTGCCCCGCAAGAAAAGTCTTCGACTGGTCCCGGGAGGAAATCATCTCAAGCGTCGAGGGCAGCCTCAAACGCCTCAAAACCGACTATCTGGACGTCCTCCTGCTTCACCGCCCCGACCTGCTTTACGAACCGGAGGAAGTGGCCGCGGCATTCGACGAACTCGAACAGTCCGGCAAGGTGCGCTGGTTCGGCATGAGCAACGTTCCGCCGATGATGTTTGAGCTGCTGAAAAAATATGTGAAGCAGCCGCTGATCTTCGACCAGGTCCAGTTCTCCATGGAGCAGTCCCAGCTCATAGACCAGCCGCTGTTCATGAACAACAAGACAACCGACATGTCCTTCATGCGGGACGGCGGCCTGCTGGACTACTGCCGCCTTAACGACATCACGATCCAGTGCTGGTCGCCGCTGCAGGTCGGCATGTTCGGAGGCAATTTTGTAGACAACCCGGATTATCCGGAGCTGAACGCCGCCCTCGCGGAAGTCGGGGAAAAATACGGCCTTTCAAAGAGCGCGGCCGCCATCGCCTTTATCCTCCGCCACCCGGCCAACATGCAGGTGATTGCGGGAACCATGAACAAAGAGCATCTCGCGGACCTTGTCAGCGCGGCGGACGCGCGGCTTACGCGGGACGACTGGTACAAGCTGTATCTGGCATCGGGCAAGTTTCTGCCTTGAGAAGCACTTTATCGGTCACGGCAGACGCGGAAGCAGCCGAGAGGTCATAAAATGATAACAAAAGGAAAAAAGAAGATTATGAAAATAACAGGCGTCATTCTGGTCGTGCTGCTTGCCGCGGCGCTTATCGCCGGCTATGTCTTATCGGGTTTCATTTTACAGGGGAGACGCCAGACGCTGGACGCGGCAATCGCCTGGCAGAAAGAACGCTATGATATCTCCTGGTTCGACCAGCTCGAGACCGAAGCGTACACGGTCACGGGCTTCGAGGGCTATGAGCTCCACGTGTTGCTCTGCCGGAACCCGGAAGCGACGGACAAGTACATCATCCTCTCGCACGGATACACCGACAACCGCTATGGGTCCCTCAAGTACATGAAAATGTATCTGGACTTCGGCTTCAACTGCATCGTCTACAACCTTCGCGGGCATGGGGAAAATGAAAAGACTCCCTGCACCTACAGCGTGAAGGAAGGGCAGGATCTGGCCTGCCTCATAAAAGATACGCGCGGGCGTTACGGCGAGGACATCCTGCTCGGACTCCACGGGGAGTCGCTCGGCAGCGCGGCTTCCGTGAGCGCGCTGGGACATACGCAGGACGTCTCGTTCCTCGTGGCCGACTGCGGGTTCTCGGACATTTTAAATGTCCTCTCGGCAGGCCTGCCCGCGCCGGTCCTCAAGCTCGCCTCGCTCGGGGCGAAGCTGCGCTGCGGGAGTTTCCTTAGCGACATGCGTCCGATTGACGCGCTTTCTGAAAATGAAGTGCCCATTCTCTTCCTTCACGGCGCGGATGACACGTTTATCCTTCCCGCAAATTCAGAGCGGATGAGCGCGGCGACGAAGGGAATAAGCCGAGTGCGCCTGATTCCCGGGGCGGGGCACGCGGAGTCGGTGTTGAAAAACCCGGAACTCTACAAGGAGTATGTGTCGGAGTTCCTGACGGAAGAAGGGATTCTCTGATTTTCGTTCTGTTGGCAGATAAATTTGTCAAAGGGTCGCCCAAAAAGCGACCCTTTGCTGTCCTTCGACAGCGCCATGAAAATGTGCCTCGATTCTAAAACGGACGGATTTATCATCAATCCCTGGGGGCAGCATTTCCTGCAGGCGATGAGTTTCGCGAGAAACAACGAGAAGGAAGCTGCCGGAGTCGTGATAAACGCGTTTTCGGAGGCGTTCGTGGTGCCGAGGGAGCTGTTTGGGGTGATTGAGAGGATGGGGTCCGGCGTGGAGTGAGGACCGACGGAAGGTTTGATAGGGGAGAGGGCTCTGGAAGAATATAATTGCTTTGAGAACCGAAGTCAATGTGCGGCTCATGATAATCCGTGTTATAATTAATCAGTAGTATAAAGGAGATGGTGCGCTAAAATGTTGAAGACTAGAAATAAAGAAGATTTGCATATTAGTTATATTTCAGCAATCTGTGCCAGTGCAGATATTCAATTTGATCTCCAGCGCCATGATGAAGACAGTACAGACGCTATTATCAAGAAAATGGTAATATTGCCTGATGAGCGAAGATACATGTCTTCATTTAGGATTCAGTTAAAGTGTACTTCATCACCTTCTCAGTATGCGGAGGATGAAGAAACAATCACTTATAAACTGAAGGCTAAGAACTACAATGATTTATGTGCCAGAGGCACCACACCGATAATACTGGGTCTTCTTGTATTGCCGGAAGATGAAGCAGAGCGGGTAAAATGGACAGAGCAGGATTTATTGATTAAAGGGAGGATGCACTGGGCGGAATTCTCTGGAAAATCTGAGACGAACAATACATCAACCATAAATATTTCTATTGATAAGAAGAATCTTATCAATCAGGACTCGCTAATAAATATCCTGAACAAAATCGCGAGGGAGGAATGGCCATGATTTATTCAGTGAACTTCATGGAACTAACAGAAAAGATAAATCCACTTGCGGTTGCGCAGTATCTTAGAAATACAAACTGGGAGGAATTCGAGACAAAAAGGGATTATGTAAAGATATTTCAACACATCACAGACGCAGGAGAGTTTTATCAGGTCCAGATTCCTATGGAGAAAGAACTGGCTGATTATAAAACAGCGATGTTTGACTCGATTGCGCAAATAGCATTAGTAGAAGGACAATCTACGGAGCGGTTGATGCTTTATTTGCTTAATCCGAATACGGATATCCTGAAAATCAGATTGCAAAAAAATGATATAGAAGGCGGAAGCCTTTTATTTGATGATGCAATCAGTCTGTATGGAAATGCAAAAAAACTGATTGCGGCTGCCGCTCAAGATGTACTTCGTCCACAAAAGTATCATCAGGGAAGGCAGGATGATACGGTTGCATCATTTGTTAACAATTGTAAATTTGGACAGACAGAAATTGGCAGCTATGTGATATCTGTTGTTTGTCCATTTGCAGAGCTAGATGAATCCGAAGAGTATAAGCAGCTCTCTATTTTTTCCGATGAAGAAGAATGCGCAAATTCTTTGACCAGGCGTGTGACAAACAGGATCATGCAGAACGTTTCGACAATTAAGAAAAATATAGACAGGGGTAAGCTTGAAACACTGGTTTCTGACGATGAAAATCCACTTATCAGTGCTAATTTTTATGAAGCACTGGCAGGTATGGATTTAGAAACAGAAGATACAACGATAGAATTCAGTGCGCAGTGGTCTCCGGTTGTTAAAATAAACCGCTATCAGGAAAGCAAAATAGCCCTGTCACATGATTATTATCAGCCTATCATCACAACAATAGAAAAGCTTAGGGGGTCAATAAGCACTCATCAAAGAATACTTGGGCGGGTCAAAAAATTAGAATCTACCCCGGATGCAAATAAACGTGAAAGCGGGAAGGTCACAATGGTTTATCTGGATGAAGATGAAAAGAAGAAAACAGTGAGAGTCCTGCTGAATAAAGATGATTATAACAGAGCGATTGAAGCCCATGAAGCTGGGAGACATGTCGAAGTAATTGGTGATATTGAAAACGGCAGTGGTCGTACGCGGTCAATGACTTGCGAATCATTTTCTGTTATTGGGTGATGCTGCAACTACCATATGAAGCCCTTCAAAAGCACGGAAGTTGAAGTCTTTCTGGAAACATTTTACAAATGAGCTTCACGGATTCAGGTAAATAATATTCGAAAGGGAGGTAATGCTTAATGACAGATATGATGGATTTATTTGCTAAGTATGTTAAAGAGCAATTTGGCTATGATATCATACTGAAAGCATCCGCGACTCCAGATACATTTAAATCTTTATTTGGTACTGGTTTTTTAGAACAAGATGATGCCGATATCTATTCATGTGAAGGAATGGATAATGGCATATCCTATAGCAATACTATTGCGAGAATAAATCTTATAGATAAATATTTTTGTGACGGAACGCAGTCTCTCCCATTCTATCGGCCAGCCTCTTTATATGATTGATGGATGGATTTCTTGCCCCTCTTTAAGTTTGCTGATATCCGCCTGGTTGATACCGGTGCGTTTAGCGAGCTCTCTTCGCGTCAGGTTTTGGGAAGTTCCGGTGTCGACGAACGCTCGGATTATATCCATTTCAGTCGGAACATGCAGCATGTTCCGACTTTCGGCTGTTTACAGGGTAGAACGGCAAAAATGCCGGATTAAAAGAAAAGGAAGGTATAAAAAATGAAAAAATTGTTTGTATGTATCCTCTGCGCTCTGTTGGCTGTCTCCGCATGCGCCTGCGGTTCAAATGAAAACACGCAGATTGCCAACCCGTTCAAGGACTATGAAACGATGGAGGAGGCCGAGAAGGCAGCCGGTTTCGACATGACGGTTCCCGAAACACTCGACGGGCGCGAAATGACACTGATCCAGGTCATGAACGATGAGATGATCCAGGTATTTTACGGGGAGGATGAGAATCGGGTCCTTGTCCGCAAGGCTGAGGGAAATGAAGACATCAGCGGAGATTACACGGAGTATGGTGAGACTGAGACGGTCGACGTCAACGGCGCTAAGGTCACAATGAAAGGTGACGAAGGACAGGTAAAAGCTGCAGTCTGGACAGCCGGCAAATATACTTATGCCGTGGATGCCGATCAGCCTGTATCCCGGGATACGATGGCTGAATGGATCTCCGGGATTGCGTGAGCAGGAGGAAATTCGGCAGCAGAAGCACGAGGACGGGCATTTCATTTTCCTGGTTCTGGCGGATAAGGAGGATGAGGATAGAATTGCCTTCCGCCCGATTCGGACAAATGACGGAAGGTCTGGAACGCTGTTTTCACGTCCCGGGCTGAATTTGAAAAGGCTGATTCGAGCCGCGTCATCTCAAACTTCATCGGCAGCGCCATGAAAATGTGCCTCGATTCTAAAACGGACGGATTTGTCATCAATCCCCGAGGACAGCATTTCCTGTTGGAGAAGAGGCTGCCGGAATCGTAATTAACGCGTTTTCAGAGGCGTTTGTGGTGCCGGGGGAGATGTTTGGTATTTATAGCCGGGATGGAGACGAGTCTTGAGTGAGCGGTCAGGAAGGGACCGCTCCTCTTTTTGTCTTGTCAGATTATTTATCTGCTTCATTAAAGATCAGGTCAATGATTCTGTATGAAATGAAGAGGAGAGGGAAAACTGAATCAGATCCTGAAAGAATATAAGCGCTCTGATAACGAAAGTCAATGTGCGGCTCATGATGATCTGTGATATAATTTATTGAGCAGAAAGAAGATGTAAACAGATACGTTGGAAATGATATTAGGCTGGTGGAGGTGATGAGATGACAAGTATTTTTGATGTGGCAAAATATATATTATATGCTAAAGAAAAGATAACCTCCTGGGAACTTCAAAAGTTGTGTTATTACAGCAAAGCCTGGTCGCTTGCGTTAGGAGAAGGGGCTATGTTCCCGGAACAATTCGAGGCCTGGAAAGATGGACCTGCGAGCAGAAGTTTGTTTGCTGAGCGCAGGGGTGAATTCTATGTGGGAAAACGGGATCTGTATAAGGGCGACAGGGACAATGCTCCGGCAAACGCAGAAGACATCATCAAGGCGGTACTTACGGTTTATAAAGATATGAATGGTGATGCTTTGCGCAGTCAAACATATAAAGAGGAGCCCTGGATTGCTGCGCGGCGTGGTTTGCCGGATGGGGTCAGCTGTAATAATGAAATCAATGAGAATCTCATGATGAGTTATTATAGAAAATCAGATCTTTTTCCAATAGTTGACAATTTAGTGATGGATTACAGGGCAAGGCGCAGACTCTCCAGCGGCGGAAAAGAATATTCTATGAGTGAGGTTGTTGGTTTCCTTGGAATTTCCTTAGAAGACTTAAATTACGTGGAGTATGACGACATTGAATTTGACTGATCTGATTCCGCAGAATGTGACGTTTATCGACGAAGCATATGACGACTTATTAAGGCTGGATGGCTCAATAATTAAAACTGTTCTGAAAGGCATCATCAAAGTTGTACAGAATCCCAGACCCTATTACGAAGGAGGCTGTGGAAAGCCTCTGGGAAATAAAAATGGGACAAACCTGACTGGACTCAACATAATAAAATTCAAAAAAATAGGTGTGAGATGTGTGTATCAATGCACCTATGATGAAGTTGTTGGGATGAAAGTGATCGTTATTTCGATGCGAGCAGATAATGAGGTTTACGATGAGGCAGAGGCGCGGATCAAGTCAATCGAAAATCAGTTGTGCGAACCGGAGTGACAGCTGCATATGTAAGTAATGTTATTGCCGGTAAAAAGGACATATCGGCAAAGTTTGCATTTGCGCTGGAATATGCGTTAGGAGTCCCGAAGTCTTTCTGGTTAAATCTTCAGGCAGATTACGATGCCGAATTGCTTGAATATAATGAGGCTGATACTATCACAGAAGAACGTGCAGTTCGAAAATCTCTGGAGGATATTGTTAAATAATTACGAAACAGAGGTGAATTAGCTGCCGGAGAGAAGAAGGATGAATCAATTGAAACGCCTTTACATATAAGGAATATATCTTCGAAAGAACTCAATGTAATCCACAGGTATGGTTCATAAAAGGCTTCTAACTTTACTAAAGAGGGGCAAAGAATGAGTTAATGTGGAAATATCAGAATCTTCCGTCGTCCGAAATGTCATTATAAATTGGAGATAATTATTTGGAACGATTGATCAAAATATCGGAATACCCGGTGAAGCCGGTGCTGAAACTCCTGCTTTCAGACAAAACAACCAAACAAAATATAGTATTTGCCACGAGCAGCTATTCCCATCTGGGAACTCGTTACAGAGAAGAGAGCCACATCGATGAAGACCTGCTTTATGGTATGGACGCAATGTCGATCCAACCTCGTGTCCTCAAAGATTCGGCTGATCAGGCGGAACGCACCAAGAAGAGAGCCGAGGTCATGACGCCGGCGTGGATTGTAAACAAAATGAACAATCACTGTGATGAAGAGTGGTTCGGATATCCGGATGCTTTCAATAAGGAAGACGTTGAACGGTGGATTACACGGTCTGAACCGGTTGCATTTTCAAAAGAGAAAACGTGGAAAAAATATGTTGATTCCATGCGCCTGGAAATTACCTGCGGGGAAGCTCCGTACCTGGTATCGCGCTACGATACAACTACGGGTGAAAGCATTCCTGTAAAGGACAGAATCGGCATTTTGGATCGGAAGCTCCGTGTTGTCGGGGAAAATACCACAACGAAAAAGGAGTGGTACGAAGCGACGATCAGAGCATTTCAGAGTGTGTACGGTTACGAGTATCAGGGAGATAACCTGCTTATCGGGCGAATAAACCTGCTCATTACATTTGTCGACTATATGATGGACAGATGGAATGAACGACCGACGGAAGCAGAGCTTCGCAAGATAGCGAACATCATAGCCTGGAACCTTTGGCAGATGGATGGGCTCACCGGGACCGTACCATATGGTTATCAGGAGGCGACGTATCAGCAGATGACGCTCTTTGATTTTCTTGCGGTGGATGAAAAAGAGGAGAAGCCGAAAGAGGCGATTCCATGCAGGATATTTGATTGGAGAAGCAACGAATCCGTTACGTATAACAGTATAAAGGGGTAAGGCAGTTATGATTCCATCTGAAAGTAAATTATTAAACATCTAATACTTCCCATATGAATAAGTCCTCTGGAGCCTTATTCTATAAGGTTTTTTGGCAAAATAATAGCGTAGTCACCCCCAGCTGTGATATAATTTATTTGTACACAAATTAAAATCCACATCATAGGAGTGCTACGCTATGAATAATATATCACAATCCAAGATACTTCTGCAAGATGCTGCGAACGAAGTTGGCGCTTTTCTTCGAAAATATCATGTTTCAGATATACTGAAATCTTGAACGCATGCCGGCGAAGCTTGTCTATGTCCGCAACAAGGCGAATAAGAATGACTGGATTGCCATCATCTGCACCGACACAACGCTTTCGGAAGAAGAGGTCATCAAACGCTACGGATACCGCTGGAACATTGAGGTCTATTTCAAGACCTGTAAGCAGTATCTGAAATATACGAAGGAGTGCCAGAGCACATCTTTTGATTCGCTGACAGCACACCTTGCCATCGCCAATGTCAGGTATATGATGCTCAGCGTGTTCCAGAGGGCAAACACAGACCATCGGTCGCTTGGGGAATTGTTCTACCTGTATGTCCAGGAAGCGGCCGAGATTACCTTTGACCATTC
>JAILID010000176.1 GCA_024695465.1 Lachnospiraceae bacterium | reverse complement strand
TGTCGTTGCAGGCCCGGCTGCCGATGCAGCTCCGGCTGAGGAAGAGAAGACCGAGTTCGACGTCGAGCTCACTGAGATCGGCGCTTCCAAGGTTAAGGTCATCAAGGTTGTCCGTGAAGCTACCGGCCTCGGCCTGAAGGAGGCGAAGGATCTTGTCGACGCTGCTCCGAAGGTCATCAAGGAAGCTATGATGAAGGAAGAGGCAGAGGAACTTAAGAAGAAGCTTGAAGAAGCGGGCGCTAAGGTTACTCTTAAATAATCAGGATGGATGATAAAAGACCCCGCATTGTATCAGCGATGCGGGGTTTATTATTTCCAGGGATAAGCGAAGCTTCCCAGGGAATAATAAACCCCGCTTGAAACTGACCGGCGCATAAGAAAGCCCGCTGACATCTGTGTGCCGGCGGGCGGGGAGGGAAGGAATGGATTGTCGGGGCCTGATCATCGGACGGTTACCGTAAGGGTTTTCGGATCGGATACAAAGCCTTCCGCGTCTTTTGCCTGGTAGGTTATATGATAGACTCCCGCAGAAGAAGTATTGACCTGACCGATGACAATCGTATTCTGAATGATGGAATTACCTGCGGCATCCAAAGCCTCGTTGACAAAGGTCATGGGCGAGAATACTTCGTTCATTTTGAGCTGTACGGCCTGGGTGCTGAGCAGGATAATCGGGCGGTTCAGGGTCACCTTGACGGTTGCCTGGACATTTGCTGTCTTCCCGCTTTGGCCTGTAACGCTGAAGCTGCAGAATGCGATGCGCTCGTCGTTTTCGTCGAAAGAATAATCGCAGATCACCTTGTCGGTGATATCACTTCCGTCTTCATCGACTGCCTTGAAACGGCCGGTTCTGATCAGGATCTCTTTAATGTTCTGGATTTCCAGATCGGACATCTGGGGAAATGTATCCGGCAGGGTGATTGCCGGGCCGAGGCGCTCAATCGCTCCCGGCTCGATCGTCGGTTCTACAGGGGCCGGCAGCCCGTATTCAAATAAAAACAGGATAATAAGGTTGGTTATAGCAGCTGCCGCTATGATGATTTTAAGTATATTAAAAAATGAATTCTTCAATGAAATATACCTCTTCGTTTTGATGTCGTAAGCCGTAATGGACAGACCAAACGGCCGAAAAATCGCATTTTACTGAGCAGGGCGATCTGCATTGACAGCTGACGCAGAGAGACTCAGCATAGCGGTTCTTTATTATAGCACAAAAAAACAAGAATGTTAACAAAGAAATGCAAAGGGAACTTTTCGAAGCCGGATTTTTGTGGTATTATCATGCTAGCGGCTTAAAAGGAGGGGGCTATGCTTGATTTGCATTTGCACATATTGCCTGGTGATGACGATGGCTCACTGGATGAAGAGATGTCTCTTAAGATGGCGGAGATTGCGCTTCTGTCCGGCGTAGATACCGTGGCTGCTACGCCGCATGCCAACCAGATGGGAAGGTTCGAAAATTTTTACGGTGATCGTTTAGCCGGAAAGTTTGAGAGTCTGCGGAAGCTGTTCAGGGAAAAGGACATTTCCCTGAGAGTTCTGGAGGGCCAGGAGATTATGGCTTCTGTTGAGATGGCGGAACGGATCGAGAGGGGCCTTCTGATTGGTCTTAACAAAACGGACCGCTACCTGATTGAATTCCCGTTTTCTGCTGAGGACTGGTGGATTGAAGACAGGCTTACAGAAGTCCTGGCGCTTGGCAAGACGCCGCTTGCGGCCCATGTGGAGCGATATGACGCGGTGATCCGGGATCCGCTGCTTATCCGGAAATGGAGGCAGATGGGCTGTCTGATTCAGGTGAATCGGGGAAGCTTGTTTGGAAGATTTGGAGAAGGCCCTTTTCAGGCAGCTGATTTTCTTCTTCGGATGGATCTTGTTGATTGTATCGCCTCGGATGCCCATGGTTCTGATTGGAGGACTCCCTGGCTTATGGATGCATATGAAGCGGTTGCCGATCGTTTTGGCGCGGAACGGGCCGCGAGGCTTCTGGATATCAACCCGAAACGGATCGTTTTCGGCGCTGATATTATTCGATAGATATTATTATTATAATTTAGGGGGCGGTATGCGGTGGTATTAAAAAAAGGTAAGGAAATGAAAAACATTGATGAAAAAAACAAGAATATGTACAGGACGGCTTCGCCTGCAATAACTGAAAGAATACTGATGGGACTGAAGAAATTCTGGTGGCTTTTTCTGCTGATTATCAGTCTTTCTGCCGCTGGGGCTTTTTTCTTTGTACGGTATACATATCGGCCGGCATATCAGGCCTACGCCGCTCTGACTCCGGCTGTCAGGACCGATAATTCCGCATCGGATATCATAGATATCGCGGGCAAATTCAATCAGATGGCAGAAGACGGAACTTTGTATACGACGCTTCAGGAACTGACCGGGATGTCGGATGAGAATGCGGTGATCAGTTTTGCGGCAGATAACCTGAATCTGAAAGTGACGGTCAGGGCTTCTTCACCGGAGATCGCCTATGAGCTTCTTCGGGGAATCAAGGAATACGGCGCCTCATGGGTCAATTCCGGAAGCGATTTTTCCTTTATGCTTTCTGAAGAAAGCGGGGTTCCTACAAAGATGATCAATCCGCCGGATTTTGTGTCCGCGGCTTCGAAGGGCGCTCTTGCAGGGGCTGCCATCTCGCTTCTTATATTGCTTATCTACGCTCTTGTGTCCGGAAGAGGGAAAAAGAACGCTGAATATGAAGAGGCGGCAATCTGGGGGTCCATTCAGCCATCCGAAAATGAGGGCCAATATGGGAAGGACGCGGAAGATCCTTTTGTGGAAACGGCTGTTTTGGTTGAAAACGAGCCGGAAGAACGGGACGAGCCAAAGACAGAGCTGAAGAAGCCCGGAAAAGAAGTAAAAAAACCGGAAGCAGCGGTAAAGAGACCGGAAGCAGAGTTAAAGAAACCGGAGGCTGTGCTGAAGAGACCGGAAGCTGAGTTAAAGAAACCGGAGGCTGTGCCGAAGAGACCGGAAGCAGAGTTAAAGAAACCGGAGGCTGTGCCGAAGAGACCGGAAGCTGAGTTAAAGAAACCGGAGGCAGCGGTAAAGAGACCGAAAGCTGAGCCAAAGCAGCCGGAGACTGTCCGGAACGGAGCGGATTCGGCAACAGCAGTAAAATCCGGAACAGAATCAGCTGCCTTGCTGTCTGCCGAAAGAGTAAAAAGCCCTTCAGATAAACCTGCGCAGGTATCGGGGAAAGAGCAATCTTCGGCTGCTCCTGCGGCGGCTGGAAAAGGCGGCGCAGTCATCGGTTTGGCAGCCGCGTCGAAAACAGGTCAGGAAGTCGGCAAAGAAGCGGCGAATCAAGCTGCGCCGCGGGCCAGCTGGCTGAGCCAGGCCAAAAAAAGGCCTGAGACGGCGGGCAATGCTTCCTCAGGGGCGAGATGGCAGGGACGGACAGGATCAAGGCCTGCCGATCCGGCGGCTGCTTCCCCGGCGGCGTCAGCGCCGGAAGAGGGCGGGAATGCGAAGGCAGCAGGCGGCGGCGCATCCTCAGCCGGCTGGCTGAGCCAGGCCAAAAAAAGGCCTGAGACGGCGGGCAATGCTTCCTCAGGGGCGAGATGGCAGGGACGGACAGGATCAAGGCCTGCTGACCCGGCGGCTGCTTCCCCGGCGGCGTCAGCGCCGGAAGAGAGCGGGAATGCGAAGGCGGCAGGCAGCGGCGCATCCTCAGCCGGCTGGTTGAGCCAGGCAAGGAGAAGGCCCGAAACGGCAGCCAATGCGTCGCAGGCACCGAGATGGCAGAGACGGACAGCGCCGGGAGCCGAAAATGAGTCCGGCAAATCTCAGTCTGCTGAAACTGCGCAGATTCAAGGAGCCGCTTCCGCAGCAGTACCTTCGCCGGCGGAAGATATCGCTTCCGCAGCAGTACCTTCGCCGGCGGAAGATATCGCTTCCGCGGCAGTACCTTCACCGGCGGAAGATATCGCTTCCGCGGCAGTACCTTCACCGGCGGAAAACATCGCTTCCGCGGCAGTACCTTCGCCGGCGGAAAACATCGCTTCCACGGCAGTACCTTCGCCGGCGGAAGATATCGCTTCCGCGGCAGTACCTTCACCGGCGGAAGATATCGCTTCCGCGGCGAAGCGGCCGGATCAGGCAGCTGCGTCAAAGCCTTCGATAAAGGATGCAAGGACTCCGGCGAATGAAGCGCTTCATACTTCGGGGAGAGGCGGATACTCAGGCTTCGGGGCTTCGGCATCAGTGCATCCATATAGCTCTCTGACAGACTTTGAACCGTCTTCAGCGGGGACTCCGAAACAGCCGTCTGAGATGAAGGATTATCAGAAGGAGCTGTTATCAGGGGAAAGAGAGCCTGCAGAGTATAAAGCAGAAATACAGCGAGCATCTAAACAGGGGAGGATAGAGACTGAAATGGAGAAGAACGGTCAGGAAAATCAAAAACCAAAAGATTCAACAAGCGAAGAGTCGGGCAAAAAATTTGCAAACAGCAGCTTTCAGGACAGCTTTGGGGGAATTCCGGCGGATCTGCTTGATTTTTCAGCCATTCTTGAAAAGCACGTTCCGAGCCGCAGCCTGAATGGGAACAGCGCGTCAGCTTTCGGCGGAAGCGAAGCCGGTCTGAAAGAAAATGCTGAGAATCAGAATCCGGGTTCTGTATCCGGGAAAGAGCAGACTTTTAACGATTTGTTGACCCGTTTTAGTTTTACGGATCATTCGTTTGATTCGTCTGCAGATGAAAGTGAAAGCAGCCAATCAGCTGCCAAAGAGCCGGCAGAGGCAAAAGACGATGAATGGGATCCATCTAAAACAACCCTTTCGAAAGAGATGTGGGAAATTGCAAAAGAGATGGGAATCGCTGATGAATTTTTGATTGATAACATGCAGAAAATCTGATGGATGAAATGAAAGCGCGGGCGCTGTCACAGGATGCCGCCCGCGCGCGTTAATGACAAATAAAAAAATTTTTTATTTTAGTTTTCTGTTGACAGAGCCTGTAAAATAATGTATTATAAATATTGTCGTCGAAAGTGATGATATGCGCGAGTGGCTCAGCGGTGGAGCACCACCTTGCCAAGGTGGGGGTCGCGGGTTCGATCCCCGTCTCGCGCTCGAAACGGACATAACTGCAAGGTTATGTCCGTTTTTTTATAATAATGCTCGGTTTTCGAGTCCGGGCAGCCGTTCATTCCTGCACGAAAACCGCTGTGCAGACTCGCAAGACGCTAACAAAAACGAATGCTTGCGGCGCGGGCACCGCGTCAAAGCATGAGTTTTTTCTCAGCGGGAGACCTCAACTATGAATCAAATATTTGACAGACAACGCCTCAGGGAGATTGACGAGGGCGTTATGCGTTCTATACAGGCCGGGAGAAGGAACTGTCTTAATCCAATCGTGATTGCGCTGACCCATCTTGGCGGGGGTGTGATCTGGTGGGCCTGGTATGTTTTGATTTTTATAAAAACTGAAGACAAAACAGCTCTCTTGTATTTATCCGCGGCTTTTTTTAGCGCCTGGCTTCTCTCATCAAAGGTTATGAAGCGAATTTTTAGGAGACCAAGAGCCTATGACGCGATGGAAGGGCTGATCCCGCTCATAAGGCGTCCGAAAGATTCTGCGTTTCCGTCTGCGCATGCGGCCTGCGCATTCTCGGCAGCCTGCGCGATCGCGTTCACAAGGTCTTCCGCAGAAGGCGCGCTTGCACTCATTCTGGCAGTCCTGGTGGGGTATTCAAGAATCTATGTCGGCGTTCATTATCTGACAGATGTGATCGGCGGGGCGTTTACGGGCTTTTGCTGCGCGTCCTTAGCTTATATGCTCTTTTTTTTCTAACCGTGCCAATAAAGCTGTTGACAGTTTACCGCACTGCTGTTATAATGCATTTATGTTCAAAAGTGAACAGAACATGATCGAACAGAAAACCTGTGATGAAGAGGAGTACCTTTATCCTTGCGTAACAGAGAGCTGCGCGGAGCTGGAAGCGCGGTACGGAAGGTATTGGGAAATGGGCTTCGGAGGGCGAACCGAACCTTTACGGTAGGGGAGACGGAGCGGGAACTCCGTTATCAATATCCGGCATATGGAAGTATGCATGAGAGGGCGGGCAATCCGTCAAGTTAGGTGGCACCGCAGGAGATTTATCCCCTGTCCTGACAGTATCGGGACGGGGTTTTTTTGTGTTCATCAGCCCTGTCCGGCGTTCAGAGGGTGGGAACCCGACATATCAGTAAAGGAGGAAATAAGATGTCTGAAGAAATGAAAATCCCCTACAAGATCTACCTGAGTGAGGATGAGATGCCGAAGGAATGGTATAATGTCAGGGCCGATATGACGAAGAAACCGGCGCCCTTGCTCAATCCCGGCAGCGGAATGCCCATGACCGCAGAGGAACTGGAGGGAGTGTTCTGCAGGGAACTGGTCGCCCAGGAACTCGACAATGATAACCGCCTGGTTCCGATTCCGGAAGAGATCCGGAATTTTTACAAGATGTACCGCCCCTCGCCGCTGGTCCGGGCTTACTGCCTTGAAAAGAAGCTGGATACCCCGGCCAAAATTTACTATAAGTTTGAGGGAAACAATACGTCCGGTTCCCATAAGCTGAATTCCGCCATTGCCCAGGCCTATTACGCGAAGAAGCAGGGACTGAAGGGCGTGACGACGGAAACCGGCGCCGGCCAGTGGGGAACGGCTCTCTCGATGGCCTGCGCGTATCTGGATCTGGACTGCAGGGTCTACATGGTTAAGGTCTCCTATGAACAGAAGCCCTTCCGGCGTGAAGTGATGCGTACTTATGGCGCTTCCGTCACACCCTCTCCTTCGACGACCACTGAGGTGGGCAGGAAGATTCTGGCAGAGCATCCGGGGACTACCGGAAGCCTTGGATGCGCGATTTCCGAGGCGGTAGAGGACGCCGTGAAGCATGAGGGCTACCGCTATGTCCTGGGCTCCGTGTTGAATCAGGTTCTGCTCCATCAGAGCGTGATCGGCTGCGAGACCATGACGGCCCTCAAGAAGTACGGCGTGAAACCGGACATGATTATCGGCTGTGCCGGCGGCGGCTCCAATCTCGGCGGCCTGATCTCTCCGTTTATGGGTGAGAAACTCCGGGGCGAGGCTGATTATGATATAGTCGCAGTCGAGCCGGCGAGCTGCCCGAGCCTGACCAGAGGAAGATACGCGTATGATTTCTGCGATACCGGCAAGGTTTGTCCGCTGGCGAAGATGTATACGCTCGGAAGCGGCTTCATCCCCTCCCCGAACCATGCGGGAGGCCTTCGCTATCACGGCATGAGCCCGGTCCTGTCCGAACTCTACGATCAGGGATATATGCGGGCCGTCAGCGTCGAACAGACCGCTGTATTTGAGGCCGCGGAGTTCTTTGCAAGGGTCGAGGGAATTCTTCCGGCTCCGGAGAGCTCGCATGCGATCCGGGTGGCGATCGACGAGGCTCTTAAGTGCAAAGAGACCGGCGAGGAGAAGACGATCGTTTTCGGCCTTACTGGAACCGGTTACTTTGATATGGTTGCTTATGAAAAGTATCATAACGGCCAGATGTCCGACTACATTCCGACTGACGCGGATCTGCAGCCGGGATTTGACGGGCTGCCGAAGATTTGAGAAATAAAGGAATGAAGAAAGGCCGGAAGGAAAAACTTCCGGTCCTTTCTGTTGCCGGCGGCAGGCCGGGACTTTGCGGGGAAATGAAAAGCCGCATCAGGCGCTTTTTCCCTGCCTGACAGGAGGAAAAATGTTTCATATCGTACTTTTGGAACCGGAGATTCCGGGCAATACCGGCAATATCGGACGCACCTGCGCGGCAGCAGGGAGCGCCCTGCACCTAATTCATCCGCTGGGTTTTGCGATTTCAGAGAACACCCTGAAAAGGGCAGGGATGGATTACTGGGCCCGTCTTCAGGTATCGGAATATGCCAGCTACCGGGATTTTCTGTCCCGCAATCCCGAAGCGAGAATATGGTACGCTACGACAAAGGGAAGGAAGACCTATGCGGAGGCAGATTTTAAGGACGGAGATTTTATCATGTTCGGCAAGGAGAGCGCAGGGATCCCGGAAGAGATCCTGGTGGAACATCCGGAAAGCTGTATCCGTATTCCGATGCTGCCAGAGGAGCGCTCTCTGAATCTGGCTAATTCCGCGGCAATCGTGCTCTATGAAGCCCTGCGGCAGCAGAATTTCCCGGGACTTGCTGTGGAAGGGAAGCTGCATCGAAAAAGCTGGAAGGATCCATCTTTTCACGGAAACGGATTTTTGTTATAATGTTTTCCTGTAAAATCACACTGGCGTAAGGAGGCAGATCGCATGAAAAGATGGATCCCTTATCTGACGTTTGTTTTGACGCTGTTCCTGATTTCAGCATGGATTCCGGCTGACGTCTATGCCGCGGGACAAAGGCATTTGGCCTCCGGAACCTATACAATTTATTCGGCTTTATCCAAATCCATGGTATTGGATATACAAAACGCTTCGAAGGAGCCCGGCGCAAACCTTCAGCTATATGAGGCAAACGGAACTGCGGCCCAGCAGTTCAGGGTGACGGAGATCTCCGGGGGCAGCTATCGGATCGAGCCTGTCTGTTCTTCGCTTAGTCTGGATACCGCCGGAGGCGGGGCCGCAAACGGCGTGAATGTCCGGCAATATGCGGACAACGGCAGCGCGGCGCAGCGCTGGCGGATCGTGCCGGCCGGCGGCAGGTATTACAGCCTTTCCCCGGAATGCGCCCCGGGCTTCAATCTGGAAGCAGAAGGCGCTTCGTTTCAGAATGAAACGAATATTCAGATTTATCAGGAAAATAAGACCAGGGCGCAGAATTTTGCCTTCGTCCCGGTAATCCCGGAAGTTTCCGCGGTACAGGCTCCGGCGGCGGAGGCCCCGGCGGCAGAGGAAGCCCCGGAGGAGGCCCCGGCGGAGGAGAATGCGGATGCGGAGGAGACTCCGGCAGAGGAAGAAGAAGCGGAGGCAGGGGAGCTTCCGGCAGAAGAGCTTTACCCGGAGGATAATACTGAAGAAGCGGAAGAAGGTCTGTCATCGGCGGAGGAAGAAAATCCGGAGGAGGAAGATCCTGCGGAGGAAGAAGGGGCTCCGGCTGAAACGGCGGCTTCGGGCAGTCATCTTGTGGCAATTGACGCCGGCCACCAGCTCCATGGAAACAGCGATCTTGAGCCGAACGCTCCGGGCTCGTCGGTCATGAAAGCGAAAGTCACTTCCGGCACGGAGGGGGAGTATTCCGGCCTTCCGGAATATGAGATGAACCTGATGGTGGCCCTTAAGCTGCAAAAGGAGCTTGAGAGCAGGGGATATGCGGTCTATATGATACGCTCGACCCACGAAGTGGATATCAGCAACGCGGAAAGGGCTCAGAAGGCCGCCGAAGCCGGAGCTGAGATTCTGATCCGCCTGCACGGCAACAGTGTGGAGAATCATGAGGTCAGGGGCGTGATGGGTTATCAGCCCTCCTCCGAAAACCCCTATCTTTCCGCCTCGGTGATTGCCGATTCACAGCGGCTTACCCGGCTTCTGGTAGAGGGGGAATGCGCGGCGACAGGTCTTCCCAACAGGGGAATCCTGGACGGAGACGACATGACCGGGATCAATTGGGCGGTCATGCCTGTTTCGATCATTGAGATGGGCTTCATGAGCAATCCGGACGACGATTATTATATGGCTTCCGATTACGGGCAGGATAGGATCGCCATCGGATTGGCCGACGGGGTGGACGCGTATTATTCATGATATTGCCGGCTGCCTTGTCCGCGCCCTGGCGGGAACGCCTGCGCGGACAGGAACGGCACAGATGAAAACGAATCGGGAAGCAGTGCTTTTACGGCAAACGGATTTTCAGATTGTAGGGCTTTTTTATATGGTGTATAATGTAAAAAGGGAAATTGATTTCGTTCGGCCCTTTTCTCGGGCGGATTTATGCTGCTGTAAGCGCCGGACAGCCTTAAGAAGGCTGCGCGCATTCCATCGGGGCGTTTAAAAAAGTCCTGCAGAACTGACTTTTTTATGCGCAGGTTTGTTTCATCCGGGAGGTGGAAAATGAAGATCATAAAAAACCTGATAATAGGCATACTCGCGTTTCTGGGCGTTGTTTTCCTTATCCTGCTGATCCTTCCGGAGGAAGAAGAAAAGCCGCTTCACAGCCACGTTTCTTCCGCCTCTTCCGGTACGTCTTCCGCTCTCTCCCCGGAAAGCCCGGGAGAGCAGACAGAAGGCGCGCAGGAGCTTTCGACAGCCGCTGTCCGCCCGATTGCCACGAAGACGACGGCAAAGTCGGCGACGGTTCTTATCTACATGAACGGTTCCGATCTGGAGTCTTCCTCAGGGGAGGCGACAGAGGATCTCGGCGAAATGCTGGATTCAGGGATCGGGAAGAATGTAAACGTCATCGTACAGACCATGGGGACGCGCCGCTGGCAGGAGTATGGAATCTCTTCCAGGACAGCCCAGCGCTATCGGATCAACAAGGGACAGCTGGAACTGATACAGGACAAGCTGGGCCAGCTCAATTGTACGGTGACAGACACGCTTTCAGATTTCATCGAATTTGGAAAGAGCAATTATCCCGCGGACCGCTATATTTTCATTTTCTGGAACCATGGAGGGGGACCGGTATACGGCTTCGGTTATGACGAATGGCAGAATGAGGAAGACGCGCTGACGCTGGATGAGATGTATGAAGCGTTTTCCCGCCACAAGGACATCCGCTTTGACCTGATCGGGATGGACTGCTGCATCATGGGAAGCCTTGAGACCTGCTGCGCGTTCTCATCCTTCTGCGATTATACGGCCCTCTCCGAGGACTTCGAGTCCGGGCTGGGCTGGTCCTACACCGGCTGGATGAAGGAACTGGAGGCGGATCCCGCCATATCGACGCCGGTTCTTGGAAAGAGCATTATCGACCAGATGATCAAGGCAAACGAGGAGGATTACGGAGGGGATACCTCCACCATGGCTTTGGTGGACGAGGCAACGGTTGCCCGCCTCTATCTTGCCTGGACGAATTTCGCCTATGATAACGAGGAGGAGCTTCTGGGCTCGAATTACAGCAAGAAGCACAGGGCGAAAGGAAGATCCTTCTGGGATTTCTGGGATGCGGACGGAAGCGACGTTACGCT
>JAILID010000115.1 GCA_024695465.1 Lachnospiraceae bacterium | reverse complement strand
TGGGCGATTATACAGCCGCTTATGACCACGATTGTATTTACCGTGGTTTTTGGAAATCTGGCCCGAATTACAACCGCGGATGCGGCGGGGCCGGCCTCCGGTCAGAACGCCGCTGAAGCGGTGCGGATCCCCGGATTCTTGTTCTATATGAGCGCGACGATCTGCTGGTCTTATTTTGCCCAGACGGTGAAGACGACGGCCAATACCTTCCTTTCCAACTACAGGGTTTTCGGTAAAGTCTATTTTCCCCGCCTGTCCATACCGATCTCCGGCGCCCTGTCCAATATAATCTCGTTTGGCATCCGTTTTGTCATGTTTTTGTGTTTTTGGACTTATTATGTCCTGCGGGGGGACTGCGGGATCCATCTGAGCGTCTATATCCTCCTGCTGCCGCTTCTTCTTCTGCAGCTGATCCTGATGGGAATCGCTTTCGGGCTGCTGGTTTCTTCCGTTACCACCAAATACAGGGATCTGATTCAAATGCTGGACTTTGGCATCCAGCTCTGGCAGTACGCGACGCCGGTGGCCTACGGCCTTTCCCTGATCCCGGAGCGATATATGGACCTTTATATGCTGAACCCGGTGACGATGGTCGTTGTAACGTTCCGCTATGCGTTTTTCGGAGTCGGATATTTTAACGCCGGCTATTACGCGCTGGGTTGGGCGGTCACGCTTATCACGCTGTTTTTCGGACTCCGTCTTTTTGGACGGGTGGAACGAACCTTTATGGATACGATATGAGAGGGCTTTATGTCGGAAGAACCTGTTATTAAAATTGAAAATCTTTCCAAGCAGTACAGGCTGGGGATGATCGGAGGGACGACGCTCAGGGAGGAGCTGCAGCGTTTTTCAGCGCGGCTTCGCCATGCGGAAGATCCGACGTCTAAGATCGCGTCCGCCGCAAGACGCCGGGAGGGCCTTCAGGAGGGGGATCGCTTTATGGCGCTTTCGGACATCAACCTTGAGATTTACCGCGGAGAAAGATTCGGTATTATCGGCCGCAACGGAGCCGGCAAGTCCACGCTCCTGAAGCTCTTATGCCGCATCACCGCGCCGACCTCCGGAAAGATTTCTTATAACGGGCGCATTGCCTCCATGCTGGAAGTCGGCACCGGCTTTCACCCGGAGCTGACCGGCCGGGAAAATATCTATTTAAACGGCGCGATCCTCGGCATGAACCGCCGGGAGATTGACACGAAGATCAGCCGGATCATTGAATTTTCCGAATGTGAGAAGTTCATAGACACCCCGGTTAAAAGATATTCTTCCGGCATGTTCGTGAAGCTGGCCTTTTCGGTGGCGGCTTTTCTGGATGCGGAGATCATTATCATGGATGAGGTCCTTGCGGTGGGCGACGCGGCTTTTCAGCAGAAATGCTTAAAAAGGATGCGGGAGCTGGCCGAGCAGGAAGACCGCACGATTCTCTATGTGAGCCACATCCTTCCGACGGTGTCCAATCTCTGCACCCGCTGCATCGTCCTGGATCAGGGCCGGATCCTCTATGAGGGCGAGACTGCCGATGCGATCAATTATTATCTGGAAAATAAAGTCATCGCGGATCCGTCTATAGACTACACGAAAACGCGGAAGAGACGCCGAGGAAGATTCGCGCTCCAGCTGCTGCGGGCCTCGTTTGAAGGCAAGGAGAGAGCGGTCTTCTGCGACGATGAGAGCATCCTGCTGCGCCTTGCGATACGTTATCTGGAAGATTGCAGCGGCGTTTCCCTTCGCTGGGAAATCATGACCCCGGATGGCCGCCCTGCGGCGACGTCCCTGTTGGAGGGGATCGCGTCCGGAAAGGCGGGTGAGGAGCAGGACTTTCTTCTTAAGTATGAGTTTCCGGAACTCATGCCCGGAAGATATGACAGCAGGTTCGCGTTTTATTACCGGATGCAGGACGGCTCCTATCGGAACCTGGAATATGCGGAGGGGCTTTCCTTTGAAAAAAAGTACGTCTCTATTCAGGGACTTCGCTGGGAAACGTCCCGCTTGGGAAATATCCGTCTGCCTTCTCCGACGCTTCAGGGCTAGAAAACTCCCTTTATCAAAAGATTTTTTTGCAGTCAACAAGAAGAAAGGCTCGCATTGAGAAAAATCTCAATGCGAGCCTTTTTTCTTCATTCTCCAGGTTGAAGTTCTCTTTATCGGCCTGCTCTTGTCAACAGAGTACGCGGCATACCCGTTTTTCATTTTCAAAGGATCAGTCGAGAGAACACTCGACTTCAAACCCGCTCTCTGCGGACAGGGACAGCTGGTAGTGTCCCCGCTTCAGCTTGAGGCGGATGTCCTCCCCCTCAAAATCCGTTTCGGTCACGGAGTAGACGGCCTCGCCGGCGGCGTTCACGATCGCGAAGGTGAGCGGCTTGTCAGCCTCGATTTCAAGGTCGAGGAGATAGTTGTCCGGGTAGTGGATCTCGAAATCGCACCAGCGGTTGTCGACGATCGGCGCGTCGATGGAGTCGGTGCGCTGGGAAGTCTCAAAATGGGGCCTCAGCTCCGTGGCCGCAATACTTCCGATGGCCCCGATGAGGACGACGGCGAAAAAGACCGGGAAGAGGGCGCTGCCGCTGCGGCGGTTTCTCCTGTCATCCTGATTCTTCATGATCGCCGCGCCGCGGAGCAGCACGAAACTCTCGGCGGCAAGTGTGAGGAGCTGCACCAGCGCGGGCAGGTGGGGCCAGAGGATCATCCTGACAGCGGCGATCAAAGCCATGAGGGCGCATAGGCCGCCGATAATCCTGCCAAAGCGGGTCCAGCGGCCGTTCATTTCCTCGATGGACTCCCTGTCGGTAAAGATCTCGTAGGTTTCCGCCGGGAGCGCGGGATCGTAGAGCTTGCGGAAATAGTGCCAGCCGTTGAAGGTGGAGCTGACGTACTCCCAGCCCTGCTCGCGGAAGGTCTCGATGTAGCGGCCCATGTCCTCGATCTTCCGGAAGTCCATCTGGTAGCGGTATTCGACGTCGGGATTCTTGACAAATCGGCTGCTGAAGCAGCCGCCGCGTATAAGCTGCCAGCCCTTTGCGGAGGCGCGGTTTAAGTCCTCGATCTCCTCTTCATAGTTCCAGGCGAAATAAGCTTTGTGGGATGTTTTATACTGCTTTGCCATCTTTATACCTCCCGGGCATTCTCCAGCATTCTCTTGAGCCGGCCGATCTCCGCGCGGAGCGCCTCGCGGCCGTCGTCGGTTAATTGGTAGAGTCTTCTTCGTTCCAGACCCGGTTCGTCGGACATGATCTCCCGGATCCAGCCTTTCTTGATCATATTGCTCGTCGCGCCGTACATCGTTCCGGATCCGATGGTCACGTCGCCCTCCGAGAGTTCTTTCGTCATCTGCATGATGCCGTAGCCGTGATTGGCGCCTCTGGCCAGGCAGAGCAGGATGTAGAAGTAGCTCTCGGACATCGGTTCGCTTCGTTTCATGTGTCACCTCCCGATATGTCAACAC
>JAILID010000066.1 GCA_024695465.1 Lachnospiraceae bacterium | reverse complement strand
AGCTTGTCGTCCTCCGCAAGAAGCAGCTTGTCGAAGGCCTTTCTGGACTCAAAAGAGTAGCAGTAAGCCTGGGAGAAGCCGCAGTCCTCCGCGACGTCCCTGGCCAGCTCCAGCACGCGCATATCGAACTGAAGCTTTCCGGCCGTGGAGGCTCCCGAAGGCAGCGTGGTCGGGATCTTGTCGTAGCCGTAGAAACGGGCGACCTCCTCCGCCAGATCGCAGGTGCGCAGGACATCCTGGCGCCAGGTCGGAACGATGACGGCGTTTTTCGCCTCGTCATAGTGTAAGCCGACCTTCTCAAAGATGTCGAGCATCATCCGGCCGGAAAATGAAGTGCCCAGAAGCTCGTTGATCCCGGCAGGCTCAAAGGGAATTTCACGCGGCTGCCATTTCTCATCATAGACGTCCACCATTCCGCCGACAACTTCGCCCGCGCCGAACTCCTCCATGAGTTCGCAGGCCCTGTTGACCGCCAGCTCCGCGGTATTGGGATCGAGTCCCTTGTCGAATTTCTGGGAGGCGTCGGTCTGCAGGCCGATCCGCTTGGAAGAAAGACGGATATTGGTGCCGTTGAAATTGGCCGCCTCGAAGAGAACCGTGGTCACGGAGTCGGTGATCATGGAATTCTCGCCGCCCATGATTCCGCCGATGCCGACCGGCTTCTCAGCGTCGTTGATCATGATGACGTCATGATCCAGCTTCCGCACCTGCCCGTCCAGCGTCGTGAATTCCTGGCCGTCCTCAGCCCGCTTGACAATGATCTTGTGACCCGCGATCCTATCGTAGTCATAAGAATGCATGGGCTGGCCGTACTCTTCCATGACATAGTTGGTGATGTCGACGACATTGTTGATCGGCCGGATGCCGTTGGAAGCAAGGCATCTCTGCATCCACTTCGGAGAGGGACCGAGCTTGACGTTCTTCACCACCCGGGCGGTAAAACGCGGGCAGAGATCCTTATCGATAACCTCTACGCTGATGTAATCGGAGGCCTGCTCTTCATTTCCCGTCTTCTTAATGACCGGCTCGCGGAATTCCTTCCCGAAAGTTGCGGCAGCTTCCCGGGCGATCCCGATGACGCTGTAGCAGTCCACGCGATTGGAAGTAATCTCATACTCGATAATCGAATCGTGAAGGCCCAGAAGCCCGATGGCGTCCGCCCCGATCTCCGTGTCTTCCGGAAACACATAGATGCCGTACTCCGGCGCTTCCGGGTACATCTCGCGGGTGGAACCCAGCTCCTCGATCGAGCAGATCATCCCGTGGGACTCAACCCCCCGGAGCCTGCCCGCCTTGATCCGGATGCCCCCGGCCGTCTTGCCGCCGTCCTTCGAGCCCGCGACCCGGCCGCCCTCAAGAACCACCGGAACCTTCTGGCCCGCCGCGACGTTCGGGGCCCCGCAGACAATCTGAAGCGGCTCGCCCCGGCCCACATCGACCGTGCAGACGTGCAGGTGGTCCGAATTCGGATGGGGCTCGCAGGTAAGCACCAGGCCGACCACGATATCTTCAAGATCCCGGTCCTGCTCCTCAAAATTTTCAACCTTCGTCCCGGACAGGGTCATCGCGTCCGCATACTCGCGGGCGGAAACCTCAAGGTCCGGCACATATCTTTTTATCCAGGAAAGTGATGTATTCATTTTTACGTATCCCCCCTATCAGAACTGGCCAAGGAAGCGGTCGTCATTTTCATAAAGAAGCCGCATGTCGTCGATCTCATACTTTAAGAGCGCGATCCGCTCAAGGCCTACGCCGAAAGCGAATCCGCTGTAGACCTCCGGATCGATCCCGCACATTTCAAGGACATGGGGATGGACCATGCCGCAGCCCAGGATCTCGATCCAGCCGGATCCCTTGCAGAAACGGCAGCCCTTGCCTCCGCACTTGAAGCAGGAGACATCAACCTCCGCCGACGGCTCCGTAAACGGAAAATGATGCGGACGGAACTTCGTCTTCGTCTCCGGGCCAAAAAGCTCCTTGGCGAAGACATCCAACGTGCCCTTAAGGTCCGCAAAGGTCACGTTCCTGTCGACGACCAGGCCCTCGATCTGGTGGAAGGACGGCGAATGCGTCGCGTCCACCTCGTCCGAGCGGAATACCCGGCCCGGGGAGATCATGCGGATCGGCAGCTTCCCCTTCTCCATGACCCGGGCCTGGACCGGCGAAGTCTGGGTCCGAAGAAGGATATCTTTCGTGATGTAGAAGGTATCCTGCTCATCCTTGGCAGGATGGTTGGCCGGGATATTCAGTTTGGTGAAATTATAATCATCGTACTCGATTTCCGGGCCTTCGATGACCTCGTAGCCCATGCCGATGAAGATCCGCTCGACTTCTTCAAGCGCGATCGTATTCGGATGGCGGTGGCCGATGAATTTCATTTTCCCGGGAAGAGTCACGTCAATCTCCTCCTCAGCCAGCTCCTTCTCCAGCTTCAGGGCGTCGAGGCGCTGCTTCGTCGCCTCCATCTTCTCTTCTATGGCAAAGCGGGCGTCATTGACCCACTTTCCGACTTTGGGGCGGTCCTCGGGTGAAACATCCTTCATGGACTTAAGAACCGCCGTAAGGGAACCTTTCTTTCCGAGAAACGCGACCCGGATCTCATTGAGCCTGTCCAGGCCTTCGGCCCCGGACATCTCCGCGATCGCTTTCTCCTCGATCTCTTTTACTTTCTTTTCAATGTCAATCATAAAACGCCTCCCGACCAACTTTTCATAACGCGCATTCTAAGATACACAAAGCCTAGTTTAATCTTTTCATGAAGAAAAGTCAAAAGATATATGAAAAAAATGAAAAAAAGACCTGACCCGGGGCTTTCGCCGCAGGCATGAAAAGAACGGCCCCTCCGAAAAACGGAGGAGCCGTTCCGACCGGTCTTATTTAAAAATGCGGCAGCGGCCGCCCAACCGTCCCTGCGGCAAGGCCGTCTCACTCAAAACGAAAGATCGTCTTCGTCTCGTACTTCTCCCCGGCCTTCAGGATGGGGCTTTTATAGCCGTCAAGGTTCATCGCGTCCGGCACATACTGGGTCTCAAGGGCAAGCCCGCCCCTCAGCTGATAATACTTTCCTTCCTTTCCGGGGGTCTTTGTATCGATTCCGTTCCCCGAATAGAACTGAATGGCCGGGAGATCGGAAAGAATCGTCATGCTGATCCCGGAGACTTCCCCCTTAAGGACCGCATGCTCCCGCATACCCTTCCCGTTGATCATGAAGTTGTGGTCATAACCGTTTCCGAAGAGCAGCTGGTCTCCGCCCGCGTTGATATCCCGTCCAATTTCCTTGAATTCCCGGAAATCAAACGGGGTTCCCTCCACCGGACGGCAGCTTCCGTCCGGGGTCTGGTTAACCAGAAGCGGCGTGTAATAAGTCGAATCGATCTTCAGCAGATGTTTTTCGATGGAGCCTTCCGCATGGCCGTTCAGGTTCCAGTAGGCGTGATTGGTCAGGTTCATGATCGTATCCTTATCGGAAACCGCCTCATAGAAGATCTCGATCGCATTCTCCTGCGTCAGGGTGTAGGTGACCGTGATGACTGCGTTTCCGGGGAATCCCTGGTCCCCATCGGGGCTCATCAGCATAAAGCGGACCGCATTCTCCTCCTGAAGCATCTCTGCGGTAAAAAGCCGCAGGTGATAGCCATAAAATCCGCTGTGCAGATTATTAATCCCGTCGTTTAAAGCCATCTGATATTTTTTTCCGTCGATCACGAAGGAACCGTTTTTGATGCGGTTTGCATTTCTCCCGATAATGCTGCCGAAATTGTTGATGCCCTTCTCATAGTACAGAACATCATCGAAGCCCAGCGTCACATCCCTTTTCACTCCGTCCCGATCGGGCACGAGAACGCGCTGCATCAGGGCGCCAAGCGACAAGATGGAAACTTCCATTCCGTTTTCATTGCTGAGCGTGTAGCTTTTCACGACGCTTCCGTTCGACATCCTTCCAAATTCGCTGACTTTGATCATACCAAACCTCCCGTCCTGAGAAAATCTGCCCGGCATCGCCGCGGAATCTTCCGCCGTCTGCCGAATCACTTTCATGTTTCGCGGTCCTGACAAAACCCATCGTCATCCGCGGGTTTCACTTCGCTGCAGCGCTGCTTTGCGGGGCATGACCGTTCACCCCTTGATTACTTCTGTTCTCGTTGTTCGTGCCTGCGCTGCCTCGCGCGGGCCCGTAACGGCCCGCATCTGGATAAACAAAACGGCGGGCAAGCCGCAGCGTCTCCGCCGCGCCGACCCGCCGCACTCATTTTCCGCATTCCCAGAATGCCGCACCCATAAAAACTGACGCCTAGCCCAAGCCAGGTGGGTAACCGCACCTGCTTCGCTGCCTTCCTCCGGTAGTTGCTTGAGGCCTGGCATTGAAAACAGCGATATAGGAATCCCGAATGTCATAATGTAGGTTCAGGAAAAACAGGACATCGAACACCCCAGGAACATGTTTATTATACCTTCTTACTGCCGGGATGTAAAGAAAAATGTATGAATTCATTCCCCGGGAAAATGTAATAAAGACCGAAAAGTCAGCGTTTTAAAGCGCGGACTCATCCGACGCCGGCAAATTGACAGGCATGGACAGTAAAGGCGGACATCCCGCTGCGGCCTCTCAAACACAAAACGCCTCAAACCTTCTTTTTTTATCCGCCCCTGCTCCCGGACCAGCCTTATGAATCGGCCTCAATGCTTCCCCTCTTGATTTTCCTGGTCGTGCTCTTCTCAAAGGGCTCGCTGCGGAGCTTCGTGATCTGAATCCTTCGATAAGGCGGCTCCTTGCGGTTAAAGGCCTGCACCGCCGCATCCACCTCTTTGCGGATCTTCTCCTCATTCCATTTTCTCGTGACGTCCGGATCCGGATAGATGTGAGCCGTAAGGCCCTTATCCGATCCCATGACGACGACTTCCCCGATCACGGGCAGCAGAGACAGTTTTCCTTCAAGGTCCTCCGGGGAGACATTTTCCCCATTGGCCAGGATAATCAGGTTCTTCCTTCTCCCCGTGATATAGAGGAAGCCGTCCTCATCCAGCCTTCCCAGATCCCCGGTATGCAGCCAGCCTTCCGCGTCCAGCGCCTCGGCCGTCTCCTCCGGCATCTTGTAGTAGCCCTGCATGACGATAGGTCCCTTCACCTGGATCTCCTCGTCCCGGATCCGGACCTCAATGTTCTCCAGCGGACGCCCGCAGGAGCCGGTCCGCTTCCCCCGGAAGCCGTTGAAAGAGATAACCGGCGAGGTCTCGGTCATGCCGCAGCCCTGCCAGAGTTCGATCCCGTACTTTTCAAATTCCTCCACGTAATAGGGATCCAATCTGGCCCCTCCGACGATGATGACCTTCAGGGAGCCCCCAAAGGCTTCCTTGGCGATCATTTTCTTAGGCAGCGGAATCCGGATCTTCTTCAGCCTCTTGCTGATGGTCTCGATCATAAGGGGAACCATCAGGATGTATTCCGGAGAAAATGTCTTCATATTATTCAGCATATGGCCCAGGCTGTCGTTGATGCAGCAGACCGCCCCCAATTCGAGGACTTTGAGCCAGTCAACCGTCAGGCAGAAAGCGTGATGGATCGGCAGGACCGAAAGAAGCCGGGTCCCCGCCGGAATCGGAAAATACATCCCCACGACGTCCGCCGCGAGATTTTCCTGGCTCAGCATAACGCCCTTGCTGACCCCGGTAGTCCCGGACGTAAACATGATGGTGGCAAGGTCTTCCTTGTAAACCTCCACCGCCTCATAGTCATAATCCTCCGGAGCGGCAAGACTCTTCCAGCTTTCTCCTTCCGTCTCCTCATCGGTCAGGAGGATGACCCTGACCTCGGGAGCCTTCTCCCTCACAAGCGCGATCAGCCCGGCCTTCTCCGGATCCGCAAACAGGCATTCCGCCTCCCCCCTTTGAAGGAGAGTGAGCGCCTCCTCATCCGAGAGCAGCGCGTCAATCGGCATCCCGACAAAGCCTCCGCAGACCGCTCCGAGATAAGCGCTTCCCCAGAAGTAGCTGCTCTTTCCCGTGATGGCGACATGGCCCCTGGAAAGCCCCATCCCGCTGATTGCCCCGGCCAGCCGGCGGACGTCCGCCCCCAGCTCCGAATAGGTCTTGCTTACAACCTCCCCGTTTTTTAAATAACGGATCGCATCCAGCTGCGCGTACTCTTTGCTGCTGATATCTATGATTTCTCTTATCGTCTCTTTCAAAATGAAAACCTCCCATAATAAATCAGCTCTTCCGCCTGCCGCGGTCTCGCACACTGTATTTTGCCCGCTTTCACGCCAAATACAGTGATTTCTCCCTCCCGGCGACGGACAGGCGGCCTCTTTCCCGGGACTTACAAAGTCACCCAAAACCATTCAAGTCCATATACAGGTCCCGCGCGTAGGAATCGGTCATCCCGCTGACCGTATCGGTAGCCAGCAGCAATTTGTAATAAATCTTCTCTTCCTCCGTCTTATCCCGGACCTGCCAGTGATAAATCTGCTTGTAATTCTCCGAAACCAGCGAGAGATACTTCTCCTCCATAAGCCCCGGCGGCCCCGCCCGGTCGTACTGGAGCACAGAAGGCACCAGCTTCCCCAGAAGACAGGTCAGAATGTTATTCGCCGCGATCTCCGTCTTATAGATGGACATGGAGGTAAACGCGTAATCATAAGCAATCCCCTTCAACGCGTCCAGCAGCACCCGCTCGGCCGAATGGCTGATGAGCTCGCTTTTCATTTCCCCGGCCATGATTGCGTCATATTGGGAAATGAAACCCCGGGCCGCCGCCTGAAGCAGCAGACCCTGAACCTCGCCGAGCCAGGTCATGAGCGCATATTCGCCCGGACTTACATACTCGCCGGTAAGACCCAGCTCCATCTGGCGGGCATTCTCCCGGCTTCTCGTCTTAAGATAGACGCCGAGCTCCCCCCAATCCGCGCTCTCCTTCGAGGCGGCCGCCCCCGAAAGACTTCCGGCAAAAATATCCGCCAAAGTCTTCCGGTATTTATAGGCGACTCCCCGCTTTTTCAGCTCCTCGCTGAAAAGATCGTAATTGATAAAGCCCTTCTTGAAAGCGTCCTCTATATCGGCTGTCGCGTAAGAGATATCATCCGCCGCCTCCAGGATAAAAGTAAGAGGGTTCCTGGCCCCGTTTGTGCCGGTCCGCCTCTGAATATCTTCAAAAAGCCCTGTCTCCGCTTCAAAATAGCCCATCTTCTTTCGAGCCGGATCCCCGGCCTTCGGATCCGCTTTCTCCGCGCTGACCGGATACTTGATAATAGAAGAAAGCAGGGCGTATGTCAAGTTGAGGCCGCAGGCATTTTCCGAAAAATGCAGCTTCGACACAACCCGCAGCGCCTGGGCGTTGCCCTCAAAATTCAGGAACTCCAGCCGCTCCCGCTGATTCAGGAACTCCGCCGCGCGTCTTCCATCGACAAGCAGGCCATCCAGGTTCTGCCGGAACCATTCCCGGATCGCCTCCTCCCCGAAATGTCCGAAAGGCGGATTCCCGATATCATGGATCAGGCCGGCGCATTCGACGACCGCGGCCATATCCGCCCGGGTCTCCATCGTAAAGTCCGGATCCAGCCGGCCTTCTATGACGGCGTTGCCGATCGTAGCGGCCAGAAGCCTGCCGATCGCCGACACTTCCAGGCTGTGCGTAAGCCGCGTCCTTATGAAGTCGCTCTTATCCAGCGGAAAGACCTGCGTCTTGTCCTGAAGCCGGCGAAAAGACGCGCTTCCTATGATCCGATGGTAATCCTGTTCAAAAGGGCTTTTCAAGGAAAGCCAGGTATTTTCATTTTTCTCCCCGCCCATCCGGAAGGGGGATAAAAGATTCTTCCATTCCATCGCGCTTCTCCTCAAAACACAATAAATCTATTTTATCATCTTCTCCTGATAATTCAATCCGCGATTGCGTCCTTTTATGTAAAATGTTATAATCAAGACGGCGATTTTGACCTATTACATGATGAAGGAGTGCAAACATGGAAATCCTTTACAAATCAACCCGGTCCAACACCCCGCCTGTCAGCGCTTCCAAGGCGATCCTGACCGGACTGGCCCCGGACGGGGGACTCTACGTCCCCAGCAGAATCCCGGCTCTCCCCAAGACACTGCTCGAGCTTTCCGCCCTGAGCTATCAAGATCTCGCCTATGAGATCATGAGCCTCTATTTTACTGATTTTACGGAAGATGAACTCAGGGCCTGCATCAACCGCGCCTACGACGATAAGTTCGACACCAGAAAGATCGCCCCGGTCGTAAAGAAGGACGGCGTATACTTCCTGGAGCTCTTCCACGGCCCGACCATCGCCTTCAAGGACATGGCCCTCTCGATCCTTCCCCATCTCCTCGTCATCTCCGCGGCGAAGAACAATGCGGACAAAAGAATCGTGATTCTGACCGCCACCTCCGGCGATACCGGAAAAGCCGCCATGGCGGGCTTCGCGGATGTCCCGGGCACCCGGATCGCAGTCTTCTTCCCAGACGGCGGCGTATCCAACATCCAGCGTCTCCAGATGGTCACCCAACGGGGAGACAACACCCACGTCGCCGCGATCAACGGCAATTTTGATGACGCCCAGACTGCGGTGAAGAACATTTTCAGCGATAAAGCCCTGGCGGCCGAAGCCGGACGGAAAGGTTTCCGCTTCAGCTCCGCCAATTCCATCAATATCGGCCGTCTGGTTCCCCAGATCGTCTACTATGTCTACGCCTACTGCCAGCTGCTGGCCGCAGGCGAGATTGATGAATGCGCCCCCATCAACATCACGGTTCCGACGGGGAATTTCGGCAACATCTTAGCGGCCTGGTACGCCAGCCTTATGGGGCTTCCGGTCCATAAACTTATTTGCGCTTCCAATGAGAACAAGGTGCTGTACGATTTCTTCGATACCGGCGTCTATGACCGCGAGCGGCCTTTCATTTTGACAAGCTCGCCCTCGATGGACATCCTGATCTCATCCAACCTTGAGCGGCTGATCTACCATCTGACAGGGGACAGCCCCATGCGGACGAAGGCCTTCATGGAAAGCCTTTCCGAAAACGGCCAGTATGAGATCTCCCAGGCCATGAAAGAAGGGCTCTCCGACTTTTGCGGGGTCTTCGTCACGGAAGAGGAGAATTTCGAGGGAATCCGCCGGCTCTACAACGGGACGGGCTATGTCATCGACCCCCACACGGGAATCGCTTTCTCCGCTTACCGGAAATATCTGGAAGAAAGCGCCGACGACACGCCCACGATTATCGCCTCCACCGCTTCCCCCTTCAAATTCGCGGAGGCGGTCGTGGGAGCCATCGCCCCCGACGCGGTTGAAGGGAAAAGCGACTTCGAGCTCATCGATTATCTCTCCGACCTGGCCGACATCGACGAACCCTACGCCATCACGGATATCCGGACGGCGCCGATCCGCCACAAGACGTTAGTGGATCCGGAAGACATGCCGGACGATGTGAGAAGCTTCCTGGGCATCTAAACCATCGATCTTACTAGAAACTCAAAAGTGCTGTGCGTGGAAGCTTTGCGCCTCCGGCACAGCGCTTTTGAGTCTGCGGCCGATTGATTGGGCAGTCCAGATTCTTATTTTGCTTTTCAGACTGCCCGCCGCGGCCATTACGCCCAAGATGCGGCCTCCATTATCACGAAAAAGTCAAAATTAGGGCTTGACTATTTTTCATTTTAGGTAGATAATATAGGAGTTGCGGGGTATGGCGTAGCTTGGTAGCGCGCACGGCTGGGGGCCGTGAGGTCGCGAGTTCAAATCTCGCTGCCCCGATCTGAGGACCCGGATGATTCCGGGTCCTTCTTAATGTTCTTCAAAAACCGGAGGAGGTTCCCTATGGACAAAAACGGACTTGCAGAAATACGAAAAGTCCTGCGGCGGGATGACCCGCCCGTAGACTGGATATACAGCTTTTACGTCAGCCCGGAAAATGATCTTTCCTGGCAATCCTTCCGCAAATGGCTCTCTTTAGATGAAGATGAGTCCTTCCGCCACAAGGATATCCTGAAGAAAGCCCTCTCCGGCAGTGAAGGCCGGGAGATTTTCTCAGTGGGACTCGCCTCCCAGGCGGAAACCCTTTTTGCCGTCCGAACGCTGGAAGAAGCAAACGAAGAAGTCCTCCAGGATTTCGCCGGACGGGTCATCGCTTCCTACCCCCACACGGATCCTTACTATGGGGTTTTATTTCATATAACCTATGACGTACCGGCCATGTCATCCGACCGACGACGCCTCGAAGACGGCGACGTCGTCTACCAAAGCGTCGTCCTGGCCCTCTGCCCGGCCCAGCTGTCAAAAGCAGCGCTGGGCTACAATGACTCGGACGGGGTTTTTGAGCTTTCCCGCCGCTGGACCATCGGGGCTCCGGTTGAAGGCTTTCTCTACCCCGCCTTCAACGACCGGATCGGCGACATGAACGAGGTTCTCTACCGGGCAAAAAAGGAGATCTCCAGCGACCTTTTCATCGCCTTTTTCGACGCCGTCATCCCGGTCACGGCCAGGATGCAGAAGACAGCCTTCAACACCCTGATCGATTCCCTGAACGCCAGCGTGGAATCAGTCGCCCTGATCCAGGACGATCTTGGGCATCTGGACGGCGAGAATGTAAGCTTCCTTGAGAAAAATGAAACCCGCAGCCTCATTGAACGCTGCGGCATGGATGCGGAAAATTTCGACGAAGCTTATGACGAAATTATCGGGGATACGCCCCTTGCGGTAGCGGCCCTGAAAGAAGCGGCGGTCGTATTCTCAACGGATTCCGCGACAATCAAGGTTCCGGCAGACCGGGCCCAGCTGGTATCGACCCGGGAGATTGACGGCATAACCTATCTCCTGGTCCCGGTAGACGGCGCCGTGGTCGTAAACGGAATCCCCGCCGCCCCCTCATCAGAAAAATGAAATTCTACTGTATTTCGGAGCTTTCCCCGGATTATACAGTGCTTTCTCCGCCCCGGAAGCTCTTTTTAGCAGGATTTTTACTGTATTTTCGTGTTTCCTTCGATTTATACAGTTTATCCCAAATCATTATCCCCATGAAAGGAAAAAAACCATGTTCACCTACAATATGCCCGAAAAATTTCAAAAGCTCGACGGCGCCGCCCTCAAAATAATCGCGGTGGCCAGCATGCTGATCGATCACCTGGCGGCAGGTATTCTGCTCCCGGTCTATATCATGCCCTACGCCCCGATCAGTCAGGGAACTTCGGTTTATACCCTTTACCAGATCTACAATGTCATGCGCGGAATCGGCCGGGCCGCCTTCCCGATCTACTGCTTTCTTCTCGTAGAAGGTTTCCTGCATACCCGAAACCGCTCAAAATACCTCCAGCGGCTCCTTATCTTCGCCCTGATCTCCGAGCTTCCCTTTGACCTCTGTTTTCAAAAGACCATGTGGGACCTCAATCACCAGAACGTCTTCTTCACTCTGGCCCTGGGCCTTATGATGCTCATGCTCTGGGAATACTGTGAGGACAAGCCCTACAAAGGTCTCCTACGCTTTCTAACCTTCGTGCTGACTGCATTTACCGCTTTTGCCCTGTGCACCGACTATGATGTCTTCGGCATCCTTCTGATCCTGGTTCTCTATCTGCTTCGCAAATGGCGGGTCCCCCAGGTCTTCTTCGGGCTTCTGGCCATATGCTATGAACTCCCGGAAGTAATCCTGGGCTTCATTCCCATTCTTCTTTACAACGGAAAGCGGGGCAGGCAGCTGAAGATGGCCTTCTATGCCCTCTACCCCATTCACCTGCTTTTATTCTACCTGCTCTCTGTCCTTCTGCAGGGGGGCGTCTGACCTCCGTTTTACCGGGCCGGAAAATTCAAAATATCTATTGATAATGCCCTTTGACTATAGTAGAATAATTCATCATGTTTTTCGGTCTCCGCAAACTGCCGGAAACCGTAAAAACAAAGATAAGCTTTTGTTCTATGTTTGAAGCCGATTCGATTGAAAACAGGCAGCCCGAAGGCAGAATGGTCGTCCAATCCGCGCGTCTTGCAAAAACAATGCTGTGATGTCAGGGTCATAAGATATCATCAGGTCAGGAAACCACCTCATATAGTGCTTGCCGGTGAACGCAGACGCTGCATATTGTGGCAGTCTCCAACGAATAAGGTTTTTGACCCCAACATCACGCTATAGCAGAAGGAGTATTTATGATTATGAATTACAATGTCGAAAACACGTTAAAAACTCTCGAGGACAAAGGAGTACAATTACTTGATCCAAGACAGGTCTATGTCTCGCCCGAGGTTGATTTGGGCCGGATCTATCCGGGCAGCGTTTTGTATCCCGGCGCGCGCGTTACAGGAAGCCGCACGCTCATAGGCAGCGGCGCAAAGATAGGCAGCGAAGGTCCCGCCACGGTCAATAACTCCGTGATCGGCGCGGAGGCCTCCATCGCCAGCGGCTACGTAACCGATTCCACGCTTCTCCCCTGTGCCAAAGCCGGCGCCAACTGCCATTTCCGGGGCGGCACGCTTCTCGAGGAAGAAGCCAACACCGCCCACACAGTCGGCCTCAAACAGACCATCATGATGTACGGCGTGACCATGGGTTCTCTCATCAACTTCTGTGACGCCCTGATCTCAGGCGGTCTTTCCCGCAAGGTTCACACCGAAGTCGGCAGCGGCTTTATTCACTTCAACTTCACGCCCTGGGGCGAATCCGGCGACAAGGCGACGCCATCCCTCATCGGAACCGTCACGGAAGGCGTGTTCCTCGACAAGGCCCCCATCTTTCTCGGCGGATTGAGCGGTATCGTCGGCCCCAAGGAAATCGGCTTCGGCTCCATGACGATTGCCGGCCAGGTCGTCCGCAAATCCGTTCCGGAAGAGACCATGTATTCCGGCGACCGCGCCAGCTTCGAGCGGCCCTTCTCCTATAACAGCATTACGCCGTCCGAAAAGCACATACAGCACACCCGCAAATGCAACGTTGACTACCTCGCCCAGCTTTACGCGCTGAAAGCCTGGTATACGCAGGTCAGGCTGAAGCGCAGCAGCCTTTCGGAAAATAAAGAGCTGTCGCTGGTCTACAGCGGGGCGTTGGAAACCCTCGACGAGTGCGTCAAGGAAAGAATCAAGAGATACAAGAGTTTTGCCTCCCAGTGGGGCACAGATCCCTTTAACGACGCCTGCCTTTACGAGGCTGCCCCCGAATTCGCCGGCAGCGTTGACCTGAAACCGGAACTTGCATACGACAAGTGGGTCTGGTCCCTCACCGAGAGCGACAAATCCCAGCTCCATGACTGGATTGTCTCCTGCGCCGACAGGATCAAAGACAAGCTGTGAGAAACTGAAGATCATACCTGCACAAAAAAAAAGCCCATAACCATGCAAGTAAAACCGCATGATTACGGGCTTTTCATTTTCATCAATCAAGAATCACTTCCCCGCCTTCGCGGCCTTCTTGTAATAAACCGCAGCGGCGTCATAGCATTGCCTCAGCTGTCCCTGGTTATTCAATCCTTTGACAGCCATGGTTCTCCGCCCAATGAAGCCGCTCAATTTCTCCATATACTCTTCCATCGTGATCGAGCCGTCCGCGACGCCCGTCAGGCCTTTTTCCCAGCTGGCCGTAAGCTCCGGGTTCAGAAGCTGGCGAATGGAAGCATTTACCGTATCGTAAACCATCTCTCCCAGAAGTTCCGGCGTTATGACCTGGGTCTTCTTATTCAGCGCCAGATAACCGATCGACACCAGCTTCTTAAGAATCTCCGCCCGGGTCGCGGAAGTTCCGATGCCGGAACCCCGGATCATTTCCCGAAGGCCCTCGTCCTCAATCAGCTGACCGGCGTTTTCCATCGCCAGGATCATGGAACCGGAAGTGTAGCGTCTGGGCGGCGAAGTCTCGCCTTCCCGGATGAACAAGTCATCCACCGGCAGCTTCATCCCTTTCCTCAGCTTCCTGAGAAGCTCCGCCCCGGCTTCGGACGTCTTCTCATCCTCCCCATCCTTCTCCGGCTCATCCTTCTTTCTGCCCTTGCTGCCGGCAACCGCCAGCCAGCCTTCCTTTACAAGAACCCGGGACGCGGCAAAAAAGCTTTCATTCCCCAGACGAATCTGCGCCTGGACCCGGTCATACTCCGCCGGTGGATAGAAAATCGCCAGAAAGCGGCGGCAGATCAGCTCATAAACCTTCCGATTCGTCGGATCCAGGGAGTTGAGACTTCCCGTATTGCCCGTCGGAATGATCGCGTAATGGTCTGTGATCGCCTTGTCATCCGTATAACGGCTCTTTCCAATCGTTTTGATGGCTTCCCCCGCCAGCACTTCATTTGCAAAAGCCGCCAGTACCGGAAAGCCGGTCAGGCCCTTCACATTCCGACTGATCTCCTTGGCCACCGCCGAAGAAAGAACCCGGGCATCCGTCCTCGGATAAGTCGTCAGCTTCCTCTCATAAAGCGTCTGGGCCGCAGCCAGGGTCTGATCCGGAGAAAGCTTAAAAAGCTTCGAGCAGTCATTCTGCAGCTCCGCCAGGTTGTAAAGAAGCGGTGGATTCTTCCTCTCCTTCTTCCGGCTCATTGAAGAAACAATTCCTTCGAAAGGATCCAGCTTCTTCAGATCCTCGATAAAAGCCTCCGCATCCTCCCGCTTCTTAAAGCCATTCTCCTTATAAAGCCGCCGATCCAGCGCGAATTCCGCAGCCGCCTGCGTTTTAGAGCCAGCGGCAGCCTCCGCCCCGGAAACGGCCAAAGTCCCGGCCCCAGCTCCGGCACCCGTCCCGGGCGCAGCCAAAGCTTTCGTTTCGCCTGCCGCTCCCGTCCCGGATAGCGCCAGAGTCTTCACCCCGGCTCCAGCATCCGTCCCGGCCGAAGCCGAAGCCTTTTCCACCGCACCGAGATAATACGCGCTGCCCGGCAGGGCTTTCCACTCGGCCTCGATTCCCCCGAAGTTCCCCAAAACCCGGTAAAACGGCGTCTTGACGAAAGCCCGGATCTCCCGCTCCCTGCGGACAACCATGCCGAGAACGCAGGTCATGACCCGGCCGACCGAAACAGCCTTCCACTTGCCCCCAAGATAATTCTGGATTCCATTACCGTACTTAAGAGTCAGGAGGCGGGAGAAATTGATCCCCATAAGATAATCCTCCCGCGCCCGAAGGTAAGCCGAATCGCTTAAATGGTCGTAATCCGCCAGCGGCCTGGCCTCCCGGATTCCCCGCCCGATCTCCTCGTCGGTAAAAGAATCGATCCAGACCCGGCGGCGGTCCTTCCTTTTCACAGAAGGCGGCGCCAGCATCTCCACAAGCCGGTAAATATACTCTCCCTCCCGCCCCGAGTCGGTGCAGACATAGATCCGCTCCACGTCACTGCGGGTGAGAAGGTTTTTGACGATCCCGAACTGCTTCGCGGAGGAATGGATCACCTCATAGCGGAACTGGTCCGGAATAAAAGGGATCGTATTCAGGGACCATTTTTTATATTTCTCATCATAAGCATCCGGATAGCTCATGCTGATCAGGTGGCCCACGCACCACGTCACCACCAGGTTCTCCGACTCCTGGTATCCGTCATACCGTGTCATG
>JAILID010000036.1 GCA_024695465.1 Lachnospiraceae bacterium | reverse complement strand
GGAAATCGTGATATCGCACTGCCTGCCGGCTTCCATGAGCCCGGCCAGGAGCGCGTTCTGGTGGCCGCGGTTGCGGCTCAGGGAGATGCCTTTGTAGTGTGAATCCTCTTCAGAGAGCTTTTTAATGATTTCCCAGGTTCCGTCACGGCTGCCGTCGTTGACAAAGAGGACGCTGCTCTCGCCGCTGATGAGACAGGCTTCGCGCAGGTCTTTGATTTTCTTCAGAAAAAGAGGGGCTGTTATGGGAAGCACTTTCTCCTCGTTGTAGCATGGAATGACAATGTAGAGCTTTGGGGTGGTTCGATTCATGAAATAATACCTCCTGCGGTTCCCCCTCACTATATCATTAATATATGAAAAACGCAATCCGCGATTATTGCCGTGAATCAGCCTTCTTTATGACTAAAAAAATATTATGATATTGACAAAATGAAATTGAAAGTTTATTGTTGAACTGTTCCGGAACAGTCCGGGCAGTTCATTTTCAAAAAGGAGAAAACGATCATGAAAAAGAAACTTTCGGCACTCTTAGTTGCTGCGATGGCCCTTTCCCTTGCGGCCTGCGGCGGAAGCACTGCTTCGACGGCTTCCACAGCGGAATCCGCAGTATCAGAGTCTGCGGCTTCGGAATCCACGGCGGCGGAATCCGCGGCTTCTGAATCTTCAGCGGCAGAATCCGTGGCTTCTGAATCTTCAGCGGCGGAATCCATGACGGAGGAGGCTGACGGAATCAGCTTCGGCGATGTGATGACTTACGAGGAGTTTGCAGCTGCCGAGACGGATACGCTGGTTACGGTTGAGACCTATGTCCAGGCCAAGCAGAGCTGGTGGGAAGACAAGGCTACGATCTACACCCAGGCTGAGGACGGCGCTTACTTCCTCTACAATATGCCCTGCAGCGAGGAAGAGTATGACGCGCTTGTTACGGGCACCAAGATCAAAGTGGCGGGCTACAAGGCAGAGTGGTCCGGCGAGATTGAGATTATCGACGCGATCTTCGAGATCGAAGAAGGCGAGTTCATCGCGAAGGCGACGGATGTCACCGGGTATCTCGGAACGGATGATCTTGCGAACTATATGAACCAGTACGTCTCCTTTACCGGCATGACGGTTGAGGCGGCCGGCAAGGATGAGGCCGGGAATGACGTCGCTTTCCTTTACAACTGGGACGGTTCCGGCCAGGACGGCGACGACCTCTACTTCAACGTCTCCAGGGACGGTCAGACCTATTCCTTCACGGTCGAGTCCTATCTGACCGGCGCGGGTACCGATGTCTACGAGGCCGTCAAGGCGCTTGAAGTCGGCCAGACCGTCGACCTCAACGGTTTCCTTTATTGGTACGAGGGCGCGAATCCGCACATCACTTCTGTCTCTGCTGCCTGACGCGGCGCTTTTCTTGGCATGCCAGCATGCCCGGCGCAAACACACTGACTTATCATTATGATAATTCGCGCCGCTCCGCGCTTCGCGCTCCCGCGCCGCTGCAAAAATTCGCAATCCGGGCTGCCGCCCTACTTGCTCATTTTTGTTAGGTTGTCAAGTGTGCCTGCGCCCTGGCATGCCAGCATGCCCGGCGCAAACACACTGACAACCATTATCATAAAAAAGGAGGTTTGCACTCTTGCATTCCTCCTTTTATCGTGTTATTCTTAATTGAATATAGACAATAGAGTTTTTACGTCTGGCTGCTTAAGCGAAAGGAGAACTGCATGGCATACTATTTTACTGAGCCGTCAAGAACATTTGGCGAATATCTTCTTGTTCCGGGCTATTCTTCATCCGACTGTATTCCTGACAAAGTATCGTTAAAGACTCCGCTTGTGAAGTATCGAAAAGGTGAAGAGGATTGCCCTCTCAGCATGAATATACCGATGATTTCCGCCATAATGCAGTCTGTTTCCGGGGATCAGCTGGCGATCGCGTTGGCTCGTCAGGGCGGAGTATCTTTTATCTACGGTTCTCAGACACCGGACGATGAAGCCGCTATGGTAAAACGCGTTAAAACATATAAGAAAGGCTTCGTCACCAGCGACTCCAACCTTTCACCGAATGCGACTCTGGCCGATGTGATTGAGCTGAAAAAGAAAACGGGACACTCGACTGTAGCGATTACCGAGGACGGAAGCGCGCACGGGAAACTGCTTGGAATCGTCGCTTCCCGCGATTACAGGCTTTCCAGAATGGGGCTGGACCTGAAAGTCACCGAGTTTATGACCCCTCTTTCAAAACTGGTTACGACCTCTGCGGATACCAGTCTGCATGACTGCAACAACATCATCTGGGAAAATAAGATCAATTCCCTTCCTCTGATCGACGGGGAAGGCAATCTGGTTTATATGGTGTTCCGCAAAGACTACGACAGCCACAAGGAAAACGTCAATGAGCTCCTCGACGCCAATAAGAGTCTCATCTGCGGCGCAGGCATCAATACCCGGGACTATGCGGAACGCGTGCCGAAGCTTCTTGCGGCCGGCGCCGATGTCCTCTGTATCGATTCTTCAGAGGGCTTTTCGGAATGGCAGGCAAGAACCCTTAAGTGGATCCGCGAGAACTACGGCAACACCGTAAAAGTCGGAGCAGGCAATATCGTCGACCGGGAGGGATTCCGTTTTCTTGCCGAAGCAGGCGCTGATTTTATTAAAATCGGTATCGGCGGCGGTTCTATCTGCATAACAAGGGAGACAAAAGGAATCGGAAGAGGTCAGGCTACGGCTGTGATCGAAGTGGCGAAGGCCCGGGATGAATATTATAAAGAAACCGGCGTCTATATTCCCATCTGCTCGGACGGCGGGATTGTTCACGATTACCATATGACTCTGGCATTGGCCATGGGCGCCGATTTCCTCATGCTGGGCCGTTATTTCGCCAGGTTTGACGAAAGTCCGACCGTTAAGCTGCGCGTAAACGGCAGCTATGTAAAAGAGTATTGGGGAGAAGGATCCAACAGGGCCCGCAACTGGCAGAGGTACGATCTGGGCGGCGCTTCCAAGCTTAGCTTTGAGGAAGGCGTTGACAGTTACGTTCCTTATGCCGGTCCTTTGGCTGAAGGCGTTCAAACCACTCTCTACAAGGTAAAATCGACAATGTGCAACTGCGGCGCGCTTACGATTCCGGAGCTTCAGGAGAAGGCACGGCTTACGGTGGTGTCTTCGACGTCAATCGTCGAGGGCGGCAGTCACGATGTCATTTTAAAAAATAATGTGAACAGGTGATGTGTAATGGCAATGACAGAAAGTGATCTTAAAAGACTCGGGAGAGGACAGCTTCTGGAAATGCTTCTTGTACAGACTCGAGAGGTGGAACGTCTGGATACCCTTGTGAAGACGAATCGCGAAAAAAATGCGGCAGAAATCAACGCTTTAAAAGAGCAGATTAATTCCGCCGCTCAGGCAGGCAAGGTCAGCGAGGAGGAAAGAAGCAGATACGAGGCTGAAATCAATGAACTGAAAAGCCGGCATTCAGATGAAATTCTTGAACTTCAAAAAAAATGCGAGGCGGAAGCGGTTGAGCTTCGGAATAAAAGCATGGCCGAAACGGAAGAACTTCGGAAAAACAGTGAAGCCGCCATGCTTGATCTGAAGCAGAGGAATACAGCCGCGTTAAACGATTTAAAAAGGAAGAATGACGCGGTCATCGGAGAACTCAGGGCCAGATACGAGGCAGAGCTGAAAGCAGCCAGGGCAAAGAGCAGCGAGGCGGATCAGAACCTGAAGAACCAGTATGAAGCCAGCCTGAAAGCCGCAAATGAAAAGCTCCGCGCTGCCGAGGCGCAGGCCCGGAGCTGGCGTTTTGATATTGATGAGGCGGGGTCAATTGCGGAAGCTGCTTTAAAGGTCAACAAGGTTTTTGAATCGGCCCAAAGCGCGGCTGATCAGTATCTTGACAATATCCGCGCGAAAAATGAACAGATTGAGGCGAGTCTTGCGGCTAAGGAAAGAGAGCTTCAGGAACGCCAGAAAAAGCTGCTGAACGATACGAATATGCTTGTCGCGATGACTCAGAGACGAACGGATGAGAAATGCAAGGCGCTCCTTTCAGAAGCGGAACAAAAAGCAATCGGACTGAGGGAATCCGCGGAAAAGGAGGCAAACGAGCTTCGGCGAAAAGCGAAGGAAGAATCCGGAAACCTGCTTGCCAAATCAACGGCGGATGCGGAAAACCTGACGCTTGAAGCGAAAGCTTTGCGCGAAAATGCGGAAAAAGAGGCAAATGCGATTCTCCAGACAGCTCAGAAGGAAAGCGCCGAGCTGAAATCCAAGGCGATCCGCGACAGCAGGGAACTGAAGGAAGCTATCGAGAAGGAAAGCCGGCAGATCCTGGCCAAGGCGGAGGAAGAATCGAAGATCCTTCGCGGAAGAGCGCTGATGGAATCAAACGATGCAAGACGTGAAGCAGCCGACTATCTCGCAAGGGCAAAAACAGAGTTTCAGACGGTTCATGATAAGGCTGTCGCGGAGACGCAGGAAACCCGAAGCAAGGCTGCTGAGGCGGCCGGGGCGCTGATTGCAGGCGCCAGAAAAAAAGCCGAGGAAATCATGGCGTCCGCCCAAAACGAATCCGTCCGGATTCGCCAGAAGGCCCAGGAAGACGCAAATAATCTTCAGGCCTCTGCCAACAGTGAAGCGAAAGCCTTGATGGCCAGGACGAAAGAGGAAGCGAAGAAGCTGCAGGATACGGCCTCTTCCGAGGCGAAGACGATCCGGGAGAAGGCGGCTCAGGAATCAACCGCTTACTGGAACGATGTCCGGAAAAAGCTGGCGGCCTATGTAAGCCAGCACGAAAGTCTTCAGGATATGTTCGGAGGCTCAAATAATTCATAAATTTATACTTTCCTGGAAGAACTTAGAAAATGATGAGGCAGCGAAAGTCTGTCTCATCATTCTTCAATAAGGAGGCAGATTTGAAGCAGGCTATCAAAAGGAAGCTGATCCAGGCAGCGGCGTTCGGCTTTGGCAACGCGCATCTGCCGAATTTTATATCAGGAAAACTTTATCGGGGAAAGGGGAAATATCTCTGCGCGCCCGGGCTGAACTGCTATTCCTGTCCGGCCGCGTCTTTTGCCTGTCCAATCGGCGCTATGCAGGCTGCGGCCGGAGACCGGCGTTTTTCAATTGGATTTTACGCGCTCGGAACGGTGCTTGCTTTCGGAGTCATTTTCGGACGGGCGGTCTGCGGGTTTTTGTGTCCTTTCGGTCTTTTGCAGGAGCTTCTCTATAAGCTGCCTCTTCCCAAAAGAAGGCTTCCGAAAATCCTGTCTTTTATAAAATTTATCATTTTGGCTGTCTTTGTTCTGCTTCTTCCGGCCATTCCCGGAGCAGGCGGAATCGGGTCGCCGGCCTTCTGTAAGTATATCTGTCCGGCCGGAACCCTGGAAGGGGGACTTCCGGCACTGCTGACCCAGCCTGCGGTTCGAAAGGCGCTGGGTTTCCTGTTCACATGGAAAATGCTTCTTCTGCTTGTGACGGCAGCCCTCAGCATATTCTTTCACCGTTTCTTCTGCCGCGTCCTGTGCCCTTTGGGAGCCATATACGGTCTTTGCAACAAAGTCAGCCTGTATCGTCTCAAGGTTGATGCGGAAAGCTGCATTTCATGCGGGCGCTGCGCCTCAGTCTGTCTTATGGAAGCAGATCCCGTATCGAATCCCGACGCCATTGAGTGCATCCGCTGCGGGGCCTGCGCGGAAGCCTGCCCAAAAGGGGCGATTCAAATCGGCTTTTACTCAGGAAAGGGAAGAGCGGAAAAGGTCTCTTTCAGAAGATAAGTGTTTTACAGCATGCAGCGCATGCATGGAGGTTATTATGAAAATGAAAAAAATCACTGTTTTGTGTCTTTCCCTGTCGCTGATCATTTCCGGGTGCGGCCCTTTCGGCAATAAGCAGAACTTAGACGATTCATCCTCCGTATCCGGAAACTCTGTTTCAGGCAATTCTGTTTCAGGCAATTCCGTATCCGGAAATGCAATTTTTGACGCGCTGGAGGATGACGCTTTTGCCGGAAATACTGATGAGGATCCATCGGCAGATGCAGCCGGCGACCAGGTACCCATCTTTCAATCGCAGGATTTAAGCGGCAATGAGGTGACGAGGGATATCTTTAAAGGCAAGGACGTCACCATGGTCAATGTCTGGGGTACGTTTTGTCCGCCTTGTATAGCCGAGATGCCGGAGCTGGAAAAGATAGCAGCCAGCCTTCCGGAGAATGCCCAGCTCGTCGGATTCGTCTGCGACGTGCCTCTGGGCTACGATACGGGCCTGGAAACCGCGAAAGAGATCGTGGAAGACAGCGGCGTGACCTACAGCAACATTCTTCCGGATGACGAGATCATGAATTTCCTTTCCCAGTTCATGTATGTCCCCACTACCTTTTTCGTAGACGGCGACGGCTCCCTGATCGGAGAACCAATCGTCGGAGCCGACACGAACGCCTACGTCCAGAGACTTATGGACCTTCTGCCGGGTTATTCCTATGGGGAATGACAAAAGACGGCAAATGGCTGCCGCAGCGGCGCTTCTTGCGGCAGCTGCTTTGATTCTTCTGGGCGCTGCCCGTGGAGAGGCTGCTGTTATTTTCCGAAAAGCGGTTACTATCTGCATGGAGTGCATAGGACTTGGCTGAAAAAACCGCGGCGGCTGCCGCGGTTTTTTCCTGTAGTTGACAGAGGCCGAATAGATTCCTGCTCTCTTAGAAAGAATATGAACAAGGAGGTTCTTATGAAAATCTTATTTACGATACCAACCGAAAAATGGGTAGAAGAACGTTTCCGAAGTATCGCGCCGGAAGCGGATTTTCATTTTGCTGCTGCGGAAGATATCCCGGATGAAGAGCTTCAAAGCGCGGAAATCATCATCGGCAATGTGCCGCCTTCGCGGATCAAGGCGTCCCCGAAGCTGGCTTTTTACCAGACCAATTCAGCCGGCTCCAATAATTACACCGTCCCGGGCGTGCTGGCCGATTCGACAATCCTCTGCAACGCGACGGGAAGCTACGGCGTCGCGCTGGCCGAGCACATGCTGGCCCAGCTGCTCTTATGCGTCAAGAAGCTGGATCTCTACCTGGCCAACCAAAAGGAACGGATCTGGCGGGATGAGGGTGAAGTAAGGGGGCTCTACGCCTCCAAAACGCTCATTGTCGGAGCCGGAGATATCGGCACGGAGTTCGGAAAGCGGATGGCGGCTTTCGGGAGCCGCGTCAGCGGAATCCGGCGGCATAAGACGGAAGCGCCCGTCTGGATGGAGAAGTCCGGAAGCTTGGAGGATCTTGACGCATTTCTTGCCGAAGCGGATTACGTGGCCTGCGCGCTGCCGGAGACGCCTGAAACCCGGCGCCTCTTCACGCGGGAACGTCTTGCCCGCATGAAGAAAGGGGCGATCCTTCTTAATATAGGCAGGGGAACGCTCATCGACGAGGAGGCGGTCGTCGAGGCGGCCGAAAGCGGGAGACTCGGAGCCTATATCACCGACGTGACCGATCCGGAGCCGCTTCCGGAAGAGAGTCCCCTTTGGATATGCCCGAATGTCTATATTACGCCGCATATTTCCGGAAATTACCATCTCCGCGAGACTTATCTGCGCGTCATTGACCTTGCCGCGCGGAATCTCGAGGCTTATTTAAAAGGCGGAAAGCTTGAGAATATCGTCGACCGGGAAACCGGCTATCGGAGGTTTGAGGGCTGAGATGAACGATCGCGTCATAAAACCTGAAGATTACGCGGAGCCGCGCTGCGTGCTCTGCGGCGAGCCTTTCGGGGCTGAGCCAAAGGTAAAAAGCGTCCCCCAGATGCGGATCATCCGGAAGATGGACGAATACATGGCCCGCAGGGATTACGAGGGAGCTGAGCGCCACCTGCTCTACTGGCTGAATGAGGCGGAACTGGGAGGAGATCTCCGCGGCCAGCTGCTGCTCCGCAATGAACTGGCCGGGCATTACCGGAAGCTTATGGACCGGGAAAAGGCGCTTTACAATGTGGAACAGGCGCTTTTGCTTCTTAAGGAGCTGGACTTTGAAGACAGCATCAGCGCCGGAACGACCTATGTCAACGCGGCTACCGTGATGAACGCTTTCGGCGACAATGAACGCTCCTACGCGCTCTTCAAGAAGGCGAAAACGATATATGAGAACGCTCCCGCAGCATCCGGCTCGCTTCTGGGGGGCCTTTACAACAATATGGCGCTTACCCTCAGCGCGCTCGAACGATTCGACGAAGCTGCCGCCTATTTTGAGAAGGCGCTCGCCATCATGCAGAAGGTCCCGGGAGGCAGGCTGGAGCAGGCGATTACCTATCTGAATCTTGCGGATATGTATGGGAAAATGAAAGGCGCGGAGAATGCGGAAGCGGATATCTGCGCCTGCCTCGACAAGGCTGAGACGCTGCTTTCCGAAAACGACGGGGCGGACGAGGGCTACTACGCATTCGTCCTTGAAAAATGCGCGCCATCCTTTGCTTACTACGGCTACTTCATGACTGCCAAAGAGCTGAAACGAAAGGCGGAAGAGATCTATGAAAGGACTTGAGCTTTCAAGGGCATATTTTGAGGAATTCGGATTGCCGATGCTTAAGGAGCAGTTTCCGGAGCTGCTGCCCTATCTGGCTGCCGGCCGGATCGGAAGCGGATCCGAATGCCTGGGTTTTGACGACGAGATATCGACGGACCACGATTTTGAGCCGGGTTTCCTTCTTTTTCTGCCCGGCGAGAAGCTTATTGACCGCCGCGCCGCCTTCCGGCTCGAACGGGCTTACTCGAAGCTGCCGAAAGAATACAGGGGTTACAAGAGGTCGCTTATGGCTCCGGTCGGGGGCGCGAGATGGGGCGTCGTCCGGACAGAAGAGTATCTTCAGGAAAAGCTCGGCCGGACGGACACGAACCTTTCGGCTTTTGACTGGCTCTCCCTGCCTTCCCAGTCCCTTCTTGAGCTGACCGACGGGAGCCTCTTTCTTGACAATCTGGGAACAGCAACGCGGATCCGGGAGGAGCTTTCCTTCTATCCGCCCGACATCCGCTTAAAGAAGCTGGCCGGACACCTGCTGCTTGCGGCCCAGGCCGGCCAGTACAATTACGCGCGATGCCTTTCCCACGGAGAGGAAGCCGCAGCCCAGCTCGCGGTCTTTGAATTTGTCAGGCATGCGGCCTCCGCCATCTTCCTTCTGAATGAGGCCTATGAGCCCTATTACAAATGGACCTTCCGGGCTCTTCGGCAGCTCCCGAAGCTTTCCATCGAAGCGGAGCTGATGGAGTATCTGCTGACGACGGATAACGGCGAAAAGATGCGGGAGGAGAAAACGAACGTGATTGAAGGGATCGCCGCGGATCTCATCGACGAACTCATCGTCCGGAAGCTTTCAAAAGCTGTCTGCGGAGATCTGGAGAAGCATGCCTATTCGGTCAATGACGAAATCGGCGATTCCGGAATCCGAAATCTGCACATCCTGGCGGGCGTTTAAAATTTCTGGCCAGGAAACGGCCTGCCGCCGGCAGAAAAGCGAAAGGTGCAAGGAGGTTTTATGAAAATATACGGCTTGCAGAAGATGACGCTCCTGGATTTTCCCGGGCGCGTCGCCTGTACGATTTTCCTGGGCGGCTGTGATTTTGGCTGCCCCTACTGCCATAATTTCGAGCTTGTGGACGGATCGGCTCCCGCGGTCATGGGAGAGGAGGAGCTGTTTTCATTTTTAAAAAAGAGAAAAGGGCTCCTGGACGGGGTTGCTGTTACGGGGGGCGAGCCCTGCCTTTACCCCGGGCTTCCGGATTTCCTCAGAAAAATCAGGGAGCTGGGTTACCTCACCAAGCTGGATACGAACGGGAACCATCCGGATGTGCTGAAGCAGGTGCTTGACGGAGGCCTTGCGGATTACGTTGCCATGGATATCAAAAACAGCCCGGAAAGATATGCGGAGACAATCGGGAAAGAAAACTTTTCCCTGGCGAATATCCGGGAGAGCATCCGCCTCCTCATGAAGG
>JAILID010000023.1 GCA_024695465.1 Lachnospiraceae bacterium | reverse complement strand
GAGGCAGTACTTGTTGTGGCCGGTACGGACCAGAGTGGCGATGCCGAAGGTGATGGGCATGATGAGGGTCAGGGAGACCCAGGCCGGGATCCGGGTGGCGAAGCCGTAGAAGTCGTTCCAGCCGCCGTGCTCCTCGCCGATGAAGACCACCATGACAAGGTAGACCATGGCGTAAATGAAAACAGGGATCAGGGCCAGAGCTGATTCCTTCAGCCCGATCAGGTGGTTATTGATAAAGCAGCAGAAGGTCACGATGGCAACCACCGGGCAGACGCCGTGGAGGAAGAAGCGGGAGCCTGTGAAAATGAGAACAAAGCCCTTGACCGGCGACAGAATAAAGAGGGAGACCAGGAAGGTCAGGGTGACGCCGGTGACGGTTATGTGCATGAGGGTGACGACCCAGTCCGGCAGGTGGTAGCAGCCGGTCCGAAGGCCGTCCACGGTGTAGGGGATGCAGAGCAGCATGGAGAGGCCACAGAGGATGTTGGAGTCGACGGTGAACATGCAGAAGGTGCGGATACCCATGTGGTCGAAATTTTCATCGTAGATGGTCACCAGGTTCATGGTGACGCCTATGCAGACACAGAGGGCTGCCACGCCGGCGCCGATCAGGGCCAGCAGGCACTGGGTACGATTGCTGCGGATGGCGGAGTCTGTCATGGTGTGTTCCTTTCCGTGAAATAAAATAAAAAGATAGGCTTATTTAGTTTTTATAGTTGACGAATACATATTAGTCGGAAACCAAATTGACAACCGGCAGGATTTCGACTATAATAATGTTATATTTTAGATTAGTCGAAATGTGAGGGGCACGTATATGACGTACATAGACAGAGCAATTACATCGGTCATGAGATCAAGAGTATCAACCAGCAAGTGCTTTTTGCTGACCGGAGCCAGACAGGTGGGCAAGTCAACTCTCATTAAGCATGTTTTTCCGGAGTACAACAGGGCCAACTTTGATGACAGACTGACAAGAATTCAGGCGAGAGAAGAACCCAAACTTTTCTTTATGAATAATCCAAGGCCTTTGTTTATTGATGAAGTCCAGAAGGAAAACAGTATTCTTGAGGAAATTAAGCTGATCGTGGACGAATCCGATTCCAGGGGGCAGTTTATCATGTCGGGATCCCAGAAGCTGGAACTGATGAAGGGCATGAGCGAATCTCTTGCGGGAAGAGTGTCTGTTATGGAACTGCCGGGACTGTCATTGAGAGAAATCAATGGCGTATCATTTAACCGGCATTTTGTTCCTACGGAAGAATATCTTGCGGCCAGAGAAAATGAATTGAAGCCCTATAATCAAATCTGGGACATCATTCATAAAGGATCATATCCTGAGCTGTATGACATTGAGAGAGACTGGCAGGATTATTATTCATCTTACGTTGCCACATATCTGGAGCGTGATATCAATGAGCTTATTTCGGCAGATAGTATTACATTTACAAAATTCATGACAGCCGTTGCTGCAAGAACGGGGGAGATGCTTAACTACGCAAATATTGCAAGTGACGTCGGTGTCAGTGAACCCACAATAAAAAGCTGGGTTTCTGTTCTGGAACGTACCGGCATCGTCTATATTCTGCAGCCGTACAGTGCCAGCGCTCTGTCCAGAGCTGTTAAAACGCCTAAGATTTATTTCAGAGATACGGGACTTGTATGTTATCTTACCAGATGGCTCACGGCGGATGCTTTGAAAAACTCAGCAGTCGCGGGAAATATTTTCGAAACTTTTGTTGTCTCCGAAATATTGAAATCTTATAGTAATGAAGGAAGAGACTACCGGTTCAGTATTTTCTACTACAGAGGAAAAGATAAGAGAGCATCAGGTGAGAATGAAATCGACCTTGTGATTCAGGAAGATGGAATTTTATATCCCATCGAGATTAAGATGACCGGCAATCCGAAAGCAGCTATGGGAGCTGCAAATCCTGTTCTGGATAAAATACAGGACAGAAAACGCGGCATGGGCATCATTCTCTGCCTGATAGACAAAAAGACATATCTCAGGGAAAATCTTATCGCGCTGCCGATTGAGTATATATAACAAGGGATAACTGATAAAGCTAAAAAGCAGGGGGCTGTCGATGGCGCTGACACGGCAGCCCTTTTTGCGTGCAAAAAATAAACTGTTGACAATCTCGAATATCGAGAATATAATATAAAGTGTAAACTCGATATTCGAGATAAGGAGGCGATGCCGCATGCCGAGACCAAAATTTCAAACGCTGACCGAGCAGATGTTTTACATCCTGCTCTGCCTGAAAACGGAGTGCTACGGGATAGAAATCTTCGACAGGATCGCGGAGATGACCGGCAGGAGAGTGACCGTAGGTTCCGGCACTTTGTATAACCTGCTGGAGCAGTTCCTGGACGCAGGAATGATCCGTGAGGTGAAGAAGGAAGGACGAAAGAGAAGCTATATACTGACCGACGAAGGAAAGGACGTGCTCGAAAAAGAATATAGGAGGCTTCTTACGCAGGCAGCTGATTACGAAGCTGTTTTTGGAGGTGAAGATTCAAAATGAAAGTATTCTCCGCCATGTGCAGAATATACACGGCGGCGATTTGATTTTCGATAACGCCAACAAGCTCGTGAACCTGCTGACCTTCTCCGGCACGGACTCCGGGGCATTGTTCTTCTACAAGAAGAACATGAAGTCCATCCAGTGGGTGATCGACACCACGAGCCTTATCACGAGGCTCTATGCTGTCGGTGCGGACGGCATGACCTTTGCCAATATCAATGACGGCAAGCCGTATGTGGAGGATTTTACCTATACGGGCGAGATACGCATTAAGACGCTGGACTGCTCCAATTTCACGAACCCCTATCAGATGCTGGAGTTTGCCAATATGCGCCTTGCGGACTACGCCGCACCGAGGATTTCCTATGTTCTGAAAGCGATGGACTTGACCGTGCTGACAGGCTATGAGCATGAGGCTTGGAACCTCGGTGATACGGTCATGGTGGTGGATGAGGACTTAGACCTTTCTATCAAAACGAGAATCGTCCGAAGGGAATACAACCTGCAGGAGTCTTGGAACACGGTGCTGGAGCTTTCCACTACGCTCCGTGAACTTGGTGATTCCACTTCGCAGTGGGATGCCGCCGCAGATGTGCTTGAGGGCGCAAACTATATCGACAATCAGCAGCTGCAGAACTTTGTGCCGTTCAACCATCTGAAAAACTCAAGGGCGGATTCCAATTTCAGTTACTGGACGAATTCCGGATTTGATGTGGATGCGGAAAACGGCGTGACAGGAACAGCCTCATTCAAATGCGAGGGTGCATACGACACCACGAAGTATACCGTGGAAATGCGTATCCGAAACGGAAAGGTCAGAGTTTATTCCGGCGCGTCCGCCTGCATACTTGTGGAGAACTACTTCAAGGGGACCCTGCACCAGAGCGGAGAGGACTATCTGACAACCAAGGCCGATAGCCGTTACCATGGCTGCGGGCTCAAGAGTATTCGTTTTGCCGTAGAAAAATACCACGGTATCTTCAGCGCAGGCGTGGAGGACGGCTGGTTCCGCCTCAGGATCGTCCTGCCCGTGAGCGGGGAAAGCTGAGGATACGACCGGCTGGTATGGTATCATATGGTTCATTTTCCTCCTTCCATGACAATAGGTCAGGGCCGGAGGAAAATGAAGTGCTGCGCATTTACAAAGAAAAAGAAGTGTGCTATACTCGTGCAATAAAAAAATAAGCCATCATGAAAACAGGCTTTGAGAGGCGGATGCCCGCGGCGTGTCTGTTTTTTTATGAGGTTTTCAGGCAGGTGTATTTATGGAATCTTTTCGTAAGAAAGTGTCGGCCGCGGTTCTGCCAACTTATAAAAACGCGCTTCAGTGGGCCGTGATCATTTTCACGGAATATCATATCCTATGGTGTCTTATGCGATACGCTATTTGGGAGTTTCCATACTTTGAATATGAAAAAAGAGCGGGGATTTTTCTCATAGCCGCAGCGCTTATTTATCTGCTTTTATCAGTGCTGACGAAGCCGGGCTTTCTGCGGGCTGCAGCCGGCCGGATTATAAAATATGGTACTTTTGAACACTTTTTTTTGACAGCCTTTTTCTTTTGGTATGTGTTTGTGTGCGGCGCGCGCGGATATTTAGAAGGGGCGGACTATTTTAAGGACAATGACAATGCGCTGTTTTTAACCTGGCTCAGCGTATTTCTGTTTTTCCCTTTTGCTGAATATCTGGGCATGAAGCGGGCAAGACGCGCGGTAGAAGGCATGATACATGGGACAATGCTGATTTATACAACTTTCAGCATATGGGGGCTTACCAGGTTTTTTGGCTCGAATGAAACGATAATGCCTTCAGGAAACAAGATAACCAACTATAATGGTCTTATGTTAGGGAGTAATAAAAATGTTACAGGCGCGGCAGCGGCAGTTTTATTTGCCCTATGCGTCTATATGATTGGCAGCAAACACGGATGGCGCAAATTTCTCTATATAATGGCGGCTTTTGTGCATGTGTTTGTCTTGATTCTTTCAAATGCCCGGACAAGCATCCTTGCTTCTATTATTTTTATTACAGCTGCAGTGCTTGTCGGTATTTGGAACAGAATCGGAAATCGTTTGATTAATAATGGCAGGATGGACAGAAAGCAGCTTGTCATAAGCGCAGGTGCTGCTGCCGGCTTCTGCATTGTTTTTCTTATGTTTTTTCGCAAATGGGCTGTAACGATTGTATTGGCGTCACTGGGAAAGACAGGAGCTCTGACGGTGAAAGACTTTACAGGTCTTAGTAACAGAGAGTTAGTCTGGATGGCAGCCGTAAAAGTAATGTTTGAAGGTAAAAAGAATTTTCTGTTCGGAGTTACTCCTGCATATCTTCCGGACGCAATGTATGATACCGGTCTGTTGTATAGGGTTATGTCTCATGCGCATAATTTACTGCTGCATATAGGGGGCTGTCTTGGCGTTCCGATGATGATTCTTTATATGGGATTTCTGGCGTCGCTGTGTATCAGAGGAATACGGGTTCTCCGCGCAGCAGCTAAAATGGATCCGGAAAACCCGGGAATTTGGATTGTTCCGCTTATTGTCATGTCCCTGCTTATTATAGAAATAGCTGAACTTATGACCTTTGCAACATATATCGTAAATCTTCCGGTATTTTATGTCTTTGCCGGATGGCTTGTTTCGTATGACCGCCGCCTTAACGGCAGGATCCAGATACCGCTGTTTTCCAAATTCAGGTTCCGTCCGCTGGCCCCGGCCCGGGATTCGGAACAGTCTTAACCGGCTTTTTTCAAAATGAAAACCGGCGTATTCTTGCGAAGCGTTTATAGCAAACGGCGAATAAAAATGCCGTTTCCTGTATATAGATGCCGTTTACATGAAAGGAGTTGATAGAATGGATGAATATAATGAAATCGGCGCGAGGCTGAGAGAGCTGAGAGAAGTCAGCGACTATACGATTGAGGAGCTGGCAAAAGAGCTGGATCTGTCTCCGGAAGTTTACGCTTCCTACGAGGAGAACGGAAAGGATGTCCCGATCAGCGTGATCTATCAGATCGCCAATAAATTCAAGGTGGATTTTACGGAGATCTGCACCGGAACAAGCGCCAAGCTGGATACCTTCCATATGATTCGGAGAGGGGGAGGGAAGGTCATCAACCGCAATCCGGAGTACCATTTTGAGGATCTGGCCTTCCGTTACGCCAACAAGATCATGCAGCCGCTCCTGGTTACGCTGGAACCTACGGACGAAGTGGCCAAGCTGATCACCCATAAAGGACAGGAATTCAACCTTGTTCTGGAGGGCACGGTTATCGTTACCCTGGGAGACCGGGAATTTGTCATGAATCCCGGGGATTCGATTTATTTCAACCCCACGATTCCCCACGGGCAGCGCTGCGGGGGCGATGTAAAGGCGCGTTTCCTGACGGTTATAGCAGAATGACAAGCGGGGCGGGCCCTTTGCCCCGCAGGGCAAAGGGTAATTCCGCCGGAGTTTCAGAACGGCCCTGCGTGATGAAAACGAGGGGGCTGGTTCAGCTGACATGCAGAAAAGAGGTAAAGAGGCGTTGGATTATTTATTAAAAAAATATCTTCCGCAGATTGAGTTTTCAAGTTATGAGGAATTCAGGGAGAAGCTGAAGATCAATGTGCCGGAGGATTTTAATTTCGGTTATGACGTTGTGGATGCCTGGGCGAAAGAGGAACCGGATAAAAAAGCCCTGGTCTGGGTGAACGAAGAGGACGAGGAACATATTTTTACGTTTACGGAGATCAGCAAACGCTCGAACCAGATGGCGAATTATCTGAAGAGCCTGGGCTTTAAGAAGGGCGATGTGGTCATGATGATCCTGCGCCGGCGCTGGGAATACTGGATATGCGCAGCGGCGCTGCACAAGCTCGGCGTTATTTTGATCCCGGCAACCTTGCAGCTGACCAAAAAGGATATCGTTTACAGGGGGACCGCGGCCTCCGTAAAGGGCATCATCTGCGTGGACGATGATTTTGTTATCAGCCAGGTGGAGGAGGCGGAACCGGAGATCCCTTCCCTCCAGTATAAATTTTTGGTGGGAGAGCCGAGAGAGGGCTGGCAGAGGCTTCATGACGCTTTTGACCGCTTTTCGGATGTTTTTGAGCGGCCGACCGGGGAGGAGGCGACCAAATGGAATGACATCATGCTGGTCTATTTTACCAGCGGAACCACCGGGATGCCCAAGCTGGTCCAGCATAACTTCGCCTATCCGCTGGGACATATCGTTACCGCGAAATACTGGCAGCATGTGGAGGAGAATCATCTGCACATGAGCGTCTCTGATTCCGGCTGGGCCAAGTTCGGCTGGGGCAAGATCTACGGCCAGTGGCTTTGCGGTGCGGTTATATTCTGTTACGATATGGTAGGGCGCTTTAATCCGAAAAACCTGCTTTCCCATGTGGAGAAATATAAGGTGACGACTTTCTGCGCGCCGCCCACCATGTACCGTTTTATGCTTCAGGAAGATCTTTCCCAATTTGACCTTTCTGCCCTGCACCACTGCGCGACGGCCGGCGAACCGCTGAATCCGGAAGTCGTGAAGCGATGGAAGGAGCTGACCGGGCATCAGATCTACGAGGGCTTCGGCCAGTCGGAAGGTCCGGTTCTGATCGCCAACTTTGGCAGCGAGTGGTTTCCGCCGATCGAAGGTTCCACCGGCAAGCCGAATCCCCTGTTCGATATCCAGCTTTTAAATGCGGACGGCGGGATCTGCGAGGACGGCGAGGAAGGTTCCCTCACCATGATGGATGTGAAGCATCATCCGCCGGTCGGGCTTTTTACAGGCTACTATAAGAATCCGGAGATGACGGAGGAGAAGCTGGGCGGCGTCGGCTACAATACCGGCGACGTTCTCTGGCGCGACAGCGACGGCTATTATCGTTTCGTCGGCCGGAATGATGACGTTATCAAATGTTCCGGCTACCGTATCGGACCTTTCGAGGTGGAATCCGCCCTGATCGCGCATGACGCGGTGGTGGAATGCGCGATTACCGGCGCCCCGGATCCGATCCGCGGCCAGGTCGTTAAGGCGACCATCGTGCTGGCCAAAGGCTATATGCCTTCTCCGGAGCTGACGAAAGAGCTGCAGCAGCACGTAAAGCATCTGACCGCGCCGTATAAGTACCCCCGTATCGTTGAGTATGTGGATGAGCTTCCTAAGACGGTGGGCGGCAAGATTAAGAGGGCTTTGATCCGTAAGGCGGATGAAAACAGTTATAGACAGCAGCTCTGATTGCTTGGTGAACAGTAGAAAAGCGCAGGAATCGTTTTTTCGATTCCCGCGCTTTTTTCAGGGGAGGAATGCTATTGCCCGCCGGATTGCTCCGCGCTCCCGCAATCCTTAACAAAAAAACTCATGCTTTGGCGCGGCGCCCTGCGCCGCAAGCATTCGTTTTTTTGTTAGCGTCGCCCATGTCCGTGCAGCCGGCTTCGCGCAAGCGCGGCCGTCTGCACGGACATGGCGACCGGGGAGGAATGCTATGGCCCGCCGGATTGCTCCGCGCTTCGCGCTCCCGCAATCCTAAACAAAAAAACTCATGCTTTGGCGCGGCGCTTTGCGCCGCAAGCATTCGTTTTTTTGTTAGCGTCGCTCATGCCCGTGCAGCCGGCTTCGCGCAAGCGCGGCCGTCTGCCCGGCCATGGCGACCGGGCAATATCATAAAAAAGTTATTGAGCAAAGTCTTGTCTGGTGTTACAATATATTTAAACAAATATCAAGAAAGTTCCGAAAAAACTTATTTTAAGCGGATATATTCGATAAATTATATAGAGAAAGAGAATTATATGAAAAATAACAGGCTTAAAAGAATTATATGTGTGATTCTCGCCGCAATTATCGTAATCGCAAACGTGCGCGTGCCGATACTGGCCACCAACAGCGAAGGCGGCTCCTGGGAACAAGAGGAAGTCCGAAGTAAAAACGCCGCCTTGTCCAGGTCCGGGAACGTCATCGGGATATCCGCGGCGAATGTCGATGCGGACACGCCGGAGGACAGCCCGCAGGCCGGCGCGGACACGCCGGAGGCCGCCTTGCCCCAGTCCGGGAATGTTATCGGATTCTCTGCGGCGAATGTCGGCGACGGAACAACTCAGGATAATTCCGACACGGGTGATGGCAGTTCCCAGGACAATAGCGACCCATCCGGAGACGCGGCTCTTGTAAGAGGCGAGTTTTCTTTCAGCGGCCATATCGCGTTTAATGAGGTCACGGAGGATCAGACAGACTGGAAGGAGCTGCTAAGGCCGGAAGAATTTGACGAGCCGATTCGAATCATTCAGTATTATTACGACGGCACTCAGGATGAGGACAACAGTCCCATCATGAAATATACGGAATACGACGTTCAGGACAGTCTCTCCAATAAGCCGTTTTACCTGAGTTTTACCCATGACGGAGACGGCGCGGGCGACTTTGTCATCAGCCATATACCGAAGACGGTAGAGGTTGACGGTGCGGAGTACCAGGTAGTCAATTACACGATTACCGCGGAACCTTCTCAGCCCTATTATAAGAGCGATCGTCATATAGAATTGTCCTTTTCCAATGGAGAATACACGGAGACAACAGTAAACAATAAGACGATCACGCTGAGCGTAAAAACGCAGACGCTCACGCTGAAGCCGACGATTCTGCCGGAAGATAGCAGCGACGGCACAACTTTTGACATGGAGGTGGTCTTCACCAATAACGCGGCCGGAGAAGGCGTGAGCGTATTCGATCCGGACAAGACGGATACGAAGGTTTATTCGCCGGCCAATAACCAACCCACAACGGTACATGTGCCGGTCGGGCTGGCTTACGCGGTGACGGAAACGCCGGCCAGCGGCTACCGCTTTGACGGACAATACACCACGACGATCCAAAATGTCTCGGACAACACGACGACGAGCGCCGCTCCCGCTTCAAGCGCCTCCGGCACGATCGAGGAAAATAAAAACGTCACGGTCTCAACGGTAAACTATGTGCAGAACCGCACCTGCGAGTTTGACGTCCGCTGGATCGATAACAACAGCGTCTCGAGGCCGGCGCTTGTTACGGAGGCGACGGCGCAGGCTCCCGGACAAACCGACTATTTCAATCTCCAGTTCCGCAAAGCCGGAACGGAAGGGGAGTGGGTGACAGTATCCGAGGAGGTTTTGGATGAGCTGGGTCTTGAAAGCATGCCTTCAGTTGAGGAAAAAGGCTCAAATGGCGTCTATACGACCTATTGGTTTAAAGGTCTGCCGGCTTTAAATATAGACGGAGAGGCGATTGAATTTCAGATTGTCCTGAATGAAGAAAACTTTTATGCCGATAACTCCGCGCTTTCGAATTACACAGCTGAAGTCGAAGGGACAGACGAAGAGGGCAAAAAGACCTTCCGCCTCACGGAGAGAAGTTCTTTTGAAGCGTCGATCAGCTGGAAGGATGCCAATAACGAACCCCTGGGCTCCGATGCTTCTACTGCGCCCAGACCTGTGGACGATCCGGAGGCTCCGAATGATCTTGCGGGGAAGCTGGGCCTTAAGCTCTTCCGGCACATAGGCTCGGGAGCCTATGAGGAGGTTGAAAAAGAGAATTTTGATCAGTACATAACCGTTGAAAGCGCAAACAAATGGAAGGTTTCTTTCGATGACCTTCCGCGTTATGATGTGGACAACCAGGAGTATGACTATGTGCTGGTTCAGGGCACGCTCAATGAGGACGGGACAAGCTTTACCCCGGTAAGCGTGCAGCCGAATCTTACGGAACTGGATGGTTCGTCCATAAGCTACAAAACCTATTACAACAACGGCTCCGGAAGTTACGGCAATGATTTTAAAGTCTGCCACAACGGGGGGACGATCACGGAAAAGCTGGTGACCAGCAAGATCTTTACGGCAAATAAGAACTGGAACGACAATCCGGAAGACGAGTCTTCCCGTCCGACGGCTACCGTGACCTTATGGCGCTTTGTCCGCGATGAAGTCCTGGCAGCCATGACCGCCGCCGGCGCTTCTGACGCCGACATGCTGGACTACGCCTACCAGAACGGCTTCTCGGCGCAGGTCGTCTACCAGGGGACGACGAATGGCGTCGCTGAGGAGAAGATCCTCTCCTATACCCTAAGCGGCAGCGACCCGGAGGAAATCATATTCAATAAAGACCATATCCCGGACCTCCCGGCTGATTACAAGTTCCCCGGCAACGACGATGAGGGCCGCAAGTACGTCTACTTTGTGCGCGAGACCCTTACCGGAGATAACGCCGACAATTATGTCACGAATTACATAGACAGCGACGGGACAACAGCCCATAAGGAGGGCACCTACAGCGGCGGAAACATCAACAATACCAGGCGGGAAAAGGCTTCCGTCAATGTAACGAAGATCTGGGAAGCGTCCAGGGAGATGGGTACGATCGCGGATCGTGATACGGAAGTCCAGCTCGCGCTTTACGCGAAAAATGCACAAGGGGTGTATGAGCCGCTTAAAGTGTATTCAGCCGGTGTGGGAAGCTATGCGGTTTTAACGGGGGACGACCTTAAGGACGCCCAGACAGTCAGCGGATTTACAGAGAGCATTGCCATGGGCGAAGTCTCCTACTATGTCAATATCTATGATGGAAACGGCAGCCCCTACGACATGTCCACTGCCCGGATCGTGGAAATCATAAGGGGCACGGGTATGGAGGCGCTGACCGTAGAGGGAAGCGGAGATACCGAGGGAGATACCGAGTTTCAACTCTACGGCAAAACCTATGTAAAAAAAGCGACGGAGTTTAACCCGGCTACGGAGACACAGGCATATACGCTTCTGGCCGACGGAACGAAGCAGTACCGCTATACCCAGAGCAACACGATCTCCGAGAAGATCTATTTTCGATTCGAGAAGACCTGGGATCCGAGTATTAATTATAGTGCTGAAGTTGAAAACAGTATCCAGGGAATCGCGATGGCCCTTTACCGCGTCAGCAGCAGTGAGGAGAACGCGAATGCGGAGCCGGAGGCAGTCGGGAACTATATCATCTCCGGCGGATCGGGATCATTAAGCGCGGAGAGTATAGAGGATGGGGACGGAAACCCGATAAGCGGCTATACGCTTCTGTCCGGTTCAGAAACCTCAAGCAGCGAGACGCTGACGACCGGCCAGGGCGAGGTTACAGAAACCACCTATTACTGGAAATCCCAAACTGCGGCCAGCCTCCCTTTATATGACGAGAACGGCTATCTTTACGAATATACCGCGGTGGAAACCGGATTTATCATCGGGAATACTTTGGAAACTTTGCCCCATGAAGACTGGTCGCAGGATTACAGGGATCTCATGATCTATGGCAGCGGCAGTGATGTCGAAGGCCAGGGGACGAGGGTCCGCAACTACCGCCTGGAGGGAAGCGATCCGTATTTTACCATCACGAAAAAATGGTATGATTTCGGCGCCGAAGAAAACAGCAGAAGCGCAGTACATATAAGGATCTATGACCGGGCTGACTTAAAGAGCGCGCTTCAATCTTACCAGTCCCAGGTCGACGCCTCGGCGGTTGACCTTGATCAGCTGCAAGTTGCTGGGGCGGACATAAAACACCATGATGTTACAATCAACGCAGACGGGGATGTCTATGAACAAGTCGTCTATTTTAAAGATGTGCGGACCTCCCTGGAAAAGAATGACGGGAGCAATAAGCTGACGGATTACGTTGTTCTGGAATATAAGCTCGGCGATGGCGGGCCGGCCCAATATACCCTTTCCGAGCTGCAAAGAGTGACGGATGCGGGCACTTACTCGGATTATTCGTTCCGGGGTACCGTCGAGAACACTTATCGCTATGAAGTGACCAACCGGACGAAGCAGAACAGCGTCGCAAATGCCCACCAGTCGTTTGAGATCTTTAACAGAAGGATCGGCGACGTTTCAATCAGCGCCTCCAAGGTCTGGCAGGATGAAGATAACCGCTCGGGACTGAGACCCCGGACGATTCAGTTCCAGCTGTACCAGGACGCGCATATATGTACGGAAGCGGGGGTAACGGTTGTCTGCAGCGGAAGAGACTGCAGCGCGGCATTTGACCAATCGACAGGAATCGTTACCATCAGCAAGAGTGAGAATGCTCCATCCGGAACCTCCGGAAGCTGGGGCTTCAGCATCTCCGGCCTTCCCATGTACAACAATATAGGTTACCTGCATACCTACAATCTGGAGGAAGTCACGCAGCACGCCAGCGGAAGCGTAGAATACCTGCAGCGAAAAGTCGCCTCGATGGGAACGGATGATAACGCGTCCCGGCAGACCTACCAGTTTTCCTATACGAATACGATCACCGGCAGCATTGATCATGTCGCCTACAAAGTGTGGAAGGACGAGGGGATCGGACCGGATCACCGGCCCGACCTCTACCTCACGCTTTACAGGTATCTGAAAAAGAAAAAACAGACCATAGAGGAAAGTAAGAACAGCGGCAAGACGCTGAGTCAGCTGGCCTCGGTTGGACTTGCCGAAAGGGTGACAGACAGCAAGAGCCAGATCTGGACGCCGGCCTCGGAGCAGGTGACGGAAGAAGCAAATATTGAAAACGGCGATTATATGGCGAAAAGCGCCTACAACTGGAGGATCAGCGTGTCGGATCTGCCCAGATTCGACAGTCAGGGACAGGAATATGTCTATGAATTCACCGAGAGCATGAACCACGGAGGCGAAACCATCCTGGGCAAATATGTCCAGACCGCTGAGACCAGAATAGCCGACAGCACGCATTCATACGAGACGACCTATCAGGTATTCACCAACACGATCAACGACTATATGAAGGTAGAAGGGAGAAAGACCTGGACCGGTTTGTCCGGCTATACCCTGGAAGAGGATGACCTTCCGAATCCGCGGATCCTGCTGTACCGGATCACTGAAAAAGACGCGGAGGCTGCGGGAATCAGCAATCTGCAGGTCTTTTCGGATGCGGAATTTCTCGCGAAGCTGAAAGAGATCAATGAACTTGACGCGAATGCGGAGGAGTCAGCGGTTCTTTATGGAAGAAGCGGAAAGCTCCTGTATGTGGACAGCACCCTGCTCAGCGGCGAGGGAAAGACCCGCTACAGCCTGCCTGCCTCTGGTACGGAGATAGAGGGGATGCTGAAAAAGGTTAATGGGGTCATGATGCTGCCGAAATTCAACGAGGATGGCGAGCGCTATCTCTACCTTGTCCGGGAGCGGATTGAGGATCCGATCGCGAGCCAGCTTTATATGGAGACGAACTCCAACGGAACCCTGATCAATTCCTTTCGCTCGGATCTGAACAGGCGGAGCATCACCGTGACGAAAGAATGGGAAGGCAGGCCGGTGAACGCCCAATATCCGTCCGTCAACTATAAGCTCTACCGCTATGAGCTCGGAAAGGAGAGTACGACGACAACCCTGCTGAAGGAACACAGGATCTCCGCCGCCGACTGTAAGGCAGCAGGAGGGAACGTCAGCTATACCTTCAGCGACCTCCTGATTTATTCTCCGAAAGGCGCGCAGTACGGCTATTATGTCACGGAGGATCCGATAAAGGGCTATACCAGCAGCGCGGAGGACGAGCCCTTTATTACGGGATGGACCAGCGGGCAGTCGGGACAGTACTCAGCTGGTCTTTTGAATTCGGGCGACACGGCCGTTACCTACCAGGACTATACGGACGAGATGATGGCGGGCCTATCCGCGAACGGCCGCATCGACGTGGTAAGCCTGCCGGGGAATTGGTATGTTGAGATCAGTGAAACCCATCCTGCCCCCGATACGGCCGCGAAGGCGAAAAACAACTACAATCGCCAGGGCAGCATCAGAATCCAGGGGACGAAGCACTGGAACGATTATCAGAACGCAGATCGTTTAAGGAATCCCGAAAATAAGACGATGGGGGCTCTCGCGCAGATCCGTCTTTACCGCTATACCCTGTCCGAGACGGATCAGGGAAATGAAATTCTCAGGACCCTTTTGCTGGATCCGATACAGGTGCTGGAAGAAGGGCAGGATACTCCCAGCGGACCTTACATCCGCTGGACCTGCTCGGGTGACGACTATAATACCGCGGACGACTGGACTTACGAGATCAATAACCTGGAACGCTACGCCCCGAACGGACAGCCCTATTACTATATTATCGATGAGATACAGGTGTCCAACACGGTGAACGGACAGGAGGCGACATACGCCGAGGCGGACGATATCACCATCCTGTCGGACGATGCGGCCCGCTATGTGGATGGAAATGAAGAACTTCTTAACGCCGGGACCCTGACGAACTCCTTTACAACGAAGTGCTATGTCCGGAAAAACTGGCATGACGGAAACAACAAGTATAACTTAAGGCCCGAAGACGTTACGATCTATCTGGAGAGAAGACACAAAGGCTCTGAGGAGGAATGGCAAAAGATCGATTTAACGGAAGGCGCGGCCTCGGATCCCTATGGCGAGACGGAGCGGCCGACTGTTGACGGACAATACATTTCCGTAAAGCTGACGGCTGACCGGGTAATACCGCGAACGAATAATAATTCCTGGGAATATACCTTCAGGAACCTGCCGAATACCTATGAGTACCGCTGCGTGGAGACGAAAATCGGCGGGGCGCCGGTTGTGGAAAGCACACAGGGAGGCGCAACGGTCTACTCCACGGGCGCCTATCAATGCGAATACGCGGGACAGGCGGACAATCAGACCCTTATCAACAATACATTGAATTCCACCTCCCTGGTCGTCAGCAAGAGCTGGCTGGGCGATCAGGATGACCTCTACCACACGAGACCGGATGCGGTCACCTTTACCCTGCAGAAACGGCGGGCTGAGATCGTAAATGATACGCCGGGCGAATGGGGAGCCTGGGAAGATGTAAAGCTTGCGGACAATACGACGATCTATCATTTCTCCCTCACAAAAGAGGAGGGCTGGACCAAAACCCTCGGGGATCTTCCCGTCGCCGATGTGGTAACCGTTACGGAAAACAATGCGGCGGTGACGAAGACCTACAAGCTGCAGTTCCGGGCGGTTGAAGCCCATGGAAACGGGACCGCGACCGCGACCCGGGGCTCCGAAAACTATCTCGATGAGACCGATTATGAGGCAGACAGCATTGTTCATATCTATAGCGAGACGACCGGACGGAACGAAAGCGCGATCAGCAACCAGCTTCGCAGCGACAGCAAAAGCATCAAGGTCACAAAGCAGTGGAACCGCGTAAGCGGCGAGGAGGTCAGCGCGACGTTTGAACTCCTTTACGCGAAGAAACCCACGGGTTTTCAGAGCATTTTGGATTATTTGGGCCTGAACTCCGGACCGGTGTGGCATTGTTTCGGCGATTCTCAGAGCGCGTTTAACGAGTCTTCCGAAATCCTTGCGAATCACGCCGGGGCAGATGGCTGCCTGCTTAAGACCGTCAGCTCGACGCAAGCGGGAACGGAGGAGGTGATTACCTGGAGCAACCTTCCCAGCCATGACGCGGAAGGAGATGAACTGATCTACAAGGTGGCCGAGTATCCTGTGGCGGGCTACAAGACGGACCTTACGGTGAAAGAGACGGAAGGAGGCTGGATCTATGCCTTCACCAACACCGAGCTGCAAAGCTATACGGTCGAGAAGCAGTGGCTGAAAAGTGCCGACGGTTTAAAGGATGAGGAAGGCAATTTTACGGCCTCCTTTAAGCTCCAGCAGCGCCTTGCGTCGGAAACTACCTTTAGCGACGTTGCCGATAAGGCGGAGCTTACGATTTCGAGCGCCTCGGAGGCAAACAGCGCGTCCTGGACAGATCTCCCGAAGTATACGACGGCAGGAAAGCAGATTATTTACCGCGCGGTGGAGACGAAGATCAACGGCATTTCCGTCAATGAGGAGAACACGAACGGCTCCTATGCCGTCAGCTATCAATACGACGGGGGACAGGCCGCGCCTTCTTTTGGCGGGACGAAGACAAGGGCTTCGAACCGCATGGTTTACGGCTTCGTCAATTTGAGCAAGGAGGCCGCCTATCTGGCGCCGGAAGTCACATCGGCCGGCGGGAAGCTTTCCGGCGTTGAATTTGTGATCTATCAGGGGGACGTGTCGGGGAAGACGGCAGAAGAATTGGCAGGCCGGACGCCCTATATCACGGGGATCCGGACGAAAGTAGACGGAAGCCTCGCATGCCATCTGGGGGATGAGGGCTTTCCTTATGGCAGCTATGGAAATGAAGGGCGCTATCTGGTCTCCGGCACCTATACCCTGCGGGAAGCCGGCACGAATGCTGCTTACAGCGTCTGGACGAAGGGCGTCGCCTTCACGATCGGAACAAACGGGGGGACGACGGACAGCGGCGAGCACGGCACCGCCTGGATCAGCACGAAGAAAACCCTGCCTGATTATTTGACCAACGGGATCCACCTGGCCGCGGAGTACCTTCCGGCCGTAAATGTCAACGGGGTCCATCCGGACAGCCATTCCTATCCGAACGATGGCTGCGTTCCGGGCAGCAAAGACGGCGCGCCGGCCTACAACCTTGAAAGCCGCGGCGTCATCTCCTTTACGAAAACGGGACCCGATGGAGAGGCTTTGGATACCCATGCGGGCGCAAGCGGGGAATCCAGGGCTTATTTCGGCGTCTACCTGGATGAAACCTGCACCATACAGGTCGCGGGAATGGCCGCGGCGGATGGGGTTTATTTTACGCTGAATAACAAAAACGAAAGAGGAGAGGCGCTTTCGGTCCTGAAGAACGCCGCCGGCCTGCCCTATCTTCGCGCCTATGGGACGGGCGGCTTTACGCTCCTATCCGGGAGCTATTACCTGAAGGAGCTTGTCCCGCCGCCGGGCTATAAGCGGGATGAGAGCGCGCGAAAGGCGGAGATCGCCTACATCGTTACGGAGACGGACAAGGAATTAAGCAGCGTATACGAGGAGAATATCGCCTCCATCAGCGGACTTACGGAGCTTAACTGGAACGATGAGAAAAATGAAGTGAAGCTTTATAAGATGGACCAGTACGGCCGCAAGGTGACGCTGAAGGACAATACCCATCTGGAGCTTTGGGTCGGCAGCGGAACCTTTAAGAGCGGGGAAAATGTCATTTACCTCTATCAGAATGCCGAAAAGCCTGCGGCGAAGACAGACGGCACGACAGCTGTCAAGGGGATCAGCTGGGACAACGGGGTATGGACCATCAGCGGCCTTTTCGACGTCAATAAGACCTATACCTTATTGGAACCGGAAGGGGCCGTTCCCGATGAAAACCTGAAAGCCGCGGATATCAGTTTCCAGCTGAGCGCGGACGGCGAGCTTACGAGCGTGAGCGGCGCGAACCCTTCTGAAAGCCCGACAAGCGCGGAGGGAACGGAAGCATATGCCGTCAGTTTCTACAAAGCCGCGTCGGATGGGAATACCATCGTCATGCGCGATCTAGCAAGATACCTGACCGACGTCGAGATCGATAAGAAGATTGCAGGTTCGGAGACAGCGATCCCCAATATCTCATTTAAGCTGTATAAATATGATTCTAACGAGGCTGGAAGCTTCAGCGGTCTTGAGAACGTATTGGGAAAAAAGAATGCCGGGGGCGAAATCGAAGCGGATGACGCGCTGTTCCTGACAACCGACGCAACGGGAGAGATCCTGATCAGCAAGCAGGCCGATGGCATCTATAATACGGTGACGGGCTGTCTCTTAAAGTACGGCCTTGACGTGGGAAAATACTATTTCGAGGAGATCGAGCAGGGCGCTTCTGACAGCTATCGCCTGATCGGCAAGGTTTTCTTTGAGGTGAGACGGGACGACAGCACTTCATTTGCCGGGAAAGCCTCCGCCCATTTCGAGCCATCTGAGGGCCGGGTGACCCAGGCGGAAGGAAAAAATGCGGCCGTTCTATACAACGACCGGGTGACGACCCATCCGAAAACGCTGCAGCTGACAAAGAAGGATGCGGGCAGCGGCGAAACGCTGCTTTCAAACGCAAGATTCGAGCTGAAGCACACCTCCATAACAAGCGGCGATGCGGGTTCGGCCGGCGAGACGCCCTCCTACTGTATGACAGGCGCGGACGGCGTCTTATACCTGGCTGAGGTGAATGGCGATGCCTGGACGATTACAGGCACACAGCCGGACATTTCCCTCAAAGGGACCTATGTGCTGACGGAGATCAAGGCGCCGGATGCGGATGGCAGCCAGGCGAACTATACAACGCCGGAGAACGACGGCGTATGGCTGAACCAGATCCGTTTTGCGGTCGGCTCGGATAACAGGATTACGGTGAGCAGTACGAACGGGAGCTTCGTGCTTTCCGCTTCCGTGAGCGAATCGGATGGTGAACACACCGCCCTTGCTGTCTCGGCCCAAAACAGGAAAACCGTCTTATCGATTGCCAAGAGAAACGACATAGAAGGAGATACAAAGACAAAGGACCAGCGGTCCACGGGCGGAGAGTCTTTGCCAGACGCGCATCTTCAGATCTTTGAGGGCGCGGGCACGACGGGCACGATAGTGGACGAGTGGACCAGCGATTCTGCTGTTCATACATTGGAAGCGGGCAGGCTGAAGGAAAACACGGTCTATACCCTGCACGAGGATGCCGCGCCGGCCGGCTATCTGAAGGCGGAGGATCTCTATTTCAAGATCTTCGGGGCGGCTGATGCCGCTGCTTTCGTCTCCCAGGTCTATGTGTGGACCGGGAAAGGGACGCCGGCCGATGCCTCCGGGGATAACTGGAGCAAAGTGACGAATGTCCGAGAGGCGGTTCTTACAATGGTGGACGAGGCCGTCATCGCCCCGGTGGATCTGCAGAAGATCGTGGGGGATGGGAGCTATGAGCTGCTGCCGGGCGCGCTGTTTGAGGTCAAGGACGGCGAAACGCTGCTCGGCACCGCCGTATCGGCTGCGAACGGCTACCTTGTGTGGGAAAGCATCACGGCTGAGGGCTATGCCTCCGGGCAGATCTTTAATGGCGCGGGCAAGAGAATGACGGATACAGACGTTTCCCTTGTGGGGACGAGCATCATCCTGCGGAAAAACGAAGCCGGCTATACCTTCACGGAGACTTACGCTCCGGACCAGGCCTACAACCAGGGCTTACGCTATCGCGTTAAGATAACGGATGCGAATTATCAGGAATACAAGACCGCGGAAGGCTATGACAATGACAAATATATTTCTATCCTGGCCGCGAATGCTGCTGCCGGCAACACGGTCTCCGCGCTGACAGAGCGGGACGAAGCCGATCAGGCGCTCTCGGCAGCTGATCTTGTCAACCCGGCCTTTAAGGTGACGCTTCAGCTTTATAAGTATGACGCGGAAAATGCGGCCAGAAATGAGGCTGCGGACAATTATGACGAGATCGGAATGAGCGGGGCGGTGTTCAGCCTCTATCGAAAAAACGCGGAGGACGAATATGAATCGGCGGGGGATTTTACCAGCGGCAATGAGGGACTCCTTTCAATTCCCATCAGCAAAAAAGGCGAATACAAACTGAAGGAGAAGACCGCGCCGGCCGGCTATCGGCTAAGCGAGGCGGAACTGGCCTTTACGATCGTCAACGGGGATTACAATAAGACGCTGACCTATTCGCTCGAGTCTGACAGGAAGACGAAAGAGCTGAGCGGCTCGAGTTCCTATACTGATTATTACGGCTTTTCGAATGAGAGGCTGCACGGGAGCGCCGGTCTCATCAAGCAGGACGCGGCCAATACGGCCATTAAGCTGAATGGGGTCAGGTACAGCCTGACAAGGACCTCGCCGGCAGTGAACGCATATGTGGACCGCTATTTCCCCTCAGCCTCCGTTCCCTCGCTGGAAGTGGAAACCGGTAAGGTTTATGGGAATATAGCCGGAGCCGCCGCGGAGGATGGGATCAGCGTAACGGATGTGTCCGCATCTGAGCCGGGGACCCTTAGGCTGGAGGATCTGCAGTGGGGAACCTATACCCTGGTGGAAATCCAGGAAAATGAAGGATACGTCCTGGAGGATTCGGAAGCGAAAACGCTTACCTTCACGGTCGGCCCGGACAACGTCTCTGACCTTCAGACGCTCACGGACAGCGGGCAGGAGGCTGTATTAAACAGCAAGAACCAGCTGACGATCAGGAAGGAGGCTCCGGACGGCACGAC
>JAILID010000173.1 GCA_024695465.1 Lachnospiraceae bacterium | reverse complement strand
AGCGTCTCCCGTGGGGCAAAAATCTGCGAGGTGCCTTATGGAGCCGCCGACATATATAACCTCCGGCCTTCCGTGATCACTCGGCATGGTCTGTATTCTGTTGTCAGGTCTCTCGCTTTTGGCGAACCGCTGACGGGATTCGGTTAATACAATAATGATATGTCAGATTTCAAAGGCGGCTGTTCTCATATATAAAAGATTTTTGAGAAACCGCAGCGTTCATCCCATTCTTTAAGGGTTAGGTTATCCTCCGAAGGAATCTGGAACCTTCCGTTCAAATACCTTCTCCAACAAAAAAGGCCAGGGCATTCCCGGCGTCTTTCTTTTTATGGGAAAACAGAAATATCATAAGACGGGGGCCCCCGTTTTAAAAGGGGGCCTCCTCTTATGGTTACAATATGTACCATATGTACCATATTTACCCGTTTGGGATTTGGTCTCAGAAACCCTTACAAAATAAGGTTTCGAGGGCATATTTAGGGACTTCCGAAAGTACCAATTTGTCGAACCTCGAGTACCAAAAGTTCGAACCTCGAGTACCAAAAGTTCGAAGAGGCAGCCACGGAATGAGGCTACCAATTTGGTTCAGATGAAATGTCGAAAGTACCATTTTGTCGAACGGAGGCAGACGTTTTTCTTTTAAAGGAACTGGATTACGGAAGAATAGGAGAGTAGTGAGGTATGCCGGGTCCTGCGGGTATAAGAAAACCGCTAGTCCATGAGGTCAGCGGCCGCTTGTTAATATCCGTAGAGAGGAGCGGTGAAACGGGACAGACAGCCGGCGTTTGCGCCGGGCTGTCTGTCCTGGTGAGGCGCGGATCGGCGCAGGGGCTGGCTGACCTGGGGCAGCTGATGTATCGGTTTACACGCTTTATCGGGGCGGGCCGTAGGTCCCGCAACCGATGAACGGGTAAACCGATATAAGCGGAAATATATAGAATATGTTGCTTGATTTTTTCTTGAAATATGATATATTATAATTATTCATACAATTTGTGTGTTTATATAGATGCTTCTGAACTGGGTTCGACCAGGGAAGTCCCGAAAAGCTCCGCAGTAGCCTTTGCGAATTGGAACAGTAGGGATTCAAGCAAGAGTCGCAAGTAATCTTTGTGAACGCGGCCCGAGCAACCGAAATGACGGGCGAAATCGAGAGATACCAGCTAACAATGTGATGGTGATTGTACTGATCGTAAAACGGTACATGACTTAGAAGTTCAAAATGAACCGCCTTGTAGATGTTGGGATGGCAACGGGCGCCGTATAAGCCTTGAAGGTGATGGCTGACATCCGATGATCTCCCGTATCATCGTCATCAAAAACGGAAGCAGGCGACCGGGGCAGGCCGGAAGCGACAGCCACCTTAAGCTGACGAGAGACAAAAAGAAAGGCCGACAGAAACGAGATAACAGGGTTGGGTGATGGTACTAACCGTTGAGAGCAATCGTACCAGGGGCGTGAACTCAAAGCCTCTTTACAGCAAATGAGTCTGCACACATAAGCAGTCAAAAGTGTATGTCGGTCACACATAAGACCTGCCGGAAGGCGTGAAAAAAAGTGTTCTTTGCCGAATATCGAGCCTTTCGGGGCTGGTAGGAAGCGACTTTTGTTTTAACCGGGATAAGACCGTAATCGAAGATTGAAGAAGAAGAGCATGGCGGGAGCCGTGCTAGTTGTCGTTATCTGCTTTTGAAGTGGGGGCTCGACATTTTTGTCGATCATCGACTTGAAAAGCAGGTTGGCAGTATCTTGAAAGGAGATGGCTGCAGTGGGCAGGAAAAATAAAGGCTACAGAAAAGACCTGCACCAGCAGGCCTATGAGAAATTGACCGGGATGCAGGCTTTCGGACAATCCAAGAAGGAAGCTATGGCAGATGGAACGGAGAAGGATAAGATCTTCTCTTACAATACGTACCAGACCTACTGGAAGCACACGAAGTATTTCATAAAATGGATCCAGGAACAGCATCCGGAGTGCACGACGCTGAAATTGGCGCGGCGTCACGTAAATGAGTGGCTGCAGAGCCGTGTCGATCAGGTAGACGGAAAAGGGCAGCATCTCTCTGCCTGGACGATTCAAACCGAGGCTGCCGCGTTAAACAAGTTGTATCAGATCGACAAGGCGGATCCGGATCGGTTCCAGCCTCCGAAGCGGAACCGGTCAGAGATTAAGCGGAGTCGTGTAACGACGGCGCGGTCTGCTCATTTCAGCGTGACGAACAACGACGAGCTGATCAAGTTCTGCAAAGGAACAGGGTGCCGCAGGGGTGTCCTGGAAAAGTTGGAAGGACGGGATCTGTGGACCAGGAAGGCAATGGAAGACAGGGTTTCTTCTTTAGAGGAACGGAAAGAACTGTCATCGAAGGAAGTGAAGCATCTGGCGACGCTGAAAGATGCACTGGCGGTGTTTCCGGATCACGATTACTTTATCCATCATCGGAAGGATAAGAACGGACGGTACCGCTTCGCGCCGGTCATCGGTCCGGAGAAGGAAAAGATCATCGAGCGGATGCGGAATACTGGAGAAACGAAAAAGGTCTGGCAGCATGTAAACAGCAACGCGGATATCCACGGATACCGCGCAGAGTACGCGACGGCCATGTATAAGCAGTACGCCAGGAAGATTGAAGAAATCCCGTATGACAGGGTGAATAAAGGAACCGGCAAGAGATTCCAAGGTGATGTTTATACGTGCAGAAAGGAAGAGGCTGGCCGGAAGCTGGACAGGGTAGCTATGAAGAAATGCAGCAAGGCCCTGGGGCACAATCGGATCAGCGTTGTCGCTGATAATTATATTCGTGGTTTATAAAAGAGGCTGGGAGAATGGCGAAATTTTACAAAAAAGGACCGTTGGGACGCATGGTTGAGGCAGAAGGCGGTGCTTCTGATCCAGGGCTTGCTGAGGTAAGGATGACGCCAAAAGAGTATAAAGAACTATGGGGTAAGGTGCGTACTGCGCAAAAAGATGCTGCATACGTAAGGTCAGAAGCTGAGAAAAATGTATCTGAGATAAAGAAAAAGGCAAAAGAAACAATAGCCGAGTATAGGAAAAAGGCAGAAGCTGACGCAGATAGAAGAGTGGAAGAGGCTCGGAACGTAGTTCGGAAGGGCGAGCAGAAAGCAGAAAATCTGAGAAAACAGCTCGAAGAAGCCAATGAAATCATAAAGAACGAGAAGCATCTTAACGAAAATCTGATGAGGATCATGCGTGAGAGAGCGAACCAGAGTCGCGGGATCAAGCCCAAAAAGCAGCATGATGGATATCTTGTACTGGGGAGTCGTCAGTGGAAGGAAAAATATAATGTAGAAATATGGGACACGGAAGATCACATGATAAGGTACAGCAGAAACCTGGGAGCAGCTAGGAGAAAGGGGTACCTGCGGACGGAGCATAAGACAGCGGATGTGTGGAAATCTGTTCTTCAGACGCCGTATGATGCAAGTATCCCACTGGAACAGGTTCAGTACAGGGTGGAAGAGGAGGATCTCTGGAAGAAGGGGATCTTAAAAGATATTGGATGCACCGGCATGCATGAAAGTTATGCGAATGGCCGTTTCGATAAAAATGAAAAAAGTGGACTTTATA
>JAILID010000166.1 GCA_024695465.1 Lachnospiraceae bacterium | reverse complement strand
AGAGACACGCCCGGCGGACGGAGATCTGGACCTGTACGGAGGGCTGCGGGAAAATGATCCTGGAGGGCGAGGTTTCGCCCATGGGTCCGGGGGACGTCGTCAGCGTAAGGCCCGGGATGCGGCACGCGATCAAGGCGGATACGGAGCTTCATATTATTGAGGTTCAGATCGGAGACGAGCTGACGGAGGAGGATATTGAGCGGCTCGACTGGGACTGGAGCAGAGAGGATTTGTAATACGGGAAATAAGAAAGGGACTGCGCGTTAAGCCCGGATGGGTTTTCGCGCAGTCCTTATTTTATCTTAATACGGGATTCGAAAGCCTTAACGCCGTCTTTGCGGCCCGCAGGTTATGATAGGGACGCAGTAAGGAAACGGGAGGTTAATATGAGCGGGCGGATTTTCGGCAAAAAGTGGTCGTCCTTTCAGATCATTATTATGGGTTTTCTGGCGGCTATCTTTATCGGGGCGCTGCTCCTTACGCTGCCTGCGGCCAGCCGCGCGGGCAGATGGACGCCATTTTACGATACGCTTTTTACCGCGGTTTCGGCGGTCTGCGTGACGGGGCTGGTCGTCCGGGATACGGCGTCCCACTGGTCCGGGTTCGGCCAGGGTGTGATTCTTCTGCTGATACAGCTGGGGGGTCTGGGGGTCGTCTTCGCGGCATCTTTTGTCGCGGCGGCTTCCGGGAGAAAAGCTTCTATCTTCCAGCGAAGCCTGCTGAAGGACAGCATTTCCGCGCACCAGATCGGAGGGGTCGTGCAGCTGGCTTCCTTTGTCTTTAAGATGACCTTTTTAACAGAGCTTTCCGGCGCGCTTCTTCTGCTTCCGGCTTTTTGCGGCAGGTATGGTTTTTCGGGGGTCTGGCTGGCGGTTTTTCATTCTGTTTCCGCTTTCTGCAACGCGGGTTTTGACCTGCTGGGGGACAAGACGGGGAGCTTCTCCTCGCTCACTTCTTTTTCCGGTGACATCGGGATCGTGCTTCCGGTGTGCGCGCTGATCGCGATCGGAGGACTCGGGTTTCTTACCTGGGAAGATATAGCGGAGAAGGGTTTTCGTTTTAAGCGTTATCGGATGCAGAGCAAGGTCATTCTGATTACGACGGCTGTTTTGATCCTTCTTCCGGCTCTTTTTCTTTTTTGGTATGATTTTTCGGCTTATCCCCTTAAGGAGCGGTTTTTGTTATCGCTTTTTCAGGCGGTAACGCCGAGGACGGCAGGTTTCAACACGTTTGATTATGCCGCTATGAGCGGTTCCGGGCGCATTCTGACGATCTTTCTGATGCTGATCGGCGGGTCGCCGGGTTCCACAGCCGGAGGCATAAAGACGACGACGGCTGCGGTGCTGCTGGCCAATGCGGCTGCGGCGGTCCGCCGGAGGAAAAACCCGGAATTGTTCAGGAGGCGCATCGAGGAGAGTGCGCTTATGGATGCGGCGGCCCTGATGGTTTTGTATGTATTCTTTACACTTTTTGGGGCTCTTTTGATCAGCGCGGCGGAGCGCCTTCCGGTTGCTGCCTGTCTCTTTGAGACGGCTTCCGCCATCGGGACGGTGGGGCTGTCGCTGGGAATCACCCCGGCCCTCGGGAGTTTTTCGAGGCTTTTGCTGATGCTGCTTATGTTTTTCGGAAGGGTTGGCGGCCTGACGCTGCTGGGAGCGGCGGTCAGCAAATCGCCTGCGGAGGCCGGGCGCTATCCGCTTGGGAAGATTAATGTCGGGTAAAGGAGGAGAAAGATGAAATCCATATTACTGATCGGCCTGAATCATTTCGGCACGCTGCTTGCCAGGCAGTTCCATGGGCTCGGCCACCAGATCATGGCGGTGGATAAGGAGGAGGATAGGGTCAACAACATTCTGCCTTACGTGACGGAGGCCAGGATCGGCGACAGCACCAATCCCGCATTTTTAAGGAGCCTTGGCATCAAGAGCTATGATATCTGTATCGTGACGATCGGGGAGGATTTTCAGAGCTCGCTGGAGACGACTTCCCTGCTGAAGGAGCTGGGCGGGGCTTTTGTGGTGTCCCGGGCGGATCGGGAGGTGCAGGCTAAGTTCCTTTTGCGCAACGGGGCGGACGAGGTGCTGGATCCGGAAATGCAGATCGCGGAGTGGGCTGGCATTCGTTATGGCTCCAGGCATATCCTGGATTATATCAAGCTCGACGAGGAACACGCGATCTTTGAGGTCCCCGTTCCGGCTGAATGGGAGGGAAAAAGCGTCGGGCAGGTGGATATCCGCAAACGCTACGGCATCAACATTATGGCCGTTAAGGAGAGGGGGAAAATGAACCTCTCGGTCACGCCGGAGACCCTTTTGACCGGGAACAAAACCCTGCTGGTGCTGGGGGAGAAGAAGGCGATCCTGAAGCATCTCCGTCTTTGAGAACGAGGGCGCCTTTCATTTTCAAAATTCGGATACAGCTGGAAATACTGAGGTTTTTGCGGTATGATAGGGAGGATGGAGGAGCGGACGAATGGATGAACATACGAAAAAGGGCGAGCGGATACTGGTCTGTATCTCGCCGTCGCCTTCCAACCCCAAGGTGATCATGGCGGCGGTTAAGATGGCGGAGGCTTTTAAGGCCGCCCTGACGGCGCTCTACGTGCGGCCCCTGAATTATGAGGAATTCTCAAAGGAGGATAAGAGGAGGCTTGAGGCCAATATCGACTTTGCCGGGGAGAATGGCGCTTCGATCGCAACCATTACGGGTAATGACGTTCCGGTGCTGGTGGCGGAGTACGCCCACATCTCCGGGACGACCAAGCTGGTGGTCGGGCGGAGCGGGGTCGGAAGAAGGCATTTCTGGAGCAAGGCGACGCTGACGGAACAGATCATCCTGAACGCTCCGGATGTGGACGTCTACATTATCCCGGATTCCGCGGCGGATATCAGGCAGCAGAATAAGCGATTCGTGCCGGCTGACCGCTTCCGCCCGACTTTGAAGGAGTCGCTGCTTACGCTGCTGCTGCTTGCTTCCGCGTCCGCCATTGGAATGGTTTTCACCCTGTTCGGCTTCTCGAAGGCCAATATCATAACGGTTTTTATTCTTGGGGTCCTGGTCATATCCGTCCTGACGGTCAGCCCTCTTTACAGCGCGGCCGGTTCCCTTGCGAGCGTGCTCCTTTTCAACTGGCTTTTCATTGAGCCCCGCTTCAGCTTTCACACCTATGAGACGGAGTACGCAGTTACGTTCGCCATCATGTTCGTCTCGTCGCTGATCACGGGGACGCTGGCGAACATGATGAAGAAGAACGCCCGGCAGGCTGCCCGGGAGTCTTTCCGGGCCAAGGTCCTTTTCGATACCAACCAGCTTCTCCAGAAGGCGGAGACGATGGATGATGTCTTCCGCATTACGGGGTCCCAGATCATAACGCTTCTTGACCGGAACGCGGTTATTTATCCCCGGGCCGAGGGGGAGGGTCTGGGGACGGGGAGAGTCTTTCAGACTGCGGATTCTCTTACGGAGACCGAACTGGCGGATGCCGACGAGAGGGAGATTGCGGAATGGGTTTTCGCCAGTCGGCAGGCTGCCGGGCTTCATATGGAACGCCGCAGGGAGGCGAAGGCCCAGTATCACGCGATCTGCCTGAATGATTATTGTTACGGCGTGATTGTGCTCCGGCTGAACGGGGTGGCGCTGGAGACCTTTGAGAACAGCGTTTTTACCGCGATCTTAGGGGAGTGCGTCCTGGCTCTTGAAAGCCTGCGCAACGCGGCGGAGAGGGAGGAGGCTTCCCTCATGGCCCGCAACGAGCAGCTTCGTTCCAACCTTCTAAGGTCGATCTCTCATGATATCCGGACCCCGCTCACTTCGATCTCCGGGAACGCGAGCAACCTGCTGTCTCATTATAAGCAGATGGATGATGAGACGCTGCAGCAGATCTTTTCGGATATTTACGATGATTCCGAGTGGCTGGTCAATCTCGTGGAGAACCTGCTTTCCATATCACGGGTCGAAAAGGGGCAGATGAAGCTGCATCTTTCCATGGAAGTCATGAACGACGTGATCGAGGAGGCTCTTAAGCACGTTGACCGGAACGCGAAGGATCACCATATCACGGTTCGCGGCAGCGAGGACATCCTTCTCGTCCGGATGGAGACCAGGCTGATCATGCAGGTGCTGATCAACCTGATCAATAACGCCGTCAAGAATACGCAGACAGGTTCGGAGATCTGCATTCGAAGCGAGAAGAGGGGAAATGCCGTCAAGGTCAGCGTCCTGGATAACGGTCCGGGGATCCCCGATGCGGTGAAGCCGCATATCTTTGAAATGTTCTATACCGGGCAGGACGATGTGGCTGACGGGAGAAGGGGCCTGGGCCTGGGGCTGGCTCTCTGCAAATCGATCATAGAGGCGCATAAGGGAACGATCGCGCTTAGCGACAACCTGCCGACCGGCTGCTGCTTCAGCTTCACCTTGCCCATGGAGGAGGTGGCGATTAATGAATAATCCTTTGATACTGGTGGTGGAAGATGACAAGCCGATCCGCAACCTGATGACGACGACGCTGAAAACGCATGATTACAGATACCTTGCGGCTTCCGGAGGCGCCGAGGCGGTCATGCTGGCGTCTTCCCACAATCCCGACGTTGTTTTTCTGGATCTCGGGCTGCCGGATATGGAAGGCGTGGAGGTAATAAGGAAGATCCGCAGCTGGTCCGTCATGCCGATTATCGTCATCAGCGCCCGCAGCGAGGATGCGGATAAGATCGAGGCGCTGGACGCGGGCGCGGATGATTACCTGACGAAGCCATTTTCCGTGGAGGAGCTTCTGGCCCGCCTTCGGGCTACCGTCCGGAGGCTTTCCTTCGTGAAAAACAGCGCTGAGAGCAGCGCTGTGTATGTCAATGGGAATCTGAGGATTGATTTTTCCGCGGGCTGCGCCTATCTGGGCGGGGAGGAGATCCGGCTTACCCCCATGGAGTACCGCCTGCTCTGCCTTCTGGCCAAAAATACCGGGAAAGTCCTGACGCATACCTATATCACCCGGGAAATGTGGGGGAGAAGCTGGGAAAATGATATCGCCTCCCTCCGCGTATTCATGGTGACCCTTAGAAAGAAGCTGGAAGCCCTTCCCGATTCGCCCCGCTATATCCAGACCCATATCGGGGTGGGCTATCGGATGCTGAAGGTGGATTAGGCTTTATAGGGGATGAGCTGATCTCCGAGGCGGATCCCGTCGGAGGCAAGGCAGTCCCTGAAATCCCGGATGATTAAGGAGTCCGGCTCTTTCGTTTCCTTTCCGGCGCTGTACCAGAGTCCGATCATGCCTTCCCGGCGGGCGGCTTCCGCGTCTTTTGTTTTGCTGTCTCCGATGAAGACGCATTCTTCCGGTTCCGCGTCCGCTTTGGCCTTAAGGAGCCTGTAGAACCGGGCTTCCGGCTTTTCCGAGCCGGCTTCCTCGGAGGTGACAAGGAAATCGATGCAGTCGGCGAGCCCCAACTTTTCCAGCTTGACGTACTGGATGCGGCCGGTCATGTTGGTTCCGATGCCGATGCGGATCCCGGCCTCTTTGAGCGCGCGGATGAGCGGGATGACGCCCGCTTCCGCTTCCATGACGGCAAGGAGGGTTTCCCAGTAGAGTTCGTCCATGACGCGGGCGTGGGGGATGACGGGGAGGTTTTCATTTTCCAGAAGGATCTGATAGCGGATCAGCCGGTCGTGGATCGCGGCGGAGGCGAAGCCGATGCGGGCTTCCTGCTGGCGCTGTGCCTCCGAAATGGCGGCTGCAGAGTAAGCTTCGTTTAAGCCGAAGTGTTCCTTCAGGTAGCCGCAGACGGCGGCGATGCCGGCTTCGTTGCCGGCTTTATAGTTGTAAAGCGTATCATCAATGTCGAAAATAACGGTACGGATCATGGTTTTTTCCAGGCCTTTCTTATTTTATGGCTGCTATCATAACAGGAGGAAGGGGGGATGTCAATGGAAAGAACGGTCCGCGTCTCTGTCCGCAATCTCGTCGAGTTCCTGATGCGGTCCGGGGATATCGATACCCGTATGGGTTCCGGTTTTGACCGGGAGGCCATGCTGGCGGGGGGACGCATGCATCGAAAGATCCAGAAAGGGATGGGGGCTGATTACCGCCCGGAAGTTCCGCTGTCCGAAGATACGGATTGCGGTTCTTTTGTGCTGCGGATTGAAGGGAGAGCGGACGGGGTCTTTACGGATGGGGCGGGTCTTGTGACCGTGGATGAGATCAAGGGAAGCTATGAGGATCCGGAAAGTTTTTCGGAGCCGCTGCCGGTTCATCTGGCCCAGGCGAAGTGCTATGCGGCCATGCTTGTGATGAAGGAGGATTTGGCGGCCGTCGGGATCCAGATGACCTATGTGAGTCTGGAAACGGAGAAGACGGTCCGGTTTTCATTTTCCTATAATAAAAATGAGATACGGGAGTGGATGGAAGCCTTGAAGGCCGGGTATGTCCGCTGGGCGGAGGCTTCGGAGGAGAGGCTCGGGCGGCGGAACGCCTCCATGCGCGGCCTGACCTTTCCTTTTCCCTATCGGGAAGGGCAGAAGGCTCTGGTCGCTTCCGTTTACCGCGGCATCAGGAATAAAGAGGAGCTCTTTCTCATGGCTCCGACCGGGGTGGGCAAGACGCTTTCGGTGCTCTATCCCTCCGTCCGCGCGCTGGGGGAGGGGCTGGCGGAGCGGATTTTTTATCTTACGGCCCGGAACCAGACCCTTGCGGTGCCGGCTGAAGCCCTGGGGATCCTGAAAGGCCGGGGCCTGTCGCTTGTGACGGTGACGATCACCGCGAAGGAGAAGATCTGCCCTTTCTCGGAGGCCCGCTGCAATCCGGAGGAGTGTTCCCGGGCCAGGGGGCATTTTGACCGGGTCAATGAAGCCCTTTTCGACGCGCTGGCTGCGGAAGAGACCTTCGATGCGGAGACGATCCGGCGATGGGCGGCGGAGCGGGAGATCTGTCCCTTTGAGTTTTCGCTGGATCTGGCGCTTTTTTCCGATGCGGTGCTCTGCGATTACAATTACGCTTTCGATCCGGACGCCTCGCTTAAGCGCTTTTTCGGGGAGGGGGCCCGGGCGGAGTGCATTTTCCTGGTCGACGAGGCCCACAATCTCGTGGATCGGGCCCGGGAGATGTTCTCGGCTTCCCTTGTGAAGGAGGAGGTCCTTGCCGCCAAGAAGCTGGCGGCGCCTCTTGATAAGCGGGCGGGGAGGGCGCTTGAAAAGCTCAACAAGGCGCTTTTGGCGCTGAAGAAGGAGCTTCCGAAGGAGGAGGTTTTCCGGGAAGTGAAGGATCCCGGGGCCGCGGGCGAAGCCGCTGTCTGCGCGCTGGAAGCGCTGGAGCTTTTGTTTAAGGAAAAGAAGGATCCGCGCCTGCGGGAGGATTTGCTTGATTTTTATTTTTCACTCCGGTCTTTTGTAAGGGTTTACGGGGAAATGGACGGGGATACGGTTTCCTATACAAGCCGGAATGAGGACGGGCATCTGGTCCTTTCCCTCCGGAACGTGGATCCTTCCGGCAAGCTGCAGAGGACGCTTGATAAGGGCCGGGCGGCGGTCTTCTTCTCCGCGACCCTGCTGCCGGTTCAGTATTACAAGGGCCTTCTTACGACCCGGGCGGATTCCCCGGCGGTCTACGCGAAGAGCCCGTTCTCCGCGGGGAAAAGGTGCGTCGTCGTCGGGGCGGATGTGACGGCCCGCTACCGGGCCCGGGGGGAGGAGACCTATGAGCGGACGGCGCTTTATATCCGGGAGATGGCGCTCGCGAAAAGGGGAAATTACCTGGCTTTCTTTCCTTCCTATCGCTTCCTGGCAGAGGTGCTCCGGGTTTACCGGGAGAAGTATGACTGCGAGGAGGTCGATTGGGTCGCGCAGGGCCGGCATATGGACGCGGCGGACCGGGAGATCTTCCTTGAGAATTTTTATGAAAACCCGGCAAGATCCCTGGTGGGCTTTACCGTCCTGGGCGGCTCTTTTGCGGAAGGGATCGATCTGGTCGGCAGCCGGCTTGTGGGCGCGCTGATCGTGGGGACGGGGCTTCCCCAGGTCGGGCCGGAGACGGAGCTTCTGCGCCGTTTTTTTGACGCCCGTATGGAACACGCGGGTTTTGATTACGCATACCGCTTTCCCGGCATGAATAAGGTGCTGCAGGCGGCCGGCCGGGTCATCCGGACGGAGGAGGACCGGGGCGTTGTCGTGCTTCTGGACGAGCGCTTTCTGGAAAAGGATTCCCTCGCCCTCTTTCCGCGGGAATGGGAGGAATATACGGTCTGCTCCCTGGACAACATCCGGAGCGTGCTGGACGCCTTCTGGAAAGACGCCGGGGAGGGCTGATTTTGCCCTTTGGGCTTTGGAGCTATCTTGACAGAATCCCCCCTTCAAAGTATGATACAAGGGACAACCGATTGGTTTTGAACATAAGGAGAATGACATGGTCAGAAGAATCTATGTTGAGAAAAAGAAGCCTTTTGCCGTGAAGGCAAGGGAATTGCGCCATGAGGCCAGAAATTATCTGGGCCTTTTAAATGTGGAGGATGTACGCGTCTTTATCCGTTATGACGTGGAGAATATCTCCGATGCGGTCTGGGAGAAGGCCCTTCGGACGGTTTTTGCCGAGCCGCCTGTTGACGATGTCTATGAGGAAGCGCTGCCGGAGGCCGGCGCTCCCTGCGCGGTCTTTTCGGTGGAATACCTGCCGGGCCAGTTCGACCAGAGGGCTGATTCCGCGGAGCAGTGCATTCGTTTCCTTAATGAAAATGAAAAGCCCGCTGTCCGTTCCGCGACTACCTATATGTTCCTGGGCAGCATCCAGGAGGAGGATCTTGAAAAGCTTGAGGGCTATTGCGTGAACCCTGTGGATTCCCGGATCACGGACGAGAAGAAGCCGGAAACCCTGCTTGCGGATTATCCGGAGCCGGAGGACGTCCGGATCTTTGAGGGCTTTGGGAGCATGGAAGAGGAGGCGCTGAAGGAGCTTTACGCTTCTTTAAATCTCGCCATGACCTACGCGGATTTTGTTTTCATCCGGGATTATTTTAAAAATGAAGAGAAGCGGGATCCTTCCATCACCGAGATCCGGGTGCTGGATACCTACTGGTCGGATCACTGCCGCCATACGACTTTCCTTACGGAGCTGAAAAATGTCTCCTTCGGCGAGGGCGACATGAAGAAGCCGCTGCTTGACACCTTCCATCAGTATCTGGCCGATCATGACGCCATGTACGCGGGCAGGAGCGATAAGTTTGTCTGCCTTATGGACATGGCCCTTCTCGCCGCGAAGAAGCTCAAGAAGGAAGGGAAGCTGGCCGATCAGGAGGAGTCCGAGGAGATCAACGCCTGCTCCATCGTCGTTCCGGTCGACGTAGACGGAAAGACGGAGGAGTGGCTCATCAATTTTAAAAATGAAACCCACAACCATCCGACGGAGATCGAGCCTTTCGGCGGGGCCGCTACCTGCCTGGGCGGCGCCATCCGGGATCCGCTTTCGGGCCGGACTTACGTCTATCAGGCGATGCGGGTCACCGGGGCCGCGGATCCGACGCTGCCCCAGTCCGAGACCCTTCCGGGCAAGCTGCCCCAGAAGAAGATCGTGAGGGAGGCGGCCCGGGGCTACAGTTCCTACGGAAATCAGATCGGTCTTGCTACCGGCCATGTCCATGAGATCTATCATCCCAACTATGCGGCTAAGCGCATGGAGATCGGGGCGGTGATCGCGGCGGCTCCCAGGGCGGCCGTTCAGCGGCTTTCGTCCGATCCGGGAGATATCATCATCCTTCTCGGCGGCCGGACCGGACGCGATGGGATCGGCGGGGCGACCGGCTCCTCCAAGGCCCACAATGTCCAGTCCACCGAGGTCTGCGGGGCGGAGGTCCAGAAGGGCAACGCGCCTACCGAGCGGAAGCTGCAGAGGCTCTTCCGGAGAAGGGAAGCTTCCCATCTGATCAAGAAATGCAACGATTTCGGAGCCGGCGGAGTCTCGGTGGCCATCGGGGAGCTGGCCCGGGGGCTTATGATCGATCTCGATAAGGTCCCGAAGAAATATGCGGGCCTTGACGGGACGGAGCTGGCGATCTCGGAATCCCAGGAGCGGATGGCGGTCGTGGTCGATCCCGGGGATGCGGAGCTCTTTATGCGCTATGCGGCGGAGGAGAATCTGGAGTCTACCGTGGTGGCCCGCGTTACGGAAAGTCCCCGTCTTGTCATGAACTGGAGAGGAAAGACCATCGTTGATCTCTCGAGGGATTTCCTTGATACCAACGGGGCCCATCAGGAGGCGGACGTCTTCGTGGACGTCCCGAATTTCGCGGATTCCGAGATGAACCAGAATCCTTTCGCGCCTTCGGACGTCAATGATTCTGAAAATATAAGAAAGCAGTGGCTTCATACGCTGTCCGACCTCAATGTCTGCTCCCAGAAGGGGCTGGTCGAGATGTTTGATTCCTCGATCGGGGCGGCTACGGTGACCATGCCCTACGGCGGGCTCTACCAGCTGACGGAAACCCAGGCCATGGCGGCGAAGGTTCCGGTCCCAGGCGGGAAGACCCATACCGTGACGCTCATGAGTTACGGTTTTGATCCCTATCTTTCCAGCTGGAGCCCTTATCACGGGGCGGCCTGGGCGGTTACCGAGTCCATGGCCAAGATCGCCGCTTCCGGCGGGGATGTGAGAAAGATCCGCTTCACCTTCCAGGAATACTTCCGCCGGATGAGCAGCGAGCCTTCCCGCTGGAGCCAGCCCTTCGCGGCGCTTCTCGGAGCCTATGCGGCCCAGCTCGGCTACGGCCTGCCTTCGATCGGGGGGAAGGATTCGATGTCCGGTACGTTTGAGCACATCGATGTTCCCCCGACGCTGGTTTCTTTCGCGGTTGACGTGGCGGAGGACCGGGATATCGTGACGCCGGAATTCAAGAAGGCGGGTGATAAGATCGTCTGGATCCGGGTTCCCAGGGATGAGTGGCAGCTTCCGGATTACGCGGGAGTTCTTGAAGTCTATCGGAAGCTCTATGAGGATATGCAGAAGGGCTATGTGAAGGCTGCTTACGCGTTGGGCCGCCACGGCATCGCTCCGGCGGTCAGCAAGATGGCTTTCGGCAACCGTCTGGGCATGAAGATTGAGCATGATCTGGATCCGCGGGATTTCTTCTCCCCGGCTTACGGGGATCTGGTTCTTGAAGTTGAGGGCGGGGACGTTCAGAAGCTGTCTTCGAGCTACCGGGTGATCGGCGAGGTCCTGGCGGAGGATAATTTCCGTTACGGAAATGTCTGCATCCCGCTGGCTGAAGCCCTGGGCGCCAATGTCGGGACGCTGGAGAAGGTCTTTAAGACCCGGTCGGGGAACGATACGGCTCCGGTTGAGAGCCCGATCTACAGGGCGGACAGCATCTATGTCTGCGATCACAAGAAGGCTAAGCCCCATGTCTTTATCCCGGTCTTCCCGGGCACCAATTGCGAATATGATTCCGCGAGGGCCTTTGAGGCCGCGGGGGCGGGGGTTACGACCTGCATTTTCCGGAACCGGACGGCGGAGGATATCCGGGAGTCGGTCGAGGAGTTTGTCCGCAAGATTGCCCAGGCCCAGATCATTATGTTCCCGGGCGGCTTCTCCGCGGGCGACGAGCCGGACGGTTCGGCTAAGTTCTTCGCGACGGCTTTCCAGAACGAGAAGATCCGGGAGGCGGTTATGCGCCTTCTGAACAACCGGGACGGATTGGTCCTCGGGGTCTGCAACGGCTTCCAGGCGCTTATCAAGCTGGGCCTGGTTCCGGGCGGCGAGATCGCCGGCCAGACGGCGGATTCCCCGACGCTGACTTTCAACACGATCGGACGGCATGTCTCGAAGATGGTCTACACGAAGGTGGTTTCGAACAAGTCTCCCTGGCTGAAGAATGCGGAGCCCGGAAAGGTTTATGTCACCCCGGCTTCCCACGGGGAGGGGCGTTTTGTGGCCAGTGAGGAGTGGATCCGGAGGCTTTTTGCGAACGGACAGGTCGCGACCCAGTATGCGGATCCGTTCGGGAATGTTTCCATGGATGAGGAGTGGAATGTGAACGGCTCCTATGCCGCTATCGAGGGCATTACGTCTCCGGACGGCCGGGTTTTCGGCAAGATGGCTCATATCGAGCGCCGGGGAGACGGCGTGGCGGTCAATATCTACGGCGAGCAGGATCTACAGGTCTTCAGGGCCGGCGTGGAGTATTTTAAGTGATGTGACCTGGGAGTGTCCGCTTTGCGGACTGCTCTCATGGAATAAAACCCCCGCATCCGCGGCGTTTTTTGCCGCGGGTGCGGGGGTTTTTGCGTGTTGGGCGTTTTGTTTGATAAAAAACACAGCATAGTTCCCGGCTGTGGTCCGGGGGAGAGGGGCGGAACTACTGTATTGGGCGCAAAACTTGCTGAAATACAGTAAAAAAGTCGCCTGCAGCCCAAATGGATAGAGCGAAAGGACGGCGCTCAATGTGCCAGCAGAAACGCCGTCATTTCTTCAACCGTGCGGACCACGTAAGAAGCGCCCGCATCCTCCAGTTCTCCGACGGGAGCGAAGCCTGTATAGATTCCAAGGCTGTCAAGACCGCAGGCCCTGGCCCCGACTATGTCATGCTTCCGGTCTCCGATCATAAGGATGCCGCTTCTGTCATTACTTGCTCCGAGGCGGACAAGCGCATCCTCGATCACATCCTTTTTTTCGACTCTTTTCTCATCCATGCTGGCCCCGGATACGGTATCAAAGGGTTCCAGAATCTTAAAATGATCCAGGATTCGAAGCACATATTCTTCCGGCTTGGAAGAAGCGACAGCCAGCAGCTTTCCTTTGGCTTTTAGCTTCTCAAGCATCTCCGGTATTCCGTCCAGCACCCGGTTCTCGAACAGTCCGACAGTGGAAAAGCGTTCCCGGTAGAAGGCGAGCGCCCTGACAGCTTCTTCATGGCTTAGGCCGTAGAACTCCATAAAGGAGGGGATCAGCGGCGGGCCGATGAAGGCGGTCAGCTTGTCCGGATCCGGTTCATCGATTCCAAAATGCCGCAGCGCATACTGGACAGATTTTGTGATCCCTTCTCTGGGGTCAGTCAGGGTTCCATCGAGATCAAAAAGTAAATGTGTGTAAATCATATCAGCTCCTGTCTTTTACTGATCTGCGCGAATGCAGGCGGCGCGAAGCGGCAGGCGTCCGGCGGGCAAGATTGCAATGGCAAAAAAAAAATCTTTTATAATTCAAAAACCGGGAAGCCTTACAGTCTAAGGATTCCCGGTTCTGTCCGTAGCGAGAGGGGGATTCGAACCCTCGACACCGCGGGTATGAACCGCGTGCTCTAGCCAGCTGAGCTATCTCGCCATGCGCCTTGTTTTTCGGTGCTTGCTTATAATACAACACCTGCCCGGATGTGTCAAGCTTTTTTTAAAACTTTTTTACGGTACCAGCCCGGATTGCGAATTTTAGCAGCGGTACGGGAGCGCGAAGCGCGGAGCAATCCGGCGGGCAGCGTCATTATGTCTGTCAGTGTGTTTGCGCCGGGCATGGCAGCCCTCCCGCGCTCCCGGCCCTCTTGATTGACAAATATAGAGGCCTGAGCTAAAATAGAACATAAGTTAGCAGGCAGAACGGATCGCGTTTACGCAATCGCATATGTATTGGAAGTTCGGATGCGCTGCTTAAGATGGGAGGTTTCTATGAATAACTTTATGTATTATACCCCTACCCGGGTCATTTTCGGGCGGGACACGGAAGCTGAGGCCGGGCAAACAATCGCCGCGGAAGGCGGAAGCCGCGTATTCGTCGTTTACGGAGGCGGAAGCGTCGTTCGAAGCGGCCTTCTTGACCGGGTGACGAAGTCCATTGAAGAGGCCGGGCTTGCCTTCGAGACTTTCGGCGGCGTAAAGCCCAACCCCACGGCGGAGCATGCGGAGGAGGGAAGGGCGAAAGCGGAGGCCTTCGGAGCCGACTATATTCTCGGCGTCGGCGGGGGCAGCGTCATCGATACCTCCAAGGCCATCGCTCACGGCGTCGCCAATCCCGGCGTTTCACTCTGGGAGATTTGGTCGAAGAAAGTACCCCTTTCGAAATCGACACCGGTTTCCGCCGTTCTCACGATAGCCGCGGCAGGATCTGAAATGTCGGATTCCGCAGTTCTCACATTTGTCGAAAGAGGTTTTAAGGGCGGAATCAATACGGAATTCAACCGCTGCCGCTTTGCCATCATGAATCCGGCCCTCCTTGCCACCGTGCCGAAATATCAGCTGGCAGCCGGCGTTACGGACATCATGATGCACACGATGGAGCGCTACTTCATCCCCGGCATCAGCTGCGAGATGACGGATGAGATCGCTGAAGGCCTCCTTCGGACGGTCGTGAAGAATGGCCGGCTGATTCTTAAAGACCCGGAGAATTACGACGCCATGGCGGAGGTCATGTGGTGCAGCTCGCTCTCCCACAACAATCTGACCGAGTGCGGGCGGGGCAAGGATTTCTCCGTCCACAAATTCGGCCACGCCCTGAGCGCGCTCTATGATTACACCCACGGCGCGACGCTGGCAGCGGTCTGGAGGGCCTGGGCCGAGTACCTTTACGAGGATGCTCCGGAGCGTTTTGCCCGCTACGCCCGCAAGGTTTGGGGAACTGCGGAGGAAGATGACCTGAAGGCTGCGGAAGAGGGAATCGCGAAGACGGCCGCTTTCTTCAGTGAGATCGGGATGCCGACTTCCATCGAGGAGCTGGGCGTCATTCCTTCGGAGGAGGAACTGGACAAGCTTGCGGAGCTGGCCTCGGCGAAAAAGACGCTCACCCTCACGCGGATCAAGCCGGTCCGTTATGCGGAGATCCGCGAGATCTATGTAAATGCGGTGAAAAAGCGCGGATAACTTGTATTGGGTAAAGACGCGGCAGGAGCGGCAGCTTGCTCTTGCCGCTCTTTTTCCGCAGCGGCGGGCCCTTGGCGTCTGCGGGGAGCGAATTCCGCGGGAGATGAGATGCGTGCGGCAAAGCCGCGTTCTTTCGAAAGGCCGGGAGGCTTTTTTACAGGTTATTGGAAAGTGGAAAATGAAATTCAATTATGAAATTTTTATGGACCGCGGGCAGCCTTATGCCCGCGTCACCGGGGCGGAGGATCCGGCCGCAAACATCCGGATTCCGGATGTCTTGGAGGGCCTGCCGGTGAAGTCCGTCGGCTCCGGCGCGTTCCGGGGGCTTTCCGGCGTTCGTTCGGTTATCATCCCGGAGGGGGTGGAAGAGATCGGCTCCTTCGCGTTTTACGGGATGCCGGACCTTTCGGCCATAAGCTTTCCGAAGACCCTGCTGGGAATCGGGCTCGGAGCCGTGCGCTCCCTCCCCATGCTCCGGGAGGTCACGGTTTCCTTTCCGGCCAGCGGCCGGGCCACCCTTTTGCGGGACATACTGGGGGATACGGATGCAGCCATGTCGGCCCATATCTGTTACGAGGAAGGCGAGGCCGAACTTTATTTTCCGAAATATGTCTACGGATACGATGAGGATACCCATGCGAGGGCCTTCCACTCGTTTATGGAGGGTTCCGGTTACGCTTACCGGGAGACCCTTGAGCGCAAAGGGATCAATTACAGCGGCTACGATCTCATTTTTCACCGGGCGGTCAATGACGGCGCGTGGACCGCAGCCCACGTGGCCCTGGCCCGCCTCCGCCATCCTTTCCGGCTGGCCGAATCGGCCAGGAAGCAGTA
>JAILID010000020.1 GCA_024695465.1 Lachnospiraceae bacterium | reverse complement strand
ACAGATGCCAGGAAAAGGAACCATGTATCTGTTGATTTCGGAGATACCTTCCTCATGGATTCATTCCTTCATTCTTCCGGTTTGATGGATATCATAGACCAGGTGAAGTACGGAAACCCTGATACACTCCATGCAATGGTTCTGTTTTATACCTTGTCCGGGTTGGCCAACTGTGATGCAATTCATTGGTATGAAGGAAACATCGTAAGGCTTCTATACCCGAAAGCCAATCTGACCAGCCAACGGATCAGTGATTTTCTGACATCCATCGGGACTGCAGAAAAACAGATGAATTTTCAAAAAGCCTATCTCCAATATGTACTGGACCACTATAAGCAGGACAGGAACATCCTCATAGATAGCAGCGGGCTGCCTAACAGCATCCATTTCCCGCTGACCTGTCAGAATATACACAATGGCAAGGTAAGCAACGAGGCGCGCCTCATATTTGTTGTCCAAAGGTCAACAGGGATTCCGATTTACTACCGGGCTGTTCCGGGAAACATCGTTGATGTTTCCACCCTTGAAAGAATTTTCCTGCACCTGGATTCCCTGGGGATTGATATCTCCTCGTGCATCATGGATGCCGGATACAATTCCGGAAGTAACCTCGACCTGTTTTATAATGAAAACCATAGCTGTAAGATTGGATTCATCACGCGTATTGGATCAGGCGACAAAGCATTCAAGGATATGATCAGAAATGAACTGGGCACCCTTGATGAAAAAGAAAACCTCGTGCAGTATGAGGACAGGTACCTGTTTATCAGGAAAAAACCTGTTATGGTCGGAAACAACAAGGACAATCCCGCATGGCTCTACCTGGGCCTGGATCTTGCCCGCATGTCCGACGAACAGCATAAACTTCTGAAGCGTGCCAGAAAGAGTTTCCTTACCACGGATGAAGTTTACGAAGCACTACAGACAGAAGGCCTGTTTGGCGTACTGTCCGGCACGGATATACCCTGCGAGGAACTTCTTCCGACTTACTACCTGCGGCAGGCCGCAGAGCAGATTTTTGATATCGCTAAAAACTATACAAAACTCCTTCCCCTGCGTGTAAGGACAGATGCCACTTTCCGGGGGCATCTTCTGTTATCATTTATTGCATCCTGCGCAGTTAAAATGATCCAGCTCAGACTGAAGGAGGCCAACTTGTTTTTCGGGTCACGTCTGGCTTGCCTGCGGAACCAGAAATGCACCATATATACAAACAGGATCGTCACAGACGAACCTCAGAAGGAGGCAAATGAGTCCTATAAGGCTCTGGGAATTATATGCCCGGCCGAAATTCCCATGAAGGACGGGAGCATTGTTTATACTCCGCCCGCATCTGGAACGCTGCCTCCGGAAAAGAAGAAGCGCCGGAAGAAACAGCAGAAGTCTCCTGCTGTTGATATGGAAACCCCTGCAACCAAATCGCCTGGAAAAAGGGGACGGCGCAAAGGTTCTAAAAACAAGAAAACGCTGGAGCGGGAAGCTCTGCTGGTTGCGCAAGGTATAGAACCAACCAGACGAAAACGCGGCAGGCCACCCGGCTCTAAAAACAAGAAAACGCTGGAGCAGGAAGCTCTTATGGCTGCACAGGGCATCAAGCCAATCAAGAGAAAACGCGGCAGGCCGCTGGGTTCCAAAAACAAGAAGACTCTTGAAAGGGAAGCTGCCATGGTAGAAAATCAACAATCATAGTAAAACTTGCAAGGGGGATTGATACCAAGAAATGAACTTATAGGACAATCCCCTGAGTTGTGCTTATAAATTGCACCCGGGAACTAAAGATTAGTACCCCAATAGTAATAAATATTACCCATTTTCTGGGGTACTACGGTTGTCTTGTATGCCTCCGCAATTTTATCTGCCACATCCTGATACTGTATAGCTGTAACAATAGAAATAGCTTCTTCCGATCGTTTCTCTATATTTGCTGCTGATATTGGTTGGGAAACAGCAGTAAACAACACTATGAAAGACACTATCATTGATATTAATCTTTTAGATTTCATTTTAAACCTCCTGAATTCTTTAAAAATAACAGTTAAAACGGTTAAGGAACATAAAATCAAGTTGCTTCTCTTCGTTATGCTATAATCATAACCCTCTAGTGCTATCGGAATGTTGAGAGCAGCTCCCGAAACACTGCAAAGAACCTCTTTAACCGTTCCCGCCCATTTTAGCGGTCTTTCCCTCAGGTTACTTCGAGTTTACAATCCCGGCCACATGAAGGCTACCGGCCAAAGCCATTCCCACCGCGCAATAGCGGCTCATCGGAGTTCCGGTCAGGCGAAGCGCAGCGTACCCGGCGAGCATGGCATCACTCCGTCTTTTTAATTGCCTCTGGTTAATTATCCCTGATCAAGCGGCCGCGTACAGATATGAGCGGACCCGTCAGGAACAGTTCAAGCGATGCTGCCAGAACGGCTATATCCAAGATTAGCAACTCCGAACCGCGAGTCAGACCCTATTACAGATGCCAACATTGAAGTTTTATTTTTGCATGGCAACTCCCAAAAGCATCCCGCTCTGGGTTGAGCCTATATTCTTTATTATCGCATAGTAATCATAGGACGTATCAAGATTTGTAAATGAAACATATGTAACTGATCCGCTCGCAGGATTCGACCAAGGAACCGAGACCGTGCTGACCGCCACACTCACTCCATTGCTTTTATAAAGCGTTACCCTTATATTCGGTGACGCTCCGGAAAAGCTCTGCAACCCAATTTTAATAGTACTTTTTGTAATACTGTAAGTATCCGTTGTGTAAGATGCATTCGAATTAAGCATCCCGATTGTAAATGAACTATATCCTTGAGACAAATCAACTAAACTGCGCTGACTAGACACTGATAAATTGGAAAAATCGTATTTGGACAGCAACGACTCCTCAGTTGTTTCGACAATTACGCCGACAGGAATCTTATACTGATCATCGTTCCTTTCGTTATCGTCCCCGGCAAAAACAGAATTCGGAGATATACATACAAATAAAACAACTATTGAAAGTGACGCAAGCAACTTCTTCATAACAAATCCTTTCTTTTGCTTAAGCTAGTTGACAACTGCAACATCTCATGCTTCCCCTATACCATTTATTGGATAGCCCCGCCTTACATAAAACCACCTTCTCAATGCACTCATATGCAATTCCACCCCATCTCACATAACATCAAAGTATGAACCTATCCCCCACCAACTCATAGGAGATCATCCAGAACCATACTCACTGCCTGCCAGAAGCCCACGCTCCCGCTGACCTCCACGTTGCCCGACGGCACGCCTTCCAGGCTGATCCCGTACCGGCTCTCCGACGTCAGGTTCGTAAACACGCACACCGGGCGGGCGCTGCTGACCCTGGCCAGCATGATCCTCTCATCATCCTGATCCGCCTTCCGCAGAACCACGATCCCTTCGAAATCCGATTCCGATTTTATGGTCACGACGATCTGTGTGGAATTCGTAAAAAATGAAAATCCCTCCGCCTCCTTGATTCCGCACACAAGGTCCGACACCGTAAGATTATGGGTACCCGCCTCGACATCGGTAACCTCACTTGTGCGCTGGCACTGCAGGATTGAAACCGCCCGCCCGAGAACCGACAGGAAAAAGGCAAGTATGATAACCGCTGCCGGAATCAGGATCCGGAGCACCAGCCGATGCCGTCTCACCTTCTTCGCATACGCTGCCATGACGGCAGTACGGTCGTTCGCCCCCGCATCCCCCCCGGAGAAATAACCGGGCATCTTCATTCGTTCGTATTTTTCCCGGCATGTGGGACATTCGCCAAGGTGTTCCTCCACAGCGGCCTTGCTCTCAAATGAACAGCTCCCATCCACAAAAAGCGGCAGAATGTCCTCCGCGATCCCGCAACTAATCTTCATACTCATTCTCCATCCTTCTGATAATCTTCTCTTTCGCACGGTAAAACGTAACCTTGGCCCACGACTCGGTCCTGCCGAAAACTTCCGCAATCTCCCTGAAGCTCAACTCGCCCAGGATCCTTAACGAGAAAACCTCCTTATAGGGTTCCTTCAGGACATGAAGGGATTTGATGACTCTCAGCACCTTCTCCTTGTCGCTGAGGCGGTCAGCCAGGCTTTCCCCATCGGCGGCCTCTCCCAGGGATTCCAGCGGCACATGTCGTTTTCGCTTCTTTTGCTCCTTAAAATAGGCGTTCCTGGCGATCCTGCATAGCCATGTTTCAATCCTGCACTCACCCCGAAACTGTCCGATGTGCAGGTAGGCCTGGTAGAAGGTCTCGGCGGTCAACTCTTCTGCCAGCGACTCATCCCGTGAAAGAGATAACAGGTAATGGTACACGATCGGCTGGCACTCCTTGCAGAGCTTGTCAAAATCATCCGTATGTCATCACCCCCTTCTGATTATTAGAGCCGCAAGGCATCAAAAAGATACAGAATAGTTTCGATTTTTTATATCTGGTTTTTTCAGCCGGGAGGCTTGAAAGGGCCGCCCGGGACTCACGTCCCGGGCGGCTCCGCTTTCCTCTTTCTCTATTCAATCGTCTTCCACTCCTCAAGGGCCCTCTTCTCGCTGTCAAATGAAACCCCGACCCTGATGAGCCTCCGGCTGTCCGCCGCATAGGGGGCGGCGTAATTCTTCTCCTCAATCTGGGCAAGCGCCTCATCGGCAGTGCCGTCGCGCTTGAACTCAAAGAGGTACACGTAATCCCGGACTTCCGCCACACAGTCCGCCCGCCCCCGGGCGCTGTGGACCTCCGCGTGGACATACTGCCCTAGGAGGGTGAAGACGAGGTAGATCACCGTCTGGAAATCATGCTCGAACGGCACAACCTTCGCCGTGTAGGGGATACTCGCGTAAAGGGCGGCGAAGGCATCCCGTAGGCTCTCCGTGTCGCCCATTTCAAGATAGCTCTTAATGGAAAGGATGTCCTTGCCCGTCCCGGGCAGCGTCTCCGGCATATAAGCCGGCGCAAGGCTGTTCAGGAAACCATACTCGACCTCGAGGATACCGTTCTTCTGATAGCTGTCCTTGTTAAAATCAAAATAAAAAACCGGATAAGGCCGCCACGCGTCCTCATCCCCTTCCGCCAGCCGCTCGATCGCAAGCCCGGAAAAAAGCTCCTTCCGCCCCTCCCAGTAGGCCCTCATGGTGGATAAGAGCAGGCTCTTCCCGAAGCGCCGCGGGCGCGAAAGGAAATACTGCCGGCTCCCCTGAGTCAGCTTATAGATATATTCCGTTTTGTCGACGTACACAAACCCGTCGCCGCGAAGGCTCGGGAAGCCCTGCACGCCGATCGGGAGCTTACGCAAACCGTTTCCGTTCATTTTCCGCCTCCGTAAAATGAAGTGACATCCTT
>JAILID010000019.1 GCA_024695465.1 Lachnospiraceae bacterium | reverse complement strand
GGAACGATACGTGACAATTATGGTTCCTAAATCTATGAACAAAATCCTCTCTACAAAAGCGTATTTTTACCGTCAGGATGAAAACGTTCAAGGAGAAAAAGAGAAGCTGCTGGTTGTTAACTGCCCTTCATTTTATACACTTACAGATTTTGCGGGTTCTCTTGGAAGACTTTTGCATGAACTTGCCCATAATCTGCGCTTTGAAGACAGGGAAAGACGGAATGACGTGATTATTCGCTACAGTGCCGGACTTTTGATTAATCAGCTCGTAGTAGATCTGGTTGAGCGTATTCGAACAGAGGTGGAGACGCTTCGGGACACTGTAACGATTCAGAGATTGCTTGAGAATAATTTTAAAGATGAGTTCATCAAGTTTATAAAAAAAGATATACCATATTACGGGGATATGAAGCTTTTAAATCTTACCGAACGGATTAAAAAGTGTTATCTTAAGATGGTTGATGCGGTATATTATCTCGGAACTTTGAAAAGATACATTAATAAATTTGCCAGAAGTTCTGATTGTTTCATTTTGAGTAGTGAAGAAGTAGAAACTCTCTGGGATTTTCATGATCGTTTTTTTGGCGGGACAAGTGACTCCTGGGAGGAAATCGGGGGTGACGAGGAAGACAAGGCAGAATGCCTGGCTAAAGAACAGGTAGAGGCAAGGAATAAACTCATTAATTTGTTTGGTGGCCTTTTATTTGAAGAGGGAAGACCGAGAGAAGAAAATCGAGATAAAAAAGATGCATATGGCTTATATCATGTTCTCTGCAGTGGGACACCGGACGATTATGAAGACGATGAGGAGTTCTATATTGTCTGCATGAGAACGGCTGCTTTTATAAGAAAACTGACAAAAAGCGTGTCAAACACGATTACTGAATATCAGCATACGCCGGATGGAAGAAAGATTGCCAGGTATCTGTCAATGGGCTACTATTTTGTTTCGAATGATTCATCTATTGATTTTATGGAACTTGCGCAGAACAGTCTCCTGAGGACAAGGGTGGATTCTCTTACTATTTGGGATGAAAATATTTATATGTACAGGGAAATCGCATCTGATCTTTTTATGGTGAAAATGCTGGGACTGACACCGTTCGGATATTTGAATTTTTGTACAGCGTATATTCCGGCAGATGGTATGCTGAATCGGCAGTTTGTTTCCAGAATGGCTATGACGATCTACGCAATGAACGGATCTGATGGCAGCGAAGAAAGAGGAAATCAATACTTGCGTTGGCAGGAAATCTTTCCTGCTATGTGCCGTTATATTGAAAGTGTGATACGTGAAATTTTGAATGAATCGGAGGATAAAAATAGAACGCTGGAAATTAGAGACCGTTTCGTTGATTTTGCTGAAAGAATGAATCATTATGCGAATCTGCCTGTAAAAACAGGAGATAATATGCAGAAGCTTGCGGATCAATGGAGTCAGAATTTGAAATGGTTTAGTAAGCAGAAGATGGAAGAGTCTGTAAAGTATAAGTTGATGCACTGCGTTTTCTTGTGCCGAAATTTTATGCAAATTGCTGACTTTTATGGTACAGAGGTGGGAGAAATTGAATGGGCAAGTGAATTGTCCGCAGATCTTGTTCGTGGAGGCAGGATTCTGGATGATCTGCATGAGGAACTCAGGAAATCGTCTCTTTGGCAGTATTGCAGCTTGATACAAGCGGCTTTTAATGAGCCGCAGAGCGCAAATAATAAGGTCAGTGGGGTATTGCCTGCGGAAGACATAGTTAATTTTGTATTGGATATGCATTATGATATGCTTTTTAGCAGTATAGATAAATTTATTGATAGACAATCGCTAAGAAGTGTGTTAGACTGAATGCATGAAAAGCATTTGAATAGTGAGGGTTCTTTGTGAACGCCTCACTTACTTGTGATTTCAGATGCGGAATTGGAGGGACTATGTAAAAAATGGATTTGAACCTCAACAGCCCATTTAACAGTGAAGCATTTGCGGGAGACGGGTTTGGCAAGAAACTTGTGATTGGCAGCTTCGAAACACCGGAATACTATGCAAGCAAAGGTCTTGTGACATCCTGGCAGAGAAATCGGCGAAACAGTCTAATGGACAAATTAAAGAGAGATGGAACGCCTCCCATAGATAAGGATTGGGAAAAAGACAAGTTTGTCTAAAACAAAAAATCCGGTTTCACATATTGGTGAAATGCGGATTTTTTTGTTTAGTTAAAGGAGAAAACTATGAATATTCTCTTCGCATTATTGTATGTGGAAAATTATCGTACAATCAAAAAAAAATCTATCTCGTTTGATCATCGTTACGTGTGCGATTACAATAATGATTCCAATTCAATCCTTATTAAGGAAAACACAGGTTATAAAGAATCATTCGGTAAATATTTTTACGGCAGGAATATCTATTCAGCATCCTGTTTTGTTGGGAAGAACGGTGAGGGAAAGACCGGCCTTGTGGATTTTCTGCGGGATAGTTTTGCCCTTATACTAAACGACATGAATATTGTTTCCTCTGGCGATGGGGTAGGGATTTACAAGGGAGAACCCGGTGTTGTCGAACTTTCAAAAGAAAAGGCGCAGTATTATCATCTGGACGAAAATACACATTTTTTTGTTATTTTTCAAATTGACGGAGAGGATCACTATCTGACAAATGTTGATCTGAAACGTATAGAAGGGGATGTGAGAGAAAAATGCCGGGCCTACAACCCTGAAGCAAATGAAAAAGCTCCTGATTATAAGGTTGCTTATTTCTCAATGATGCGCTTTTTGGACGGTGTCAGTAAAGCTGAAACCGCCTATAAACGGGAAAAAGATGAAAAAATAACGATTTCAGGAAAAACAGCTTTAAGATTTGAACATATTTTAGAACGTTATAATGTTAATTTTTCCGAAGAGGAGATGAATCGTAAAAGGGGAGGAAGAGAAGGCAAGCCGGGAGTTAACGCAGATTTATTTATGCAGATTGCATTTTTGAAGAATATAGAAGACAAAAAGAAAAAAACAATTTTAGGGGAAGACTATCAGAGTCGTATTGAAGCTGCAAATATTGAATTTTTAGAGGCAGACGAGAGGGGAGTTCTGGGAATTAGAGAATTAATTAACGATTCAGAGTGGAGCGAAACGCTGATTCAGGAGCTCCTGGAGTCCCCTCTTGCATATTTTAGACCTTTTTCATCAGGACAATACAGCAGAATTGCTTTTTTATCCAGATTGTACTGGTATATGGGAGGCGGGGAAAAATTCTGGGAGTCCTCCAATATGAAAAAGACTTTGGCAATGGCTAATACGGCCTACAGGGATTATAGAGACCAAATAAGATGGCTGGAGCAGTCGCAGTTCAAGGCTGAATCGGTTATTTTACTGATCGATGAAGGCGAACTGTACTATCATCCCGAGTGGCAAAGATGCTTTATCAGAGACGTATTTGATATTGTCAGCGAATATGGAGATAAAGAAAAATCTGCCGATGTACAGATCGTATTTACAACCAGCTCAACGTTTATGCTCTCCGATATACTGCGGGAGGATGTGGTTGTTTTATCGGAGCCCAATGATGAACAAAGAGCTTATCTGGACATGAATCTTCAAACTTACGGGCAAAATATCCATATGCTGCTGGCCAATCGGTTTTTTATGGATAGTACAATCGGAGAAGAATCGAAGAAGTTGATCACAAGCCTTTTTGATGCACTCTCGATTCGTAAAATAAAAGAAGATGGCGGGACAGAAAAAGAAGAGGAGTCGACTGTGGTAAGGCAGCGTGTGCGCGATACAGTTGATAAGCTGTTCCCGGCTTACGTTAAATCCCATAAAGAGGTTTTTTCCAGTGATAGCGGATATGATCAGTTCGTTGAAAGGTTGATAGGAATTATTGGTGAGGAGTTTTACCGCAGGCAGCTTCTGGGCTTATTTCAGGAATATAAGCGATTTATGCTAAAAAGCAATGATGAACTAAGCCGCAAGCTGAAGGATGTTCAGAGCAAATTGGAACAGGGTTCATTATCTGCCGCAGACGTAGAAAGTGCAATTGCGTTATTAGAACAGATTCAATAAGAAGGCATGTTATGATTTCACTGGATGCTGAAAAATATAGGAAAAAAGGATTTGAGAGGGCTTATTTTGATGAGGTTTACAGATATATCTGTGAACGTATGAAGTATAAAACGCCGCATGCTGTTGGAACAGGCCGGGTCATGAAGGAACTGGCTTGGTGCCTGAAAGAATATGGGCTGCTGACAGTTCTGCTTTCTGAAGAAGTACAAAGTAAGAAATTTGAAGACCTGAATTCTGAAGATTTTATAGACATCATGAAAGCGCTCGTTTTGGCAGATGCCGGGACTCTCAAAGAAATGTACAAGATTCTGCGGGAGAAAAAGTTTGCGGAAAATTTTATAAAAGCAAAGGCTTTAGTAAAAGCTGATAAAGACAAGAAAACCAAATTGGAAGAGCCTTTTAAATTTCTGGATTATTTTGCCAAAAATGCATATGAAGGGATGCTTAAGCTTGAAGTAAATGTTCCCCAAATAAGCGAAGAGAAACGTGAAATTCCAATTATGATGGTCCAAGGGCTCGATATAAGGACCTGTCCTTATTGCAATCGCGTTTTCATTGGCAGCGTAAAGAACAAAAAACTTGGAGTGCAGCTGGATCATTTTTACAGTAAAAGTAATTACCCTTTTTTTGCAGTATCTCTTTATAACTTGATTCCATGCTGTTCGTCCTGCAATATGAACAAGAGGGATGATGATGAGAAAAAACTAAGATCTCCCTTTGACAAAAAGTATTCTTTTGCTGAAGATGTAAAGTTTGTTTTTGAAGAGGTTCAACAGGGATGTGAAGGCGGAGAAGAGAAGAAAGCCTGGAAAGTACATTTTAAAATGCTTTCGGATGACCCGGAAAAAAACAGAGAATATGAAGCGAATATTGATGAATTCAAGCTGGACGCGGCATATGATTTTCATTTTATAGAGGCCAAAAGGTTTCGGGAGAAGATGCTCGCCTATCCTCCGAGTCTTCTTCGTGAAATGGCGAGAAATATGAGCGTCACGGATGAAGACGGCAATATCGTTGAAAAGATACCGGCGGAGGCGTTGGAGATGGGACTGTTTCAGGAATACTTTTGTGAGCCTGCCGATTATATAAAGAAGCCGTTTGCAAAGTTTTACAGGGATCTTTATTTTCAATATCGCGGCTGGGAATAAAGACGTATTTATCAAATATGACATAAAGGAGTTCAGTTGTGAATCTTAGCGACCATACGGAAAGAAAGAACGACGGCGTCAGAAGAATCATTCTGCTGCAGTGGCTGCAGATCGTATTTGGCCTGCTTGTTTTTGCCTTGGGAGTTCATCTTACCATCTTTGCGAATATCGGCTTGGCGCCCTGGGACTGCCTGGGCATGGGGGTATCGTATCACACGCCGCTGAATTACGGCTTATCTATGACCTCGATGTCTGTCGTGATCCTGCTGATTGATTTGGCTTTGAAGGAGCAGATTGGATTTGGGACGATTATAGACGCCCTGCTGACCGGTAATTTTGTCCAAATGTATAATGATTTGAATCCGCTTCCGGAAAATCAAAACCTTTGGCTCGGAATCGCAGTCATGCTGGCCGGTTTTGTACTGATGGCCCTCGGCATGTTTATCTATATGAAGGCCGCGCAGTGCTGCGGCCCCAGGGATTCCCTGCTTGTCGGACTTGGAAAGCGTGTGCCGGGGATGCCGATCGGCGTTGTGGAAATACTATTGTGGGCAGCGGTACTTCTTATAGGCTGGCTTCTTGGCGGTCCGGTGGGCATTGGAACCCTGATCAGTACGGTTGGGGCAGGTGCGGTTATGCAGCTGGTTTATCATTTCCTGCTGTTTGAGCCGAGGGATGTAAGGCACAGAGACGTGATCCAGGTGGCGAGAGCGCTGCTGAGGAAGCGGTGAGGAACGGGATGGGTTTCTTTGGCAGCTATTTTTCGGCCGACCAGATTAAGCTGGCGCGGAAAACAACGCCCCTGCTGTTTAACACTCTGCAAAAGGACGAGGCGATAAAGATGGTGCAGAAGCCGGGAGAAGCAGATCCTTCTGCTGATCAACGCTGAAAAAATCCTGACAGACACCGATACAGACGAGTACAAAATAAAGATTTTTAAATTTACCAAGCATTTTATGCCAGGATGTGGTAGAATACAGGTAACCTATTCTGGTGAGGGTATCGCATATGTCTTTTGTAAAGTATGAGTGCCGGCAGGTTGCCTTGAAAGATCCCCTTTTTGGACTGACAAAAAGGGAAAAAAGGTTCTTGGATATACTATGGGTACCTCATTCTTAACTGGTTGAGCATTTATCGGGAAAGATGGATGGATGATATGGATTTGAAATTATCTATTATCGTACCTTGTTTTAATGAGGAAGATTCAATACCTGTATTCTATACGGAAGCATCAAAGATACTTGGCGGATTGGATGTCGATTATGAGATTTGTTTTATTAATGACGGATCTGATGATGGGACGTTACAAATATTAAAACAAATGAGTGTCGGGGATGAGAAGATAAAGTATATTTCTTTTTCAAGAAATTTTGGCAAGGAGGCCGCTCTTTATGCAGGGTTCTGCAACGTTAGCGGTGATTATGTTGCGGTTATGGATGTTGATATGCAGGATCCGCCGAGTTTGCTGCCTGAAATGTTGGATGTGTTGAGGACGGATCAGTATGACTGTGTCGCGACAAGACGTATTGACAGATCCGGAGAGCCGGTGGACGGATGGGCATCGACCATATGCATCATGGGGTTTATAGGCGGGATCCAATTGTTCTGCATGGGCATTATGGGGCAGTATATAGCAAAGACTTATACCGAGTCCAAGAAAAGGCCCCATTATATTATCACTGATTCCAATATGAAGGTCGAAAAGATAAAATAGAAATATACTTCAGATAATGGTTTGTCTTATGAGAGGAGGTCCGTTTGAAAAAAAGCAGCAATATGAGGATGAATACTCTGGAAAAGGTTCTTCAAGTGGTTCTGTTTATTCTTGGTGCGGCTGTAATATATGTCCTGGTTTATCATGTGGCTCGTAAGGTTCCGTTTCACTCGGATGATTACAGCTATTTTATGCAGGGACTATCATTAGAGGCTCACATTAAGCACTATATGGGATGGAGCGGGAGATTTATTACCGATTATACATCTTCGATACTGTTAAATCTTTTTGATAAACCGGTATACATGGCAATTAATTCGTTTGTTCTGATGATTGTTATGATCACGATAACGGTACTGCCGAATATTGTCATGGGGAAAAGTTTGATTGGTAAAGGTTCTGGATTAATATTGTGGGTTGTATTCATGTTATATTGGATAGCAAATCCTAATCTCGGACAGACCAGTCTCTGGCTTGTCGGATCCGCAAATTATCTGTGGACCCTTATGTGGGCAGGTTTTTATTTTTCGTATTTTCTTTATTTATTAAATTCGGACAAACAAGTAAATGTTGGTCGGGCTGCCCTTCTTTTCGTATTGGGGATCTTTGCGGGTTTATCAAATGAATCCCTGGGAATCACCGTTGTGCTTTTTACGGTGAGTATGTTTCTTATGTACTGGAAAAAGAACAAGGCGGCTCTGTTTGTAGGGCTGTTTTCTACCTGTTTGGGCTATGCATTTGTCTATTTCTCACCGGGAAATCATGCGCGCCTGCAGAATGATGCGTTTAAATTGTGGAGAGGCTTAAGTCCGCTTCTAAAGTTCCTTGACCATGTTTTTGGACGTATGCCGGGGGCTTTAGGCGGGTTTTATCTGGTTTATCTGGTATTTATAGTAATGCTTCTGGCTGTTTTATGGGTTCAAAACGGAAAAGGGATAAATGTTAAATTATACGCATTTTCTTTGATATTTGTTATTTTATCGGTTGGATCAATAATGGCGTTTATCGCCGCGCCGAGTATGCCGCCGCGCAGTGAAAATTCAGGCCTGTTTTTCGCCCTGTTAGCGATGAGCTTTATCGCCAATGTTCTTGTCGATACTGATAAGAAAGCGGGGGTAATCTCTCTTGCTGGCCTGGGAGCGATCTGTGGAATATATTTCTTTTTTAGCTACTCATTTGTTACTTACGCATATGAGCAGACGAGAATACAGGCAGACATTCGCGAGGGGATCATTGCAGAAGCAAAAGCCGACGGCAGCGATAAAGCTGTCATTCCGGATTGGTATTTCACCCGTCTTGCCAAAGACACAGATAAGTTTGACACGTTCAGGTCGGCAGCCTTACCAGCTTTTTATGGAATAAGCAGTATTGAGTGGAAAGGCGTCGATTTTAATTATGCTGTCATCAAAAATACAGAACCGATCGTTATCAACAAACAACTTAAAGAAGGATTGACTCTTACTAATGTATATGTGAATCTCAATGCCCCCTTTGAGCAGACAGTTGCTTTTGAATTCAACCGATCGTTGATGGATTTCAGCCAGGATGGTGACGAAGTCTTGTATATTCGTTTAAATATTGATGGCAGAGACGAATGTGTTTATGCTGATCTCAATGTAAATGAGGGTGTTCAAATAGGAGACAAATATTATTACGGAAGAACGAAACTGGCGCCGGATATGGATAGGCTTCGTTCCATAGATTATGGATTTTATAATACGGTTTTGGGTGCAAATTCTGCGGAGTATACACTGGAGTACGGGAGATGATACATTCGGCAGTGTAACACCTGAAAGCTATAAAGACCGATGCATAAGTACATTCGGTCATTTTGATATGGCGAGGATATCGTGCGAGGACGAAGACCGGATATGGTACTGCGGTTGAAGGGGTATATCAGGTGCTCGGTATCATATCGACTTGGGAGGAAATGTTTTACGGCGCGCTAATGCCATTGCAGCTTGAGGCGATGTTTATCCCGTTCCGGGATGCCATTATATCTGATGGCCTGGTGATACCTTACAATGTCCTGGTTGGGGGAGGCGCGAAACGAATGTATAAGGACGTGTATGTGACTGCAAAAAAGGAGATGGGTTGGGCACCCTGGCCGATTCCCTGCATCGGGAGCATCGCGAACTGGAGGATGCTGGTGCAGATCGTCATGGCGCCGACCGCGACGTCGCCGCCGTATTTCAGAAGAGAAGAGTTGAAGCAGACCTGGATAACGCTTTCGCTTGCCTGCATGATAAAGGTTGCGAGGCCGAGCAGGATACAGGGAACGATGATCTTAGACTTGAGGGGAAGGCAGTCCTTCTTGAGCCTGAGATTTGTTTTCTTCCCGGACAGGAAGATCAGGCACCAGATAGAGGAGACTGCCTGGGATATGATCGTGGCCAGGGCGGCGCCGGTGACGCCCATGCCGAAGCCGTAAATGAAAACCGGATCCAGAATAATGTTGCAGATTGCGCCGATCAGCACGGTGAGCATGCCTGTTTTCGCGAAGCCCTGGGCGGTGATGAACATGTTCATTCCGAGGGTCATCTGGACAAATATCGTGCCGAGGGCGTAAATCCGCATGTAAGCGGACGCGTATTCAATTGTATTCTCACTTGCGCCGAACAGCATGAGCAGCTGGCGGTTAAATACAAGCAGAAGAGTGGTGAGGACGATGGAGATCAGGATGAGCAGGGTAAAGCAGTTCCCGAGGATGTTCTCAGCCGTGTCATATCTCTGTTTTCCCATTGCGATGGAGGCTCTCGGGGCCCCTCCGGAACTTACCAGAGCCGCGAATGCGGATACGATCAGTTTGAGAAAGAAATACTTTCAAAATGCTCTCCGCTGATATACACTATCGTTAGAAATGTTAAAATTATGGAGGGTATGACATGAATACATTCATCTGCTATGACAAATGCGGAACCTGCAAAAAGGCAAAAAAATGGCTTGACGCCCATGGGATCGCTTATGAAGTCCGGCCGATTAAGGAAGAAAATCCAAGTCAGGATGAGCTTGCGGAGTGGATCAAAAAGAGCGGGCGGCCGGTCAGGAAGTTCTTTAATACGAGCGGCCAGCTTTACAGGAGCATGCAGCTTAAGGACAGGCTGAAGGAGATGAGCGAGGAGGAGATGATCGGGCTTTTGGCTTCGGACGGGATGCTGGTAAAGAGGCCGGTTTTCCTTTCCGGGGAGAACGTGCTGGTCGGGTTTAAGGAAGAGGAGTGGGAAGCAGCAATTTTATGAACCGGTTGAATTTTTTTCAGAAGATGAGCGGAAAGCGCGCCGCGATGAGCCTGGTCGGCAATCTGCTCCTGGGAATAGGGGTTGCGGTCTTTAAATTCTCCGCGATGGGAAATGATCCCTACAACGGCATGAATATGGCGCTGGCGGACCGCTTCGGGATCCCGTATCCGACAGTGCAGATTCTTGTGAATCTGGTCTTTTTCGCGGTGCAGCTCCTGTGGGGGAGAGACCTGATCGGCTTTGGGACGCTCGTGAATACCTTTCTTCTGGGCTACGTCGTGAATGCGGGTTATTTTGCGCTCTGCCGTCTTTTTCCCGCGCCGCATCTCTTTATCATTCAGGTTCTCGTGATGCTGGCCGGCATGCTGATCCTGTGTCTGGGCCTCAGCTTTTATCAGACTTCGGAGATGGGAACCTCGCCCTATGATTCTTTCTCCCTGATACTTACGCGGAAGCTGGAGAAAGCGCCGTATTTTTGGTGCCGTATCTTCGGGGACGCGGCCTGCGCGCTGGTTTGTTTCCTGGCCGGCGGACTCGTGGGACTCGGGACGCTGGTTTCGGCGTTTTGTCTGGGTCCGGTGATTGCTTTTTTTGACAGGACGGTTTCGAGAAAGCTTGTGTAAATGGGTGGGGGCGAAACTTGTTTTAGGGATGCGGTCAAACAGCGCGCTTCCCGGAATTACAGACGGAAGAGGGATTGTTATGAGTAAAAAGGATATCAAAAGAATTGTCGTAATCTTTCTCTGCTCCATCGGAATGGCTCTCAACATCAAGATTCTGGTCAGGGCCGGGGGGCTCTATCCCGGCGGAGCGACCGGACTTACGATCCTGATCCTCAGAGTGATGGAGTCGTTTTTCTCAGTGGAACTGTCGTATTCGCTGGTGAATATCCTGATAAACATCTTCCCGGTTTATATCGGCTTTCGCTTTATCGGAAAGAAATTCACCATGTACTCCTGCCTGGTGATCCTGCTTACGGGTATATTTACCGATCTCATTCCCGCCTATGTGCTCACGGAGGATGTTCTGCTGATCAGCATTTTCGGAGGGATCATCAACGGTTTCGTGGTCAGCATGTGCCTGTCGGTGGACGCCACGACGGGCGGGACCGATTTCATCGGGATCTATCTGTCCCAGAAGAAGGGGGTGGATTCCTTTAACCTGGTGCTGGGGATCAATGCGGTGATCCTGTGTATTTCAGGCATCCTGTTCGGCTGGGACAAGGCGCTCTATTCGATTATCTTTCAGTACGCCTCTACGGTTGCGCTGCATACTTTTTTCCGTATGTATCAGCAGGATACGCTGCTGATCGTCACGCAGCAGCCCGAGGAGGTTGCCCGCGCGATCTATGTGGCCAGCCACCACGGCGCGACCATTCTGGAGGGAGAGGGAGCCTTCGGGCATTCGGAGAAGGACATCGTGTACTCGGTGATCGCGAGTTCCCAGACCAGGCGGGTGATTCAGGCGATAAAGGAAGTGGATGAAAATGTGTTTATCAACCACTTAAAGACCCAGGAGATTATCGGGCGGTTTTATCAGCCGCCGAAGGATTGAAGTAAAAAGGACGCTTTCCGGCCGGGAAGCGTCCTTTTTAGTGATATCGTACTTCCTTCAGGGTGAGACCCTGAGGTGGGGCGGTGGGACCCGCCAGTTTGCGGTCGCGGGCCGCGAGGAGACTGGGCATTGAGTCCGGATCCCGCTTGCCTTCGCCGACTTCGATCAGCGTGCCGACAAGGATCCGGACCATGTACTGCAGGAAGCCTTCTCCGATGAATTCGAGACGGATCTCATCGGAAACCCTGCTTATATTGACCTCGAAAAGTCTGCGAACAGTGGACTTCTTCATGCGGGGATTCCCGCAGAAGCTCATGAAATCATGCTCCCCGGCAAGCAAGGAGGCGGCCTGCCTCATGGCGGCCAGGTCGAGAACGCCGCTGTACTCATAGACGTATTTGCGGTCAAAGACATGCCGGGACTTGTCCAGGGCAATCCGGTAGAGGTAGGTTTTCCGCGCCGCGTTGTAGCGGCTGTGAAAGCGGGGGCCGGCTGCGGCGACTTCCAGGATCCCGATATCTTCCGGGAGGTATTCGTTTAAATAGGAGCGGATCTCTTCCGGCGGGAGTTCTCTGTCGAGACGGAACTGGGCGACCTGGCCTTCAGCGTGTACGCCGGCGTCGGTTCGCCCGGCGCCGTGAATATCGACCGGGGAGCCAGTCATGCGGGACAGGATCGTCTCCAGCTTCTCCTGGATGGTGTTTTTGGTATCGCCCTGTTTCTGCCAGCCGTTGTAACGGCTGCCGTCATATTGAACAAGCATACGGTAGTTCGTCATGATCAGTTCCTTGAACCTTTGCCGAACATGCCGCCGAAGCGCTTGCCGATGGAGCCCGCTAAAGAGCTTTCGCCCTCGGCGTCGCTGTCGATATCCGCGATCTCTCCCAGATTCTTTTCTATTCGGGCGAGATCGCTGGCGGAAGTATCCGGTGTGTCAAGTGTGTCGAATTCCGACGCCGGAATGTCCGGTTTAACCAGATAAGGCGCAAGGGGATCCTCTTCGCCGCCTGTCTGCGCGGGAGGCGTGACCGGGGGGAGCGGCGTATAGGAAGCCTTCTTAAAGGATGGGTTTTCATAGCCGGATTGCCGGACTCTGGATGCGGCCTGGCTGCGGCCCGAATCGCGGCTTCCGGAGGAATTAGGCGCTTCAGGCTGCGTATAGTCGTCATCCGGATTCCCGAAGTAGATGGTTTCCTCATCTTTCTTGCGGCCAAATAGTCCGAACGGGTTCTCTTTCTTTGCCGGTTTCGCGTCCTCTTCCGCATCGAATTCGTCGAATTCTTCGCTGAGCTCATCCTCGTCATCCAGCTCGTCGTCTTCCTGTTTCCTGCGGTCTTCCGGCCTCATGAACATGTATCGGATCAGGATGACGGTCTGAACCGGCTGCAGGATGAAAGCGGCGGAATAGAGCAGGTGGTAGATGAATTTGAGCTCTGAAGTGAAGACCATATACATGCCCAGAATGGCGGCGAGAATGGACAATCCGAGTCCCAGGATAGCTGCGGCAATTTTTTCAACTGTAAATTTCATAAGTTTTCCTCTTACATGAATGATATCTGTCAGTGTGCGGAAGGCCGGCTGCGCGGCCGGTCCGAAAAGCGGACACATTGAACAGGACGTTTTGGCTGTCGTGAATGTTTCCCTACAACTATATCACAAATATCTTAGAATTTCACTTTATATTTGCAGGAAAATGTATTATTATAGATTTATCACAATTATTTAGGAGGTTTCTAAAATGAAGAAACGTGAATTCTGGTTTGTTGTCGGAAGTCAGTCCCTCTACGGACAGGATGTGCTGGATACCGTAGCGGCCAGGGCTGCAGAGATGGCGGAAGCGATGACGAAGGTTCTTCCCTATCCGCTGGTCTACAAGGTGACGGCGAAATCAAACGCCGAGATCCTTGATGTGGTTAAGGAGGCCAACTACAATGACGAGTGCGCCGGCATCGTCACCTGGTGCCATACCTTCTCGCCCAGCAAGATGTGGATCAACGGCTTCGTGAAGCTGGACAAGCCTTACTGCCATCTGGCTACCCAGTACAACCGGGAGATCCCCAATGACGAGATCGACATGGACTTCATGAACCTGAACCAGGCAGCCCATGGCGACCGGGAGCATGGTTTCATTGCGGCCCGTCTCCGCATGCCGCGCAAGGTCATTGCCGGCTACTGGCAGGATGAGAAGGTCATAAAGCGCCTTACGGACTGGATGAAGGCTGCTGTCGGCGTTGCGGTTTCCAAGGAAATGAAGGTCATGCGCTTCGGCGACAACATGCGCGAAGTGGCTGTTACGGAAGGCGATAAGGTTGAAGTGCAGGCCAAGCTCGGCTGGCAGGTCAACACCTGGGCCGTCGGGGATCTTGTGAAGGAGATGAACGCCGTCACGGAAGCCGAGATCGACGAGCTGATGGCCGTCTATACGGAAAATTACGACATCGCGACGGACAACATCGCATCCATCCGCTATCAGGCGAAGGAAGAGATCGCTATGAAGAAGATGCTGGATCGGGAAGGCTGCAAGGCGTTCACGAATACTTTCCAGGATCTCTACGGCATGGAGCAGCTCCCGGGTCTTGCTTCCCAGCACCTGATGGCTCAGGGCTACGGCTACGGCGGCGAGGGCGACTGGAAGGTTTCTGCCATGACTTCTATCCTGAAGGCCATGGGCGAGAATGGAAACGGAGCCTCCGCGTTCATGGAGGATTATACCTATCATCTGGTGGAAGGCCAGGAGTATTCGCTCGGCGCCCACATGCTGGAGGTCTGCCCCTCCGTGGCGGCCGGAAAGCCCCGCATTGAGACCCATCATCTCGGGATCGGCATGAACGAGAAGGATCCGGCCCGTCTGGTATTCGAAGGCAAGGCCGGCCAGGGCATCGTCGTCAGCCTGATCGATATGGGCGGAAGGCTTCGCCTCATCGTGCAGGATATCGAGGCGGTAAAGCCGATCATGCCGATGCCGAATCTTCCGGTCGCGAGAGTTATGTGGAGGGCTATGCCGGATCTGACCACCGGGGTCGAGTGCTGGATCACGGCCGGCGGCGCGCATCATACCGTCCTTTCCTACGACGTCACTGCGGAGCAGATGAGAGACTGGGCGAGGATGATGGATATTGAATTTGTCCATATCTCGAAGGATACGACTCCTGAGAAGCTGGAAGAGGAACTGTTCCTGAAAGACCTGGCATGGAAGCTTAAGTGAGGTGCGTTATGAATCTTGAGAAAGCGGTTCTCGGCATCGAGCTTGGTTCCACCAGGATCAAGGCGGTGCTGATCGATGAAAATCATATTCCGGTCGCCCAGGGAGACCATGGATGGGAGAACAGGCTGGTAGACGGGGTCTGGACCTACACGATGGAAGACGTCACGAACGGGATCCATACGGCTTTCGGCAGGCTGGCCGAGGATGTGGAGAAGAAGTTCGGCTGCAAGCTCACGAAGATCGGCGCGGTCGGCGTCTCGGCCATGATGCACGGCTACCTTCCTTTTGATAAGGATGGAAAGCAGCTGGCAGAGTTCCGTACCTGGCGCAATACGATGACCGGCGAGGCGGCTGAGAAGCTGACGGAAGCTTTTCATTTCAATATTCCCCAGCGCTGGAGCATCGCCCATCTCTATCAGGCCATGCTTAAGGGGGAGAGCCATGTGGCGGATATCGCGTATCTGACCACGCTGGCCGGATATATTCACTGGCAGATGACCGGTCAGAAGGTCATGGGGATCGGGGAAGCATCCGGTATGTTCCCGATCGACAGCGATAGCAAAGATTACGACAGCAAGATGATGGCGGTCTTTGACGGCATCGCCGGGGAGATGGGTTATCCCTGGAAGCTCAGGGATATTCTTCCCAAGGTGCTTGTCGCGGGTGAAAACGCCGGTTATCTGACGGAAGAAGGCGCCCGCTTCCTGGATCCTTCGGGGAATCTTAAGGCCGGAATCCCGGTTGCTCCCTGCGAGGGCGACGCCGGCACGGGCATGGCGGCGACCAATTCGGTCCGGGTGCGGACGGGCAATGTTTCCGCGGGAACTTCGGATTTCGCCATGCTGGTCACGGATCACGCGCTGGGCGTTCATCGGGAAATCGATATGGTGACGACGCCTTCGGGCATGCCGGTCGCTATGGTTCACTGCAACAACTGTACTTCGGATATCAACGCCTGGGTGGGACTGCTGGCGGAATTTGCCGAGGCAATCGGCGCTCCCTGCGATATGGGAAGCCTTTACACCCTGCTTTTCAAGAAAGCGCTGGAGGGGGATCCGGCTTGCGGCGGTCTTCTTTCCTATAATTATCTTTCCGGCGAGGGCGTTACCGATATCAATGAGGGACGGCCGGTATTCCTCAGAAAACCGGACGCCAAAATCGGGCTTGCCAATTTCATGAGGACGCACCTTCTTTCGGCGCTGGCGACGCTTAAGATCGGGATGGATATCCTGACGGCGGAGGAAAAGCTGGCGATCGACAAGATCTACGGACACGGCGGTTTCTTCAAGACCCCGGGCGTCGGACAGACCATGCTTTCGGCAGCTATCGGAGCTCCGGTTTCGGTCATGGAGACGGCAGGAGAGGGCGGCCCCTACGGAATGGCTCTTCTTGCGGCCTACATGGTCCGGAAGGAAGAGGGCGAGAGTCTGGAGGATTATCTGGACAACAAGGTGTTTGCCGGCGCGAAGGCGGTTACGCTTATGGCGGAGGCCAGAGACGTCAATGGCTTCAACGAATTCCTGGACGCCTACAAGAAGGCCTTCGAGGTCGAGCGGGCAGCGGTTAACTCTATCTGAGCTCTTGCGGCGCGGCGAAAGCCGCGCCTTTCTTTTTGACTTCGTTCCGAGGGAATCCGCGCGGATTTGCCGTTTCCTGTGAATTTTCTGCTTGACATTTGGAAGCTTAGAAAATATGGTAGTAGAATGAGAAAAGCAATCAGGAAAAGGACAATTTATGAAAGAAATTTATTTTGACAACGCCTCTACCACCGTGGTGTCGCCGGCCGCGGCGGAGCTTGTGCGAAAGGTTATGGAAGAGGATTACGGCAACCCTTCTTCCATGCATCAAAAAGGCGTCGAAGCGGAAAAATACGTGAAGGAAGCCCGAAGCAGGATCGCGAAAACCCTCCGGGCGAAAGAAGGGGAGATTTTCTTTACTTCAGGAGGTTCGGAGAGTGACAATTGGGCCCTGATCGGCGGGGCCATGGCCAACAGACGGGCAGGGACGAAGATCCTTACGTCCGCGATTGAGCATCCGGCCGTGTCGGAACCCCTGAAATTTCTTGCCGGAGAGGGCTTTCAGGTCCGGGCTGTCCCGGTGGACCGCCATGGAAGGCTTGATCTGGACGCGCTCCGGGCGGAGCTGACGGAGGATACGGCGCTTCTTTCATTTATGTATGTCAACAATGAAGTGGGAGCCGTTCTCCCGATTCGGGAAATCGGGAAAATGAAAAACGAACTCGCCCCCAGGGCGCTCTTCCATGTGGACGCGATACAGGCTTACGGCAAGTACCGTATCTGCCCGGGAGAGCTGGGGATCGACTTCCTTTCCGTGAGCGGCCATAAGATCCATGGACCTAAAGGCAGCGGTTTCCTGTATAAATCGGAAAAGGCAAGAATTCTTCCGCTCATTTATGGCGGAGGCCAGCAGAATGGCCTTCGGTCGGGAACGGAGAACGTTCCCGGGATCGCGGGGCTCGGCCTCGCCTGCGAAGAGGCTTATACGGATTTCGAAGAGAAGATTGGGCGGATCCGCAGATTGAAAAGTCTTCTTGTCGAAGGGGTCGGCAGCCTGCCGGAGGCCGCCGTCCACGGAATGCCGGATGAGGAGGGGGCTCCTCACATCGTAAACGCGGCTTTTATGGGCGTCGGCGCGGAGGTGCTTCTTCATTCGCTGGAAGAAAGAGGAATTTACATCTCAGCCGGGTCAGCCTGCTCCACGCATAAGCGGGCGGGCTCTCCGACGCTCGGAGCCATGGGGGTTCCGAGAGCGGAGATGGAGTCATCGGTGAGGTTTTCATTTTCCGAATTAAATTCGGAAGAAGAGGTCAGGGAGACGCTGGCCTGCCTGGCGGAGCTCCTTCCGAGGCTTCGAAGATACAGAAGAAAGTGAGGGGGAAGATGTACAATACATTTTTGATCAAATACGGGGAGATCGGGATCAAGGGGGACAACCGGCATCTTTTCGAGGATGCGCTGGCCAAAAGGATCCGGACGGTGCTGGCCCATATAGGCGGGGAGTTTACGGTGAGGAAGACCCGGGGAAGGATCTATGTGAGCTGCGCGGGGGACTGGAATTACGAGGAGACGGTGACTCAGCTTGGGCATGTGTTCGGCGTGGTCGGGATCTGCCCGGTCATGATCTATGAGCGGAGGGATCCGGAGCAGCTGAAGAGGGATATGCTGGATTACGTCTCAAAGGAGCATCCGGGATGCCGGTCGACCTTCAAGGTCAAGGCGCGGAGAGTCGATAAGACCTTCCCGCTTACCTCCATGGAGACCGCGGCGGCGCTGGGGGAGGTTATCCTGCAGAATTTTCCGGAAATGAAAGTCGACGTCCATGAGCCGGAGCTTCTGTTCGATGTGGAGATCCGGGAGGAAGTTTACATCTACAGCAAGATCATTCCCGGACCCGGGGGAATGCCGATCGGAACTGCCGGCCGGGCCATGCTGCTTCTTTCGGGAGGAATCGATTCCCCGGTCGCGGGCTGGATGACCGCGAAGCGGGGGGTGACGCTCGATGCGGTCTACTTCCATGCGCCGCCCTATACCTCGGAGCGGGCGAAGCAGAAGGTCGTGGACCTCGCAGCCCAGCTCGCGAAGTATACGGGGCCGATCCGCCTGCATGTGGTCAATTTCACGGATATCCAGCTCCATATCTATGACGAGTGCCCGCATGAGGAGCTTACGATCATTATGCGGCGCTATATGATGCGGATCGCGGAGCATTTCGCGAGGGAGGAGGGCGATCTGGGCCTTATCACCGGCGAGAGCATCGGACAGGTCGCCAGCCAGACGATGCAGAGCCTTTATGTGACGGATGCGGCCGCCTCCATGCCGGTATACCGGCCCCTGATCGGCTTTGATAAGAACGATATCGTCGAGATATCCCGGAAGATCGGGACCTATGAGACCTCCATTCTGCCTTATGAGGATTGCTGCACGATCTTCGTGGCCCGGCATCCGGTCACGAAGCCGATCCTGCCGGTTATCGAGAGGTCCGAGGCGAAGCTGAAGGATTCGATCGAGGGCCTGCTGAAGACCGCCATCGAGACGGCTGAGCTCCTGATCGCCAAATAAAAACCTTTTGTCTATCGTCATAATGACGAAAGATAAAAACTGCCGAAAAGGGTCTTGAAAAAAGCGCCGGTTCTTGTTAAATTAGTTATAATTCTAAAATATTTTACGATCAAATAAAGTTTAGGGTTTTGTAAAATATTTTTTTGGAAAGGAGTGGAGAATATGGACAACACTTTTCAATTCAATAAACCCTGGATCCTTCAGAGAGCGGATCCGTATGTATTATATGAAGGAGGCTGGTATTATTTCACGGCCTCTGTTCCTGCCTATGACAGTGTTGTTTTGAGAAGGAGCCGTACGCTGGAAGGACTCGCCGACGCGGAAGAGAAGGTTCTCTGGGTCAAGCATGAAAGCGGGATCATGAGCGAGCATATCTGGGCGCCGGAAATTCATTTCCTGTTCGGCAAATGGTATATCTACTACGCCGGGGGCGATAAGGACGACGTCTGGGAGATCCGTCCTTATGTGCTTATGTGTACCGGCGACGACCCCTATGAGGATCCCTGGGTTGAGTGCGGACAGATGCAGTGCGCGGACGACGATCCTTTCTCCTTCCAGGCGTTTTCGCTGGACGCGACCGTATTCGAGGACAACGGGATCTGGTATTTTGTCTGGGCCGAAAAGGTCGGCGTCGGCAAGCAGATCAGCAATCTCTATATCGCGAAGATGGAGTCCGGCACCAAGCTGGCGACGGTTCAGGTGCTGCTTACGACCCCGGATTACGACTGGGAGCGCGTGGGCTTCTGGGTCAATGAGGGTCCGGGCATCATCCGCCGGGGAGATAAGATCTATCTTACTTTCTCAGCCAGCGAAACAGGCGTCTACTACTGCGTCGGGCTTCTGACGGCGGTTTCCGGTACGGATCTTCTGGATCCGCTGAACTGGAAGAAGGACCGCTGGCCGGTGTTAGGAACGGACGCGTCGAAAAACCTTTTCGGGCCGGGGCACAATTCCTTTACCGTTGACGAGCAGGGGCGGGATATCATGGTCTATCACGCGCGTACGGAGGCGGAGATCGAGGGCAATCCGCTTTACAATCCCAACCGGCACGCTTTCCTCATGCCGGTGCTCTGGGATGAAAACGACAGGCCTGTTTTCTCATTTGACAATCGATTTCCTTCATAAAATACGCTTGGAAAGGAGAAGTTATGCTGAACAGGAAATGGAAAAAAACGGCGGCCGGATTCCTGGCGGCGGCGCTGTGCCTGGCCGGCTGCGGGGGCGCCGCGGGGAGCGCGCCGGCTGACAATGAGCTGGCTGCGGAAGATATCAAGAAGGGGAATTACGGAAACGGCATCTCCTGCCACGATCCGCAGATCATTCTGGCGGACGGCACCTATTATATGACCGGGTCCCATATCGTTCTGGCCGAGTCGAAAGACATGGATCAGTGGGAGTATATCTCCAACGGGAGCGCGGCCAAATATATTTCCAATCTCTACAGCGGAGACCTGCCGGCTTTTTCTTACGTCGGCAAGAATGAAGACGGCGGTTATTCCGTCTGGGCGGCGAATATCTTCTACAATGAGACTATGGGCAAGTACTGCATGTACTTCTGCACGAGCTCGAGCTACATCAAGTCGGCGCTGGCCCTGGCGGTTTCGGATGTCCCGGAAGGCCCCTATACCTATGTCGATACGCTGCTCTGCTCCGGCTTCAGCGCTTCCGAGGTTGACAAGACCAATCTCCTTGAAGTTCTGGGGGCGGACGCGGATATAGACCGCTACTTTAAATACGGCGGCTACGACAACACGGAATGGCCGAACTGCATCGATCCGGCAATCTTCACCGACGACGAGGGGAAGATCTGGATGGTTTACGGTTCCTGGTCCGGCGGCCTTTTCCTTCTTGAGATCGATCCCGCGAGCGGTTATCCGATCTTTCCGGAGGCCGATGAGGCAAACGGCGTCGACCCCTATTTCGGTTATCATCTGATCGGGGGAGGGCATCACGCCTGCGAGGGGCCCTTCATTTTCCACAATGAGGATAACGGATACTACTATCTCTTCGTATCCTGCGGCGGCCTGACCCGTACCGGCGGCTACCAGATGCGTCTCTACCGGAGCGAGAACCCGACCGGGCCCTATGTGGACGCATCCGGAAAGACCTGGGACGATGAGGAGGACTTTTTCTCTTACGGCCTCAAGATGATGGGGAATTACAGCCTTCCGTCCCTGGAGACGGCTTATATGGCTCCGGGCGGCCAGTCGGTCTTCGTCGGAGCGGACGGGAACACCTATCTGGTCTACCATCAGCGTTTCGACAACGGCAGCGAATACCATGAACCCAGAGTCCACCGCCTCTATCTCAACGACGAGGGCTGGTATATGGCGGCGCCGTTTGAAACCGGCAGCGAATCGACCGCGGAGGAAGGCTATACGGCAGCGGAGCTTGCGGGCAGCTTCTATATCCTGGACCATGAGCTGGATATCTCCGACGTTATCCATGAAGGCAAAGCCTGCAGCTTCAAGGACGGGAAGATCAGCGGCGAGTATGAGGGAACCTATGAACTGACTGACGGGACGGACAGCATCCATGTGACGATCGACGGAACCGACTACAGCGGAAAGCTTATCAATATGACCGATGAGGCCGGAAATGCAACCCTTTCATTTATGGCTGTCGGCGGCAACAACCACACTCTGTGGGGAATTAAATACCTGGCCTCGTAAGGCGGAAAGAAGGATTATGGCAAAACTTGTCATCAATAACACGAAAAAGATTTCTCATATCAACCCGGAGATCTACGGACATTTTTCCGAGCACCTCGGCCGCTGCATCTATGAGGGGATCTACGTCGGGGAGGATTCCGATATCCCCAATGTGAACGGGATGCGGACGGACGTCGTGGAAGCGCTGAAGGAGATCCGGATTCCGGTCCTGCGCTGGCCGGGCGGCTGCTTCGCGGATGAATACCATTGGAAGGATGGCGTCGGCCCGAAGGAAAAGCGCAAAAAAATGATCAATACCCATTGGGGCGGGGTTGTGGAGGACAACAGCTTCGGTACGCATGAATATTTTGAACTCTGCCGCCAGCTGGGCTGCAAGACTTATATAAACGGCAATGTCGGCAGCGGTACGGTCCAGGAGATGTCCGAATGGGTGGAGTACATGACTTTTGACGGCGTCTCCCCCATGGCCGAGGAGAGAAAGAAAAACGGCCATGAGGAACCCTGGAGGGTCGATTATTTCGGCGTGGGAAATGAAAACTGGGGCTGCGGCGGCAATATGCGCCCTTCCTATTATGGCGACCTCTACAGGCGCTACCAGACCTATGTGAGGAATTACGATTCGGATCATCCGATCCGCAAGATCTGCTGCGGCGCCAATGTCGACGATTACCTGTGGACGAGGGGCGTCCTGGATACGGCTTTCGACCATGCGAAGGATGAGGACTGCCACGGCTTTATGGACGGGCTTTCCCTTCACTATTATGTACATCCGGAAGGCTGGAAGATCAAGGGCAGCTCGACGGATTTCGATGAGGAGGTCTGGTATAAGACCCTGGGCAAGGCCTGGCGTATAAACGAGCTGGTCTCGAAGCACAGCATCATCATGGACGCGTTCGATCCGGATCAGAAGATCGGGATGATCGTGGATGAGTGGGGAAGCTGGTACAGCTGCGAGCCGGGCACCAACCCCGGTTTTCTCTATCAGCAGAATACCATCAGGGACGCCCTGATTGCCGGAATTACCCTCAACGTCTTCAACAAGCATTCCGACCGCGTGAAGATGGCGAATCTGGCCCAGGTCGTCAACGTGCTCCAGGCCGTTATCCTGACCGAGGGCGCGCAGATGATCAAGACGCCTACCTACCACGTATTCAATCAGTATAAGTATCACCAGGACAGCGAACTTCTTTCGTCCTGGATTTATGATCCCGATGTGGTCGGCTCCGGCAAATGGACGCTGCCGAAGGTTACGGAGTCTGTTTCCGAAGATAAGGACGGCCTTATCACGATCACGCTCGGCAACCTTTCCGTGGATGAGTCCCAGGACATCGATATTGAATTGGCGGAAGGCTCCTGGCAGGTGGAGAAGGCGTCGGTTGTTGCGGGTGAGATCCACGCGCACAATCGTTTTGACGCTCCGGAAGAGGTTACGGAGCAGGCATTCGTCGCTTATGAGATGAAGGAAAAGGGCCTTTCGGCTGTCCTTGCGCCGGCAAGCGTGACGCTGATCCGTCTTAAAAGACAGGGGAAATAAGACATGAGGGAGATTCCGGCCGCTTCCGCTTCGGAGGGCGCGCGTTTCTGCCGGCTTTGCGATATTATGGCGGAGATGCCGGAGGATGTGACGGAATACGCGGACCGGCTCTATCGGCTTCTCGATGAAAAGGACCGGGCGGATGAGGAGACGATCCGCAGGCGGCTTTCGGTCTGCGGGAGCTGTCCGAAGCAGGTCGGGGGAACCTGTCTGGCCTGCGGCTGTTACGTGCTGATCCGGGCTTCGGCCGAAAGAAGCCGCTGCCCGAAGAAAAAATGGTAAAAAACCCGCGTCCGCGGCGAATATCGCTGCGGACGCGGGTTTTCTTATTCGTATTGGATGCTGACCTTGATATCCTGGGCGTAGTTCCCGAAGGAGCTTCCGAAGATGGTCAGGCCGCCGACGTGTACGGCGTCTTTCTTGACTTCCATCCGAAAGCGGATCTTGCTCTGGTAATCAAGGTTCAGGCTTTGGATCGTGACGTCAGATACTTTGAGCCCGTCGATGTGGGTTCCGTTTTGGTTGATGACGATCAGCTTCAGGAGCCCGTACTGATTCCAGTTGGGGAACCACCAGTCCGGGGTAAAGATCCCGGGGACGTCTCCGAAATCGCCGGGGGAAGTCCACATGCCGATCTCCGTATCGTTGACGGAGAAAGTGATATCGGAGGGCCAGACATTGTTGACGCCGGGGGCTTCCGAGGAGATCTCCTCGGAGATCGTGAGCTGGGTGATCCGGGTTCCGAAGGGGATGAAGTTGGGAAGCTCGTATTCGATGAAGCCTTTGGTGAACCAGAGGATTTCCGCATTGAATCGGTCGGGGTGCGCGAAATAGCGGGTATCGTCGACTTCCCCTATCAGGGATTTATTTGTGGAAATGCCGCAGGTGGGATAAACCTTGTAATTCGAATAGTGTCCGATTTTGACGTCGGTGTTGTAGACGTTTTGCATGACATCGGGCGCGGTGAAATCGACAAGGATTTTATCCATACGGAGGGAGCAGAGCTTCAGGTTCCCGTGTCCGCCCGTTTCGGAAGAGATGGAGATGAGGCCGACGGATTCCAGCTTGCGGATGTGGCTGGTCAGCGCCCCGTTCGTAATTTTCAGCTTTGTCGCGATCTCATTCATACTCATCCGCTTGTTCTTGAGAAGAAGCTTGATGATTTCGATTCGGATATCCGATCCCAGGACCTTGAAAAGTTCCAGCCCTTCGTTTGGCGATGTGATGTAAAGCAAGGAACCACCTCCGTGCATTTCTCTGGTAAGATTTCTACTATATCATATCAGCATTATAAATAAATCCATATGGATAAGTCAACAAAAAATAGTTTATTTTTTTATTGATATTGACGAAAAGCTAAATTAGTTTAAAAAATTCTAAAATATTTATTGACAGATTTTCATAAAACGAATACAATAAGAAGCAGTTAATAATATATCTATTTACAAATCAAGGAGGGTAAATATGATGAAGAAAAAACTTTTAGCCATGACATTGTCCATGCTCATGGGGACAGCGCTGCTGGGCGGCTGCGCGACGACCACTGTCTCAGAAGACGGCGGCGGGACTGCTTCCGGCGCGGCGGAAGGCACCGAAGCGACAGACGGCAACTCCAGCGACGCGATGAAGGGCAATGGCGACAAGACGCTCAATGTTTTCCTTTACATGCAGGAGCATGAGAAGGAGATCTACAAGGGACTGGTTGAGGAGTTTGTCGAGGAACACAAGGATGAGATCAAGGAAGTTGTTTTCGAGATCACGACTCAGGATGAGTACAACACCAAGATGATCGCCAACATGACCGCTAGCGACATGCCTGACGTATTCTACTGCGCGCCGGCTGACGTCCGCAAGTACGTTGACAACGGCTATATCCAGCCGCTCGATGATTATGTTGACCAGGCAACGGTTGACAAGCTCTGGGGAACCACTCAGACGATCTATCGCTATGACGGGACGAACATCGGCGAGGGCAGCCTGTACGCCCTTCCGAAGGATTTTTCCTGCTTTGCGTTCGCTTACAACAAGACCCTCTTTGACGAGGCCGGCCTTGATTATCCGGATCCGGAGAAGCCTTACACCTATGACGAGTTCATCGAAGTCTGCAAGGCCCTTACCGTTGATAAGGACGGCGACGGCGAGATCGATCAGTGGGGCGTCGCGAACGCCAACCAGTTCGGTATGACTCCTTACCTCTACAGCAACGGCGTCAAGTTCCTGAACGAGGATATGACCAAGGTCAACGTTGCCAACAACGAAGCGCTTAAGAACGCCCTTACCTTCTACACAGACCTGACCCTGAACGGCCTTACGCCGTCTGTTGACCAGGATGCGGCCCTCGGCGGATATCAGAGATGGCTTGACGGCCAGATCGGTTTCTACGCTTGCGGCACATGGGACGTTGCGGCGTTCATGGACGAGAACACCTTCCCGTATGAATGGGATCTCTGCGGCTGGCCGGTAGGCCCGGACGGCGATGGACGCTCCCACACATGGATGGGCTCTGTCGCGTACTGCATCTCCAAGGATACCGAGAATCCGGATCTTTGCGCTGAACTTGTTGCCAAGCTTTCCACTGACGAAGCCGGCCAGAAGGCTGTTTCCGGTATCACCACCGGCCACTCCATCCAGCTTCCGAACCTCCGCGACCTCGCTTACGGCGAATTCCTCGATGCTGTAAACAACGGCGAGCTTCCGTTCCCGTCGAATGTCCGCGTCCTTTTCGGATACTTCGAAGGCGATGACGCCTATGAGGCAACTCTTCAGGAGACCGATTACACCTACAATGCGGAGTGGTTCACGCCGTTCCATACCGGCGTCGCCAATATTCAGAGAGGCAACATCACGGTTGAAGACTTCCTTGCGGAAGTTGAGCCGGAGATGCAGTCCCTGCTGGACAACGCGATCGAACTCCAGGGATCTGCGAAAAACTAATCTTATGACAACTGCAAACCCCTCCTCACACGAGGGGTTTGTCTTTTCTGAAAACGCAAACAAGATAGTGAGTAGGAGTTAAATATGGCTGGAAAAAACAAAGTAAAAGTCCGCATGTCCGAGATGGCGAAGCGCGAAGAGCGCTGGGCGTGGCTGTTTATCGCCCCCCCGTTTATCGGATTCATGTGCTTCATGGCTTACCCCATCGTCTTCGCGCTCATCGTCAGTATGAGCCGCTGGACAGGCATCAACTCCCTGTGGGGGAATATTGTTGGTCTTAGAAACTATATTGAAATTCTTCAGGACGCGAAGTTCTGGCAGAGTATGGGAACGACGCTCATCTACATGATCGGTATCCCGATCGGTATGATCCTCGGCATCATCATCGCCATGGGTCTCAACCGCAACCTTCCGGGCAAGCGTCTTCTGACGACCATGTACTACGTACCGGTGGTTTCCTCGCTGGTCGCGGTTTCCATCCTGTGGGCATGGGTTTTCAACTATGACTACGGTCTCTTAAACGGCATCTGGAAGATTATTACCGGACAGCACGGCCCGAACTGGCTCGGCGACGAGAAGATGATCAAGATTTCGATGATTATCTTCATGGTCTGGAAGGGCCTCGGCGGCACGATCATCCTTTATCTTGCCGGTCTCCAGAATATCCCGCGCGACTACTATGAAGCGGCTGAAATCGACGGCGCGAGCGGCTGGGAGAAATTCAGAAACATCACGCTGCCCCTGCTTTCACCGGTTACCTTCTATGTCTTAATCACCTCCCTGATCGGCGGTTTCCAGGTATTCGTCGAAGTACAGGTCATGGCTTCCAACGGCGGCCCGAACTACAGCGCGGCGACAGTCGTCTTCTATCTGTATGAGAAGGCCTTCAAGAACGGACAGCTTGGCTACGGCAGCGCGATTGCGGTCATCCTCGCAATCATCATCTTCGCAATTACGGCCCTTAACTTCTGGGGACAGAACAAATGGGTCAATACGGATATTTAAGGAGGGTGACGACAAATGGCTGAAAAAAAGAAAAAGGCGAACTCAAACGCCATGTACAAGACCGATAAGGTCGTCTCTTCGAAGGAAAAAGCTTTTAATATCTTCGTATTCATCCTGCTGCTTCTGCTGGCCTTCACGATGGTCTTCCCGCTGATCTACATGGTCCTGACATCCTTCATGACCAAGAACCAGATCCTTTCCGGAAGGCTTACGCTGATCCCGGATCCGGTTCTCATCGGCAAGTATTCGGAAGTCCTTTCCAAGGGCCAGTTCATCAGCGGTATTTTCAACACGGTTAAGGTCGAGATTCCGGTCCTGATCGTCGGCGGTTTCACTTCCTCCCTGGCGGCTTTCGCCTTCGCGAAATTGAAATTCCGCGGCAAAGACCAGTTCTTCCTGGCCCTTCTTGCCACCATCATGATCCCGTTCGCGGTCGTCATGATCCCGCAGTACGTTCTGTTCACCAAGCTTGGCTGGACGAACTCACTGGCTCCGCTGATCATTCCGGGTCTCTTCGGCAACGTCAGCATGATCTTCTTCCTGCGTCAGAACCTTTACAGCATCCCGACTGAACTGATGGAAGCTGCGAAGCTCGACGGCTGCACCTATTTCGGAACCTACTGGAGAATCTTCCTTCCGCTTATGAAGGGCGCTCTCGGCACGCAGCTCATGCTGTGGTTCATGGGTATCTGGAATGACTACCTTGCGCCGACGATCTTCCTGCGCAGCGAAGCAAACTGGACCCTGCAGGTCGTCATCCGCTCGTTCAACTCTTACTATGCAATTCAGAGTGACTACGCGCTGATCATGGCCGCGTCCGTTATCGCGATGATCCCGACGCTTCTTCTGTTCTTCATTTTCCAGAGAATGATCATCGAGTCCATCGCCATCAGCGGCATCAAGTAATTTTCGTAAATATAAGAGGCGGATGGTGCAAACCGTCCGCCTCTTAAACAATAAGGAGCAAGCATGCATTTCGATTATGACAGCCCAATCATCCGGTTCATCAACAAAGGCGCGGACCTTCTGGTCCTCAACCTGCTGTTTCTTGTCTGCAGCCTGCCGGTCGTGACGATCGGCGCGTCGCTCACCGCCATGTACGCGGTCAACCTGCGGTCCGTGCGCTACGGCGACGGGTATGTAGTGCAGACTTTTTTCAAGTCCCTCAAGGAGAGCTTTGTGCAGGCGACGGTCGCCTGGCTTATCGTGCTCGGCTGCGGGCTTCTCATTTTCTTTGATATCCGGTTCTGGTCGGTCATGGGTTCGGGATTTATCCAGAAGATGATGCTGGCGGTGTCCTACGCGCTGGCGGGCATCCTCTTTGCACTCGTTACCTGGCTGTTCCCGCTCATCGCGAAAATGAAGGACTCCCTGAAGAACCAGTTCGCAAACGCGGCCAAGATGGCGGTCGGCTATTTCATTCCATACACGCTGGCCTGCCTGCTGATCCAGGGGATCTCGGTCTTTCTTGCGACCGTGAACGTCGCGATGCTGCTCCTGATGCTCGTGATCGGGATCGCAATCGTCTCCTACATGTGCTCCTTCTTCCTCTACAGGGTATTCGCGAAGCACATTAAGGAGGAATCCATGGGCGTGGACGATCTTCTCTATCAGGATGGGAGCGGAGATAATGAAACATCGAAAAATTAAGAGCTTTGACATCTCCTCGGTACAGCTTCGGGATCCGCAGTTTCTGGCGGGGCAGGAGGCTGTACTTTCTTTTATCAGAAAAATAGAACCTGAGCGGGTGCTGTCAGCCTTCCGCCGCAACGCGGGGCTTTCGGACAAGGGCTTTCATCCCTATCCCGGCTGGGAAAACGCGAGGATCGGGGGGCATGCGCTCGGCCATTATTTCTCCGCGGCGGCCATGGCGGCGCGGGCTTTCCTGGATGATGGGCTGCGGGAGAAATTGGACTATATTGTGAGGGAGCTGCGGAAGTGCCAGATTGCCTCCGGAAACGGTTTCTTGTCGGCAGCTTCCCCGGCGCTGCCGGCTTACCCGGATATCCAGTTTGATATCGATGAGGGCAAGGCGGAAGGTGAGACCTGGGTGCCCTGGTACGCGCTGCATAAGGTGCTTCAGGGGCTGTGCGATATTTTCATTTTTACGGAAAATGAAGAGGCGCTTGAGGCCGCGGAAGCGCTTGCGGATTGGGTCTGGGCCAGGACGGCGGGCTGGGACCAGGCGGTAAGGCGGCGGATCTTAAGCAGTGAGTACGGGGGGATGAACGATACGCTTTACCTTTTGTATGAACTGAGCGGAAAAGAATCCTATCGAAAGGCGGCGGAAGCCTTCGACGATCCGATGCTCTATAAGCAGCTCACGGAAGATAGGGACGCGCTCGACGGTGTGCACGCCAACACGACGATCCCGAAATTTATCGGGGCCCTGAGGAGGGCCTGCGCGCTGCCGGAAGCGAAAGACTCGGATCTGTATTTTCATTTTGCGGAGGCTTTCTTTAAAAGGGTGACGGAGACGCAGATGTACGCGACCGGCGGGGTCGGGGACATGGAGCATTTCCGGAAGGATGGGATGCTCGACCATGCCCGGACCCAGTGCAACGCGGAGAGCTGCTGCGTCTACAATATGATGAAGCTCGCAAAGATGCTCTTTCAGATGACCGGGGATCCCCGATATGCGGATTATATCGAACGGGCTCTCTTTAACGCCCGGCTCGGATCGGTTCATCCTTCGGGCGGAACCACTTATTTTAATCCGATGGGTACCGGCTTCTTCAAGGTTTTCGGGAACAGCGATCCGGATAAAAACGTATTCTGGTGCTGTACGGGGACCGGCATGGAAGATTTTGTCAAGCTGGCGGAAAGCCTGTATTTTCAGGAAGGGGACGCGCTGATCGTGAATCAGTATATCTCCTCGGAAGTTAATTGGACAGAACGCGGCGTCTTAGCCCGCATGGAGGCGGACTTGCCTTCCGGAAAGCCGTTTTCCTTCCGGCTGAGGGCGGAGAGGGACGCGGAACTCCGGATCCGCTTCAGGATTCCGGAGTGGACGAAGAAGGACGCCTTCAGGGTGAGACGATCGGATGGGAGCGATGAACGGAGCGCGGCTCCGGGCCGGGACTATCTGGAGCTTGCCTGCCGCCTGGAGGCGGGCGGAACGGCGGAGTTTGAGATTGTCTGTCCGGCGGGCCTGAGGGCGGAAGGCCTGCCGGATGCGGCGGATGCGCTCGCTTTTCTTTACGGGCCGCTGGTGCTTGCGGCGGAGCTTCCGGCAGAAGACGGGAAGGAGCTGGCGGAAGCCGGCATCGAGGTTGTCGCGCCGGCCTGGAAGATCCTGCATCCGGGAGCCGTCAAGCTGGATATCAGCTACGGGAAAACCTTCCGGGGCATCCTTAAGGAGGAATATCGGAAGCTGCCGGAGGGAGCCTCTTTTGCCGAATTGGCGGAGAAGCCCGGAGCTTATATGAAGCGGATCGGGGGAGAGGGGCTTTCCTTTGAACTGGACGGCTTGCGCTTTCGTCCGTTTTATGAGATCGCGGAACAGCGCTACGGGATCTATTGGTACTGGGATTGATAAAAGAGAGCGGCCATTCGGCCGCTCTCTTTATGCGCGCGTCGTATTCAGAAGTCTTCCGGAAAGGCGGAAAGAGGCTTGACGGATACGGTTTCCCAGGGGCTGGCGAGCGCTTCCCGGGCTTTCAGCCAGAAGAGCGTATCTTCCGCGGCGCTGATAAGCGGGTAAGGGGCGGGACCTCCGGCGATGAATTCGCCCATGTCGAGCAGCATGGAGGCGATGGCGAACTCGTCCTGGGCGGTCTCTAAAGTCAGTTCATTCTGCCAGACTTTGCGGAGATCCCGGAGGGCGGTGTTGTCAAGGCAGCGGTATCGTTCCGGAATCTCCGGCATGAGAAGGGTGCGGACGGGCTCGTTGGCCTCGTTGAGCCCCAGAATCGTCCGGCCGTTCCACTCTCCGCGGGAGCCCCGGAGGATGAGCGTACGGGAGCGGATGTAGGAGTGGTACTGGACGCCTGAAAAATCATAGACCGCCGTTTTGCCGGAATCGAATGTGATGTGGAGAATGTCGCGGGCGGCAGGCTTTTCCCTGCCGTCGTAGAGGGCTTCCTTTCGGGAGTCCGTCAAAGTGACGGGGCTTTGGATGCTTTCTCCCCGGAGCTTATAGCCCTGGCCTTCGGTCTTCAGCATTTTTTTGAGGAGGCTGAAAGCGTGGTAATCGTGGGCGGCGGAGAGATAGGCGCTGCAGGGCTCGCCGATGGCGCCGGCATTGACTGCGTCGAGGCCGGCCATGAGGACCGGGTAGCGCCGGTATTGTTCCATGCAGCTGATCCGGGCGGGGGAGCCGTCCGGCTGTTTGCAGCCCAAAAGCGCCTTGAGGCCTTCGGCAGAGGGCGCGGCCGGCGTCTCGCAGGCGACCGCAAACCCGCGGCTGGCCCATTCGATCGCGGCTTCCGCGCTGTGGGCTTTGTCCACGGCGGTCACGACGAAATCCGGGTTCAGGCGGAGGCAGTCTCCCACCGAGCAGAAGGCCTGAAGGCCGCTGCGCCCGCGCATGAGCGCGGCTTTCTCCTCGGAGCGGCAGTAGTAGACGGCCCTGAAAAGATCAGGGTACGCGGCGGCGATGCGGCCGTAGAATTCGGCTCTCCAACCGGAGCCGACAATGAGATAGGTAAGCTGCGGCATAAGGACCTCCTTTGCGAAATAAGGCCGGGAAGATTGACTAAATCCAGGATCAGTATAACATAGATCCGCCTGTCTCCGATATCGTTTTTTAAAGCCAGCCGAGGCGCCTGTTGTCAAAAAAAGAGGGATATCGTATAATGAACCTGCCGGCGGAGCGATTCTCCTGTTGCGCTTCTCCGGAAGGATTTCTTGGAATACGGATTTGCCGCGGCCGGCGCCGCAGCATTCCGATGCGGAAAGGAAAGAATCTGAAAATGAAAATCTATCTCACCCGTCACGGACAGACGAACCTCAATAAAAAGAGCCTTATGCAGGGGCTTACGGATGAACCCTTAAACGAAAAGGGCCTGGCCCAGGCCGGGGCAATGCGGGAGAGGCTTGGCGGGCTTCATTTTGACGCGGTCTACGCCAGCCCTCTTGACCGGGCGGTCATGACCGGCGCGATCATCGGCGGGGTCGCTCCCTCGGAAGTGATCCGGGATCCCCGCCTTATAGAGGCTGATTTCGGGAACTATGAAAAGAAGAAGTTCTACCTGCTGGGGCCTTTCATGATGTCTTACTGGCTCTTTCCGGAACTGTTTCCGGCGCCGAAAAGCGTGGAGACGGTCGATTCGCTCCGGCGAAGGAGCGCTTCTTTTTTACGGGAGCTGGAAGGCAAGGAATACGAAACGGTGCTTGTCGCCTGTCACGGAGGCATCATGCGGGCCCTGTCGGGCTACCTGGAAGATCGGAAAAACGGGCTTCTGTGGCGGCCCAAGCCCCGCAACTGCGAGGTGCGGGTGTATGAGGCGGAAGACGGGCGGCATCGGACGCTGGAGAAAATCCGCCTTCAGGAGAAGTAAACGTTTATCAGGGCTGCGCGCAGCCGCGTGAAGCGGTGCTTCCGGGGACGGGCCGGGACGCGTCCCGGAAGGCGGGCGGGCCGGAAAAATCTGCGGCAGTTTTTTCTTGACAGCAAGTGTATTATGACATATAATACAGCTAATACAAGTGAGACGAACGCGAAAGGCAGGTGGTTGCGTGCTGATAACAATTGACGTGAAGGACCGGAGGCCCATATATGAGCAGATCGTGGAACGGGTGGAACGCTTGATCGCCAGCGGCGTTCTGGCTGCGGAAGAGCAGCTTCCGAGCGTGCGGCAGATGGCGCTTGAGCTGGCGATCAACCCCAACACGATCCAGAAGGCCTACGCCATCCTTGAGATGAAGGGTTTTATCTATACGGTAAAGGGCCGGGGAAGCTTCGTATCCGGGGATCTGACCGCAGTTGAGAAGAAGAAGCTGCTTTGGCGCGGGAAGTTCATTTCCCTTCTGAAAGAAGGGCAGGAGCTGGGCATATCAGAGGAAGAGCTTCTTAGGGTGCTGCGGGAAACGGTCGGAGGTGAAAAACATGATTGAGATCAAAGGCGTAAAAAAGAATTTCGGGGATATCGAGGCGGTCAGGGAGCTGAGCGCGGATATCACGGAGGGCAAGGTCTACGGGCTCGTCGGGACGAACGGGGCGGGCAAGTCCACCCTTCTCCGCATGGCGGCGGGGGTCTTGAAGCCGGAGGAAGGGAAGATCCTGGTGGACGGGGAGGAAGTATTCGAGAATCCCCACGCCAAGGAAAAAATCTGTTTTATTGCGGATACCGGCTGGTTTTTCCCGAACGCGACGCCGGAGTCGATGGGGAATTTTTATAAAATCGCCTATCCGGCTTTCGATCGGAAACGCTATCAGCGGATGCTCGAACACGCCGGGCTGCCGGGAAGGCGCAAGCTGAGGACCTTCTCAAAGGGGATGAAGAAACAGGTATCGGTTCTTCTGGGGGTCTGCGCGAATACGAAATATCTTCTCTGTGACGAGACCTTCGACGGGCTGGATCCGGTCATGCGGCAGGCGGTTAAGAAGATCTTTGCCGCCGAGATGGTGGACCGGGATTTTACGCCGGTCATCGCCTCCCACAATATGCGGGAGCTGGAGGATATCTGCGACCAGGTAGGCCTTCTGCACGGGGGGCGGATCCTCTTTTCGGAGAACCTGGAGGATATGAAATTCCACATGCAGAAAGTCCAGTGCGTCCTTCCCGATAAGGCCCGGGAGGAGGAACTGCTGAGGGAGCTGGATGTGCTCCAGTTCTCCCACCGGGGGACGCTCCTTACCTTCGTGGCCAGGGGAACCAATCTGGAGGTGGTCCGGGCGGTGGAATCCAAAAACCCGATTTTTGCGGAGGCTCTGCCGCTTACGCTGGAAGAGATCTTTATCAGCGCGACGGAGACGGCGGGCTATGAGGTGGACCGGCTCTTTGAACCCTGACGTTTGCGTCTCATGGAAGGGGAGCGGGCCGGCCTTAAAAGGAGGCTCATTTGAGCTGTAAGAGAACAGATTTTTTCAGATGATATGTAACAAATTCGCCAAAAAGGGGTATACTATATGGTGATGAACTTTATTGATCGATTTAAAAGCATAAGAGGGACGGATCAGGGCCGTCCGGGGGAGAGAAAGATTTCTTTTGCCAGGCTTCTGCTCTGGGATATCAAGGAGAGAAGCTGGCTCCTTGCCCTGATCCTTGTTGTCGCGCTGGTGGTGTATCCGGCCGGAAGCCTGATGGTGATTCAGCTGGCGGCGTCGGGGCGCGGGGAGATGCCCGGGGAGATGCTTCTGAAGGTGAGGAAGTCGGCAGCGATTTCCTATCTGGGGCTGACGGGGGGCTATTACTATTTCTTTATTCTCGCGGCAGCGCTTTTGGCAGGCATTTCCGGCTATGTGTATCTGGAGAAGCAGGATCGGAGCGATTTCTTCCTGAGCCTTCCGATGAGGCGTGAAAGGTATTTCTTCGTCCCCTGTCTTTCGGGCTGGCTTATCGTGATCTGCCCGTATCTTGTCTCGCTGCTGCTGGCGGTGTTTCCGGTATGCGCTTCCCAGGGGGTCTTCAGCGGGGCGCTGGCGGCCGGAGTTTTCCGGGCCGCGGCCTTCAATATTCTGGCTTTTTCGGCGGTCTATTCGCTGGTGCTGCTTGCCATGGTGCTTTCGGGAAGAATGCTGATCGGCACTCTTTTGTCCGTCTTCCTGCTCTTTTACGGAGTCTGCCTGGGCGGTCTTAATGAGCTGCTGTGCTCCTTCTTCTATAAGACCTGGTATTCGGAGAATTACGGAGAGAACATCTTCTGGTTTTCAGCGCTGACCGTCCCGTCTTATTTTGACAGGGCGCCGCTTAAGACCGTTGCGGTCCTTCTTATCTATACGGGCCTTGCGCTCTGGCTGGCGGTTTTCATTTACAGGAAAAGGCCGGCGGAGACGGCGGAAAACTCCCTGACATTTCCGGGTACGGCGCCCTTCCTTAAGACGGCCGTCGCGATCCCGGTTGGCGTCGCGGGGGGATTTCTGCTCTGGATCCTTGTCGGCCAGTCGGAAGGGCTTATGGGCTGGTTTCTTTTCGGGTCGGCGGCCTGCGCTTTCATCGCCAACGGGGTCTTTGAGTTTGTCATGGCGCCGGATATCCGGAATATCGCGCGCCACTGGATTTCGGGGCTTGTGGTGCTTTTGGGCAGCGTTCTTATTCCCGCCGTTTTCTGCTTCGACCTTCTGGGTTATGACACCTGGCTGCCGGACAAAAGCCGGATCGAGGCGATGGCGGTCTCGGAGGACTTTGCAGCCATGGAGCTTGCCAATTGCGATACCCTGAACGGCCACTATGACCGGGAGGCGGAGGGCGGCAGCGTCTCGCAGGAGTCCCTCTGGCTCAGGAAGAATCTGGTGGAGGATTTTGACGGCATCTACGAGCTCGCGGAACTGGGGGTCCGGGAGGCGGCGGAGCCTTCGGACGCTGCCGGGGAAGAGACGATGTGTTCCGTGCGGATCCTTTATAAAATGAAAGGCGGCGGCATGCGTATCCGCGGATATCAGATTCCGCTGGAGGAAACCGGGGAGGCGCTTGGGAAGATGTCCTCGACCGTTGATTTCCGGAACAAGTATTATCCCTTCGGCCAGATGGATCCGGAGCGCTATAACAGGATCGCGCTGAGCCGGTGGGAGGATCCGCTGGGGGAATATGCGGAAAACAAAATAACCCTGGATGCGGAGCAGAGGCTGAAGCTCCTTGAGGCGCTGGATGCGGACAGCCGGCGGATTGATCTTTTGGAGGCCCGGGAAAGCAGCCCGCTATACGTGATCAGCTTCTATTTCGACTACGATGATTATGAGGAGTATACGAAAGTCCATCAGGGCTTTGACCTTATGGACGTCGTCAGCGAAGCCTATGTCTATGAGAATTATGAAAACACCCGGGCCTGTCTTGAAGAGCTGGGGCTTCCGGCGAAGGCGGACGCCGCCTGTCGCGTAAAGGGAGCCTGGTGCTGGAGCGAATCTTCCCAGGAAGCGCTCGCGGCTTTTGCGGAGCGATACGGTTTATCTGACTATGAAAAGCTTCTCGATGGAGGGATCTTTTTCTCCGGTGGGACGGAGGTGGAGGCTCTTCTTGAAACCGTGGAACGCGTAAAGCGGCGGAATGGGGGAAGCGAAGCGGGGACGATGGATTTTGGTCTGTATTTTCAGATCAAAGGAGCCGGGGAGTCGGAGGACTATGAGACGAATTGGGCGGTTAAGCTCAGCGATCCGGAAAACTTTGCGAAGCTGGTGGAGGAAATAGCCTGAAAAGTCAAGGCTGAAAGACGTCTTGAAAGTGAAGGCTGAAAAAGGCAAAGCGGCGAAGGTGAAAACACCTTTGCCGTTTTGTGCGGAAAGAGCAGGAGGAAAACATGAAGAAAAAAGGAAAGAAAGGCTGGTTTATTGCGGCGGCGGTTCTTCTGATTCTCGGAGGGATCGTTTTCTCTGTCTACAAAAGAGGCGGCGGGGAGCCGGATCCGGAAAACGCCGTCTACGTCACTTCGATTGCGTCCCTTACGGGGCTGGGGAGCGGAAACGGGATGCTGAACCGATTTGCCGGGGTCGTCGAGTCCCAGGAAACCTGGTCGGTGGAGCGGAATCCGGAGTATACGGTGGCGGAGATTTATGTGACCGCGGGCCAGACCGTGGAGGAGGGAACCCCGCTTTTCATTTACGACGCGGAGCAGTTCCGGCAGAACCTTTCGCAGGGGGAGATCGACCTGGAGCGGCTGGAGGCCGAGCTTGCCGGTATGAATTCGACCATCGAGCAGCTGGAAAAGGAGAAGAAGGCGGCTTCTTCCTCGGACCAGGCTTCCTATACGATCCAGATTCAGCAGCAGCAGCTTGAAAAGCGCCAGAAGGAATACGACATCAAGGGAAAGCAGGCGGAGATCGAGAAGCTGAAGGAGAATATCGAGAACGCCGAGGTGAAAAGCAAGATCGCCGGGGTGGTCCAGTCGGTCAATAACGGCAGCGGCGGCCAGGTCGCTTACGGCGAGAGCGATAACTCCTTTATAAAGATCATGAAGACCGGGGACTTCCGGGTCAGGGGATCGGTTAATGAATCCAATATCGGGGATATCATGGAAGGCTCCGCCATGCTCGTGCACAGCCGTGTAGATCCGGACAGGATCTGGACGGGAACGGTTACCCTGATTGACCGGGAGAACGGTTCGTCCGGCGAGGGTTATTACGGCAATTCCGGCGGCCAGAGCACCAGCTATCCTTTCTATGTGGATCTGGATTCAAGCGAGGAGCTGATGCTGGGCCAGCATGTCTACATGGAGGTCAATGTCGGCCAGCTTTCGGAAAATGAAAACAGCGGTATCTGGCTGGATCAGTATTACATCGATGAGAGCGATCCGGAGGCACCTTTCGTCTGGGCGGCTGAAAACGGAAAGCTGGTCAAAAGACCCGTCACGCTGGGCGAGCGGGATGACGAGCTTTTCAAGGTCCGCGTCCTGGAAGGGCTTGCTCCGGAAGATTATATCGCGTTCCCGGATGAGAGCAACGAAGTCGGGCAGGCGGCGATCCCGATGGAGGAGATGACGGTCTCCGAGAACGATGGGGAAGACGGCGGCCTGATGGCTGAAGGCTTGATGGACGGCGGCATGGCGGACGAAGGCATGATGGCTGAAGGCATGATGCACGGCGGGGCCGTCGGCTGATGGAGGATGGCCATGATCGTAGAATGCAGAAATATCTATAAGAATTATACGACAGGCAAGCTGGAGGTCCCCGTCTTAAAAGACGTGAATTTTTCGATGGAGGAAGGGGAATATGTCGCTATCATGGGGCCTTCGGGCTCTGGCAAGTCCACCCTCATGAACCTTATCGGCTGCCTGGATCTTCCGAGCAGCGGCCGGATCCTCATCGATGGACAGGACGTGAGCAAATGCAGTTCTAACGAGCTGGCGGACGTCAGGCTTTATAAGCTGGGCTTTGTCTTCCAGACCTTCCAGCTTCTGGCCGGCCAGACGGCTCTCCAGAACGTGGAGCTTCCGCTGACTTACGCCCACGTACCCAGGGCCCGCCGCCGGGAACTGGCGGAGGAGGCTCTCGGCAGGGTCGGTCTTTCGGACCGGATGAGCTTCATGCCCAACCAGCTTTCCGGAGGCCAGAAACAGCGGGTCGCTATCGCGAGGGCGATTGTCAATCACCCTAAGCTCCTTCTGGCAGATGAGCCTACCGGGGCTCTGGACTCGGCTTCCGGGCGGCAGGTCATGGAGCTCTTTCAGAAGCTGAACGATGAAGGCGTGTCGGTACTCATGATCACCCATGACAGGGAGATTGCCGGCCGAGCCCGGCGCATGGCGGAGATCCGGGACGGGATCCTTACTTTGACAGAAATGGAGGGACGGGAAAAATGAAGAAAACCAGGAAAATTCTTGCGGTCCTTCTGGCGCTTCTTCTCGGGACCGGGGCGGTCGGAGGAATTCTCTACGGGGCGTCCAGGTCTCAGGAACGGGCGGTCCTGGTCATACCGGCTTCGGAGGTCAATTACGGGGGCGGCTCCTGGGATTACAGCGCGATGGTTACCGGGTATGTGTCTTCCGACGCCTCGCAGGACATCTACCTGTCAGCGGCGGAAACGGTTAAGGAGGTCATGGTTGTCGCGGGTCAGGCTGTACATGAGGGAGACGTCCTCATGGCTTACGATATGACGCAGACGGCGATGAATCTGGAGAAGGAGAAGCTGGCTAAGCAGCAGATCGAGCTGCGGATCGACGTGGCCAATAAAAATCTGGAAACCTTAAAGGGGCTTACTCCGATTGCGGAAGGCGGGGAGGATCTTCCCTGGGAGGATTTTCCGGGAGAAGAAGACCTTCCCTGGGAGGATCTCCCGGAGGAGCCGGAGATCGATCTGGCGGAGGTCAGCGCCCTGACGGTCCTTGACGCGGATTCTCTTCCCTATAATGTAACCGAGGAAGTCTGGAAGAAAGCCGGGATCAAGGAAGCGGACCATGAGAAAAGCGGCCTTTCTCCGGAAGAGCTGGAAGAGCTGGAAGCGGAGACGCTTCTTTACGGGACAGAGGACAATCCCTATCGCTTTCTGGTAAAGGAAGGGACGGTTATCTCCCCGGAATTTCTTGCCATGCTTCGCAAGACCGCCATTCTGTATGGAGGACCTTTCTATGCCGCGCTGGAAGTCCGGCAAGGGGACTGCGGGGACGGAATGCTCCTTTCCCGCTGGACGCTTAACGCGGTGATGATCCGAAAAGATCTTAAGGATTGGAAGGGCGTGATCTCCCTGGAGCCGCTGGAAGACGGCCTTGAGGCGGAGACGCCGACTCCGACTCCGACGGAGACGCCGGCCCCGACTCCGACGGAGACGCCGGCCCCGACTCCAACGGAGACGCCGACTCCGACTCCAACGGAGACGCCGGCCCCGACTCCAACGGAGACGCCAACGGAGACGCCGGTTCCAACGGAAACGCCGACGGAGACGCCGACCCCGACTCCAACGGAAACGCCGACGGAGATCCCGGTTCCGACGGAAACGCCGATGGAAACGCCGACTCCGACGGAGACTCCGACGCCGACGGAAACGCCGACGGAGACCCCGGTTCCGACAGAAACCCCGGCTCCGACGGAGACCCCGACGGCCGCCCCGGCCGGGACCCTGGCTGCCTTGGGAAGGGGACTCGTTCTGCCGGCCGCGGATATTCCTTCCCCGATCGCGTCAGCGCCTGAAAAAGCGGTCTCCTATAGGGGGGAAGCTTCCTTTATGGACTTTGATTTGGGTAAAGCCAATCTGACAGACGCCTGTCTTATGACGGCGATGGAAAGAGATACGGGCTCCCTTGCCTCCATAATCGGTCTCATAGGCAGGGACGAGCAGATGACGAAGGAAGAGATCGCTTACGCAAAGAAAAATGAGGAGCAGCTCCTGAAATCTCTCAAGCTGGATCTTCGGGAAGCGGAGCTGAAACTTGCCGCAGCTGAGAAGGCGCTGGAAGAGGGGACTGTCCGGGCCCGGATGAACGGAGTTGTGAAGACGGTTCATGAGCCGGAAGATCCGCCATCAGATGGGTCGCCTTTCCTTTCCGTCTCCGCCGCGGAAGGCCTCTATGTAAAGAGCGCGATCAGCGAGAAGCTTCTGGGCAAGATCCGGGAAGGAGACGCGGTCAGCATCATGTCCTGGAACAGCGGAAGCAGCTGCGAGGGGACGATCCGGGAGATCTCGCCCTATCCGGACACGAGCGGCATGTTTGAAGACGGCACAAGAAACGCCTCCTGGTATCCGGTTACGATCAGCGTCGGGGACGCCGATTTTGTCAACGGCGACTGGCTCCAGGTATCCTTTACGCCCGACAATACCATGGGCGGCCAGGGAGGGGAGATGCTCTACATCTGGAAAGCCTTCGTGAGGGAAGAAAACGGCAGCTATTATGTATATAAAAGAGGGGAAAATGAAAAGCTGGTCCGGACGGATGTCGTCCTCGGCGCGCTTTCGGGCGACGGCTACGAGGTGATTTCCGGGATCACGACGGAGGATTATCTGGCTTTTCCCTATGGAAAAAATGTGAAAGATGGGGCGAAAACCCGGGAAGGGTCGATTGAAGACCTCTACAACGGAATGTGAGGTGGCGCGGAAATGATAGAGAATATCAGACTTGCTTTTATGGGAATATGGTCGCACAAGATGAGGTCTTTTCTCACGATGCTCGGCGTCATAATCGGAATCGCCTCGATCATAGCCATCGTCTCGACGATCACCGGAACCAACCGGCAGATTATGCAGAACCTGATCGGGGCGGGAAACAATTCGGTAACGATCACGCTGCAGCAGGGAGGCGGGGAGTACTGGATGGATTCCGGGGCCCCGGCAGGAGTCTCCACCGTCTCCGACGAGCAGAGGAAGAAGATTCTGGATCTTGAAGCGGTGGAGGACGCCTCTTTCTATCTCCACAGGAGCTGGGTAGATGGGATCAGCTCGGCCGGCGGTTCCTTTGAAAGCGGCTCCTGCTGCGGGATCGACCGGCACTATCTCTCCGCGCTGGGAATGGTCGTCTATCAAGGACGGCCGTTTATCGAGAGGGATTACACGGATTTTCACAAGGTTGCGCTTCTGGACGAGAGGGCAGCCAGCTCGCTTTTCCCGGAGGAAGAGGCTGTCGGCAGCATGATGGAGATCCGGGGCGAACCTTTCATGGTCGTCGGACTCGTGAAGAAGGCGGAGAACTTCAAGCCTGTGATCAATTCTTTTGAGGATTACGTGAACTACAACCAGGAAGAATACGGAACGGTTATGATTCCTTCCGCTTCCTGGCCGATCGTCTTCGGCTATGACGAGCCGGAAAACTGCGTCGTCCGGGCCCGGACGACCGAGCAGATGAGCAATGCGGGACGGGAGGCGGCGGATATCATGAATGAATCCATCGGCCCCGGCGTCCAGGATATCGCCTACAAGGCGGAGGATCTGCTGGAGAAAGCCAGAAACCAGCAGGAGCTGGCGTCCAGCACCAACAATCTGCTGCTCTGGGTCGCGTCCATCGCCCTTTTGGTCGGCGGCATCGGCGTCATGAATATCATGCTGGTATCCGTCACGGAGCGAACCGCGGAGATCGGCCTCAAGAAAGCTCTCGGAGCCAGGAAGAGCGTTATCCTGGCCCAGTTCCTGACGGAATCGGCCGTGCTGACCAGCCTCGGCGGAATCATCGGGGTGATTGCCGGGATCCTGCTGGCCCAGGTCATTTCCAAAATGAGCGGAACTCCGGTCGCGATCTCCATCCCCGCGATCGTGCTCTCCGTGGCGTTCTCGATGATGATCGGGATCATTTTCGGACTCCTGCCTTCGGTGCAGGCGGCGAACCTGAATCCGATTGACGCGCTGAGAAGGGAATAGGGGAAAAGAATGTAAGGCTTCTCCCCCGGAAGTACTCCGGGGGGAAGAAAAGAAACGCCCTGCCGGAAAGCGGCAGGGCGTTTACTTGACAATTTTTCAATTATACTCTATGATGACTCAATCAGGCGACTTCGTAAGGTTTCAGAGCCGCGAGAACTTCCTCAAGCTTTTCACCTTCGGCATGAATGTTGAGGTCAATCGGCTTGGAGAGGTCCAGGCTGAAGATGCCCATGATGGATTTGGCGTCGATGACGTAGCGTCCGGAGACAAGATCGAAATCAAAATCATATTTGCCAATCTCGTTTACGAAAGTCTTGACCTTGTCGATGGAATTAAGAGATACCCGAATTGTCTTCATGTGTATTAACCTCCTTTAGGTAGTCAGGAAATATGTTTTTCATTTCCTGTTGATATCTTATCGAAAACAGGGGCTTTAGTCAAGGCAAAAAGAACGGAGAAACAGACAAATCTTGCATAAAGAAAGGTGTATCGTTATGGGAAGAAAAGCGGCGTTCCACAGTCTGGGATGCAAAGTAAATTCATATGAGACGGACGCGATGCGGAAGGCGCTTCTTGACGCCGGCTGGGAGGAGGCGCCTTTCGCGCCAGGCGCCGACGTCTACGTGATCAATACCTGTACGGTAACCAATATCGCTGACCGCAAGTCCCGGCAGATGCTCCACAAGGCGAAGGAAATGAACCCCGCGGCCATCGTCGCGGCCTGCGGATGTTATGTGGAGGATGCGGCCGGGCGGCTTGAGGCGGATCCCGCGGTGGATCTTCTTATCGGAAACGCGGAGAAGGGAAAGCTGCCTCAGATCCTTGAGAGCTGTCTTAAGGAGAGGGATTCGGAACGAATGAAATCAAGGGTCCTGCCGCGGATCAGCAGCGTCCGGACATACGAGGAGCTGGGGGCGGTTTCCTCCGGGGAGCACACCCGGGCTTTCTTAAAGATTCAGGACGGCTGCAACCAGTTCTGCTCCTATTGCATGATTCCCTATGTAAGGGGAAGGGTGCGGAGCCGGCGGCCGGAGGACGTTCTTCGGGAAGTCCGGGCGCTTGTCGCAGAGGGATACCGCGAATTTGTGCTCACGGGTATCCATATCAGCTCCTACGGACTTGATTTTGACTATCCGGGGATGAACCGCCAGACGCCGGATGCTGCCGAGGCGCTGACCAATTACCGGCTCCTTGAACTGATCCGGGCGATTGCGGCCGAAGAGGGGGTTTCCCGGATCCGTCTTGGTTCTTTGGAGCCCGGAATCGTGACGGAGGATTTTATAGAGGGGCTTTGCGGAGAGGAAAAGGTCTGTCCTTCCTTTCATTTATCCATGCAGAGCGGCTGCGATGAAACGCTGCTTAGGATGCGCCGCAAGTACCGGACAAAGGATTTCGCGGACAAATGCAGGATAATAAGGAAGTTTTACCGGGATCCCGCGATTATGACGGATATCATCGCCGGTTTTCCGGGTGAGACGGAGGAGGAATTTTTAAAGACGCTGGCGTTTGTGCGGGAAATTCATTTTTCAAGGGCCCATATCTTTAAGTATTCGGTCCGCAAGGGAACCCTGGCTGCGGGAATGGACGGACAGGTGCCGGAAAAGCTGAAGAAGGAGCGGGCGGACATGCTCGCGGAAACAGACCGCGCGGAGAGGATGGCCTATGCGGAACGTTTTGTCGGACAGGAGGTCCTGGCCCTCTTTGAGGAGGCGTTTTTGCGGGGCGGAGAGCGGATTCTGAAAGGCTACACAAGGGAGTACATTCCCGTGGAGCTTGCGTCCCGGGAGGTGCCTTTAGGGCGGGAAGTCCGGGTCCGGGTGAAGGAAATTCTCCCCGGCGGAATCGCTTCGGTTCAAAAAGTGGAATTGCGTGAAAGAAGCGGTTGAATATTTGCGCAATTTGAGTTATGATTAGTAACAAAGTATGCTTCGGAAAGAGGTGGTCATGATGGGTGATTTTGGGAATACGCAGTTCTTCAAAGTGAAGTCGGGACCGGAGATCCATGTAAAACAGGTCCTGGATACTGTCTATAACGCGATGGCGGAAAAGGGCTATGATCCTGTGAACCAGATCGTCGGCTACATCATGTCCGGAGATCCCACTTATATTACGAGTTATAAGGGGGCGCGAAGCATGATTATGAAGGTGGAGCGGGACGATATCGTGGAGGAGCTTCTCAGGGCCTACATAAAGAATAAATCCTGGGAAAGCCCGAATCAGTAAGACGGAAGGATCGGGAAGATGAGAATCCTCGGACTTGATTACGGATCGAAGACGGTGGGCGTGGCCGTCACCGATCCGCTTGGACTGACGGTTCAGGGGCTAGAAACGATTGAACGCGCCCAGGAAAAGCATTTAAGAAGGACATTTCGGAGAATCGGCGAGCTGATCGGGCATTTCGGAGCGGAGGCTGTTGTACTGGGTCTTCCTCTCAATATGGATGATACTGAGGGTGACAGGGCTTTGAAAACCTGCGTTTTCCGGGAGGAGCTTCGCAGACGGTTTGGAGTTCCTGTCATATTTGTTGATGAAAGACTTACGACGGTTTCCGCGGAGGAGATTCTGGAAGAGTCGGGAGTCCGGAAAAGCGACTATAAGAAATATGTGGATAAAATCGCGGCCGTGCTGATCCTGGAGGATTTTATGGCAAGCTATGGAAAGGATTTGAAGGAAGGGAGAATATCCCTTCGGGATCTGGAAAAATGAAGATAGAATCGATTGTATTTACGGATGAAAACGGCGAAGAAAAAGAGTTTTATGTCGAATGCGACGCCCGGGTCGCGGGGAGGAACTATCTCCTTGTCACGGATTCGCCGGACGGGGACGCGGAGGCGCTGATCCTGCGGGATATCTCGGAAGACGGGGAGGCGGAAGCCAGGTATGTCCCCGTGACGGAGGACGCGGAGCTTGCGGCCCTCATGAAAGTGTTTGAGGAGCTGCTGGAGGATACGGATATTGAGGCGTGAACGCCTTTCAATAAAGGAAAACGACAAGACTTATCAGGCGCGGGCTTTCGGGGAACGTGAACGGATACGGAAGCTCTGCCGGATGCAGAAAAATGGAGGAGATTTTGAGAAATAAAAAAAACAGAATAGAGAGCGTTAAGGTGATCCCTATGGGCGGTTTGGAGAGGATCGGAATGAACATTACGGCGATTGAGTACGGGGACAGCATTGTTGTCGTTGACTGCGGCATGGCGTTTCCTGAGGACGATATGCTGGGCATCGATATTGTGCTTCCGGATATCAGCTATCTGGAAGAGAATTACAGCAAGGTCAAAGGCTTCGTCATCACCCATGGTCATGAGGACCATATAGGGGCGATCCCCTATGTCTTCCGGAAAATCAATGTTCCTATCTACACGACCCGGCTGACGATGGCGCTTATTGAAAAAAAACTGGAAGAGCACGCCATGATGGACCGGGTTACCCGCAGGGTTGTAAAATTCGGGGACGTCGTGGATTTTGGAGAGATTCAGGTTGAGTTTATCAAGACCAATCACTCGATTCAGGACGCGGCGGCCCTGGCTGTCTATACGCCGGCCGGAACCCTGATCCATACCGGGGATTTCAAGGTGGATTATACCCCGGTTTTCGGCGACGCGATCGACCTGCAGCGTTTCGCGGAGATCGGCCAGCAGGGCGTTCTCGCGCTTATGTGCGACAGCACCAACGCGGAGAGGCCGGGCTTTACGATGTCTGAAAAAACGGTCGGGGCGACCTTTGACCGGATATTCGCCGAGTATACCGGCTCCCGGCTTATTATCGCCACTTTCGCTTCCAACGTTGACAGGGTCCAGCAGATTCTCAATACGGCCGCCAAGTACGGGCGCAAAGTCGTCCTGGAGGGGCGCTCGATGGTCAACGTCATCGGAAGCGCCAAGGAGCTGGGCTATCTGGACGACCTGGGTACCCTCGTCACATTGGATCAGATCGGTAACTATCCGCCGGAGAAGCTGGTGCTTATCACGACGGGAAGCCAGGGGGAATCGATGGCGGCCCTGTCCCGAATGGCGGCCAATCTCCATAAAAAGGTAAAGATTATGCCCGGCGACGTGATTTTATTTTCCTCACATCCGATCCCGGGCAACGAGAAAGCGGTCTCGAATGTCATCAACGATCTCTCGGAGATCGGCGCCCAGGTGATATTCCAGGACGCCCATGTCTCCGGCCATGCCTGCCAGGAGGAGATCAAGCTGATCTACTCGCTGGTCAAGCCCAGGTACGCGATACCGGTCCATGGGGAGATGAGACACTTAAGGGCTCACGCCGCCCTTGCCGAATCGCTGGGAATCGCGTCGGATCATATTTTTATCCTGCATTCAGGCGATGTCCTGGAGCTTTCCCGGGATCATTCCCGGATTATAGGCAAGGTGCCGACCGGGGAGATCCTGGTGGACGGTCTGGGCGTGGGGGATGTCGGCAATATCGTTATCCGGGACCGCCAGAAGCTGGCGGAGGACGGTATTATCGTCGTCGTGCTGACTTTGGAAGCCGGAAGCGGAAAGCTTCTTGCGGGCCCGGATCTCATATCGAGAGGTTTTGTCTATGTGAGGGAGGCGGAAGACCTGATGACGGAGGCAAGCCAGGTAACGTCGGAAGCGGTTTATTCCTGTCTTGACCGGAATATGCTCGATTGGGCCCGGATCAAATCGGAGATCAAGGAAGCCCTGTCCGAGTTTGTCTGGAAAAGGACCCAGAGAAGGCCGATGATCCTTCCGGTTATCATGGAAGCGGAAGTATAAGGACGGGAAACGGAAAACCAGGTTCTTTTTCCTGCTGTCTGCGCGGGAACAGACTTGCGGACCCCTGCAGTCCCTGCGGAGCGTTTCCGGCAGACGGCATTGAGAGGGCTTTTGCTGTGAAACGGATCTGCGAGCCTTTTAATTAAAGCCGTAAGAGCATCGGATTTACGGCAGACGACACGGGAGCATGTTATGGACGCTATAGAAAAGAGTACGATTCAGTTGGTGGAAAGTATCCGGCAGAGCGATATCTATCTTCATTACCTTGCCTGCGAACAGTCGCTGAAAGCTTATCCGGGTACGATGAAGCAGCTCGACAGCTTAAGGAGCGATATTGTGGCCATGTATTCCGATTCCGATGGAGACGAACTCCTGGAAAGAAGCGAGGAGCTTTCAAGAGAGTATCGGGAAATGCAGAAGATTCCCCAGGTGAACGCCTATCTGGAGGCGGAAGCGGAACTTTGTCAGGAGGTTCGGGATATCTACAAGGAGATTGTAAGCTCAATCGGTATCCGGGTGCCGGATCTCGGATGATGGTTTTGGAGGACATGAATGGAGGAAGATAGAAAAAGGATTGACGGGGCCGGGATCCTGATAAGCGGATTCAGCGCCGTCTTAAGGCTTATGATCATCTCGGTCCTCGTCCTTTCGCTCATCTTTATGGCGAAAACGGTTCGGAATTTCGGCTACCTGCTCTTTAACGAGCAGGGGATGGAGGCGGCTCCGGGCAGGGATATCCCGGTGGAGCTTCCGGAGGATTATTCGGTCCGGGATATCGGGGCGGAGCTGAAAAGGCAGGGTCTTATCAGGGACGTTTATGTGTTTATTGCCCAGGAGAGATTGTCTCCCTATCACGGGGAGCTGCTCTCCGGAAGCTTTATCCTGAATACGTCTCAGACGCCTACGCAGATCCTGGAGATCCTGGCCGGCGTCAATACGGAGGGACAGCCTCCGAGGGAGACGGAGGATGGCTGAGAGGGAAGGCGTCTTCGGATTCGATCCGGAACGGATGCGGACCTTTCTTATGTCCATGGAGCCGGAAAGAGATCCTCTGCTTTGGAAGATCCGGGAAGAAGCCGAAAGGGACCGGGTTCCGATCATTCGTCCGGAGACGGAAGCGCTGCTGCGGACATTTTTGAAAATGAAAGACCCGGACCGGATCCTGGAAATCGGGACCGCGGTCGGTTACTCGGCTCTCTATATGCTGCGGCATTCCGCTGCCGAGATCACAACGATCGAGAATTACGGGAAAAGAGTCCGGGCAGCCAGGGAGAATTTCGGGAGGACCCCGGAAGGGAGACGGGTCAGACTTGTCTTCGGGGACGCCGGGGAAGAGCTGCCGAAGCTGGAAGGAAGCTATCCCTTCATTTTCATGGACGCGGCAAAGGGCCAGTATCTTCATTTTCTGCCGGAAATCATGAGGCTGCTGGCGCCGGGAGGCATCCTGATCTCCGACAATGTCCTTCAGGAGGGGATGATTCTGGAATCCCATTATCTTGTTTCCAGGCGCAACCGGACGATCTATAAAAGGATGCGGGAGTATCTGTGGGAGATCACCCACAACGACGCGCTTACTACGATGCTGCTTCCGATCGGAGACGGTCTGGCAGTCAGCGTCAGGAATCATGAGGCAGCGGGAGAGCCTTCCTGCTGCGGCGGGAGGAGATGGAATGAGACATCCGGAGCTGTTGATTCCGGCGGGAAGCCTTGAAGTGCTGAAGATTGCCGTCCTCTACGGGGCGGATGCGGTCTATCTGGGCGGGGAAGTTATGAGCCTGCGGGCCAAAGCCAAAAACTTTACAGGGGAGGAGATGCGGGAAGGCATCGCTTTTGCCCGCGCCCGGGGCGTCAAGGTCTACGTGACAGCTAATATCTTCGCCCACAACGCCGATCTTGCGGAGGCGGAGGCTTATTTTGAGGAGCTTCGGGAAATGAAGCCCGACGCCGTTCTGGTGGCGGATCCCGGAATCTTTCTCCTGGCCCGGAAGCTGATGCCGGAAATCGATATCCATATCAGCACCCAGGCCAATTCGACGAATTACGAGACCTGCCGTTTCTGGTATGAGCTGGGGGCCCGGCGGATCGTGACCGCAAGGGAGCTGACGCTGAAAGAGATCCGGGAGATCCGGGACCGGATCCCGGAGGATCTGGAGATCGAGGCTTTCGTCCACGGCGCCATGTGCATCTCCTATTCGGGCAGATGCCTGCTGTCGAATTACCTGACGGGCAGGGACGCCAATCAGGGACTCTGCACACATCCCTGCCGCTGGAAATACGCGCTTGTGGAGGAGACGAGGCCGGGACTTTATATGCCTTTGGAGGAAAACGAGCGGGGCAGCTATATCTTTAATTCGAAGGATCTCATGATGGTTGACCATCTGCCGGATCTCTATGAGGCGGGAATCGACAGCTTCAAGGTGGAGGGCCGCATGAAGACGGCGCTCTATGTCGCTTCCGCGGCCAGGACTTATAAGATCGCTATGAGGGAGTACGAGGAGGATCCGGCGCTTTATAAGTCCCGCCTGCCCTGGTACCGGGAACAGATCGCGGCCTGCACCTACCGGCAGTTTACGACGGGCTTCTACTACGGAAAGCCTTCGGAAGCGGATCAGATCTACGGCGAGAGCACTTACGTCAACGAGTATCGCTTCCTGGGAATTGTTCAGGGAGAGGATGCGGAGGGCCGGGCGGTCTTCGGACAGAAAAATAAGTTTTCCGTGGGAGATACGGTTGAGATCATGAAGCCGGACGGGCGGAACGCTGAGACGAAGGTCCTGTCGATTCGCGGCGCTTCGGGAAATGAAATGCCTTCCGCGCCCCACCCGAAGGAGGAACTTCACGTCCTGCTTGACGCCCGGGCGGAGGCCTGGGATATCATAAGACAGAAAAATAAGCCATCCTGAGGGAAGCTTCAGGATGGCTTGCTTTATAAGCATAAGGGGCTTCCCTCACGGAAGCGGTTTCAGGAGCGGACGCTCACGCCTCTTGACTGGTCGCCCTTGGGGTTGACGCCGAACTGGTAATCATTTCCCGGAAGAATGGCGTTCAGCAGGATGCCGGCGATGGAGGCGATGGCCAGGCTGGTCAGGGTGATTGAAGTGCCGCCGACCGTAAAGGTGAGGCCGCCTGAGAAGCCGAGCCCGCAGACGAGGATGACCGCCGCGATGATGAGGTTGCGGCTCCTGGTCAGATCGACTTTGTTCTCCACGACGTTGCGGATACCGATGGCGGAAATCATTCCGTAGAGGATGAAGCTGACGCCGCCGATGATCGAAGCCGGAAGCGAGGAGATCAGGCCCGCGAATTTCGGGACAAAGGAGAGCACGATGGCGTAAGCCGCCGCGATGCGGATGACCTTGGGATCAAAAACCCTGGAAAGCTCCAGGACGCCGGTGTTCTCTCCGTAGGTGGTGTTGGCCGGGCCGCCGAACATGGCGGAAAGGGAGGTCGCGAGACCGTCGCCGACCAGCGTGCGGTGAAGACCGGGGTCTTCAAGGAAATTGGCGCCTACCGTTGCCGAGATGGCCGAGATATCGCCGACATGCTCCATCATGGTGGCGAGCGCAATCGGCGCCATGACAAGAATGGAGGTGATGTTGAACTTGCAGAGCTGGAAATCCGGCAGGCCGATCCAGGAAGCGGAGGCTGAAGCGGTAAAGTCGAGGATCGCGCTTCCATCCGGATTGGACATGCCGGCCAGATGCATGAGCAGGGCCGCCAGATAGGAGATGACGACGCCCATCAGGATCGGTATGATCTTGAACATTCCCCGGCCCCAGACGTTGAAGATGATGATCGTGGCCAGAGCGATGAGGGCGATAAACCAGTTGGTCTGCGCGTTGGAGATTGCGGAAGAGGCCAGCGAGAGGCCGATGCAGATGATGATCGGACCCGTTACGACCGGAGGCAGGAAGCGCATGACCTTGTGTACTCCGATCAGGCGGATGACGACGGCAAGAATCAGGTAGAAGAAGCCGGCTACCACTACGCCGCCGCAGGCGTAAGGAAGCTTTTCCCCGTAGGTCATATCGGCAAAGATCCCGGTGTTGAGCTCGGCGACCGTGGCAAAGCCTCCGAGGAAAGCGAAGGAAGATCCCAGGAAGGCCGGTACTTTCATTTTCGAGCAGATGTGGAAGAAGAGCGTGCCGACTCCGGCCATGAAAAGCGTTACCTGGACGGAAAGCCCTTCCCCGTGAAAGTAGGAATTGACCAGGATCGGCACGAGAATGGTGGCGCCGAACATGGCGAACATGTGCTGGAGACCGAGAAGAAGCATTTTGGGGATGCCGAGTTTTGACGCGTCATAGATGGCGCCGCTTTTTTTGACCTCATTTTCATTCATAATAAATCCCTCCTCATGTTGCGTAAGCAATTTATTTGCGTCCTTTGAAGAATAGCACCATGAGGCGGAAATGTAAAGAAAAAAGAAGGCGGATTTCAGCAGACGTTTAGAACGGACTATAATAATCCGTATGTATTTAAGGAAAAGGATGAAACACTTGTCAGAATCATGAAAACGTATTAAAATAAAAGACAAAAATGATGAAAAGAAGTGATGTCAGATATGGCAAAACAATATAATTATCTGATTATCGGAGCCGGCGGCTCCGGCGGGGTTCTGGCCCATGATATGACCAGGGCGGGTCTCTATGTAACCTCGATTGCCAGGGGAGAACATCTGAGGGCGATCCGGGCGAACGGACTTACGATCCGCAGACCCTGGAACAGGACTTCGGAATGCCTGAAGATCAAAGCAACGGACATGCAGCACTATTCGGAGCGGCCGGATGTTATTTTTCTGTGCGTGAAAGATTATTCGCTTAAGGACTGTTACTCATTTATAAGGAGCGTTTCCAAGAGAAGCACGATCGTGATCCCTCTTCTGAACGGGTTGATTTCCAGTCGGAAAGTAAGGGAGGATTTGCCGGAATATACGGTGCCGGGAGGGCTTATCTATGTTTCCGCGAATATTTCCGAACCCGGCTATGTCGAACAGCACGGAAAACTTGTCCGGGTGGCCTTCGGTATGCAGAACGAGAAAGATAAGCGGGAAATCCCTTTTCTGGTATCGGAAGATATGAAGAGCCGGGGACTGGACGTGAAGTTTACGGAGACGATCGAGCGGGATATTTTTGAAAAGTTTTCTTATGTCTCGCCGGCCGGGACTGCGGGACTCTTTTACGGGGCGGCGGCCGGGGACTTCCAGAAGCCCGGAGAACCCCGCACCATGTTCATGACCATGATCCGGGAGATCATGACGCTGGCCTTTGCCATGGGATGTCCTTTTGAGGATGATTACGTGAAAATGAATCTGGAGATCATGGACGGTCTCCTTCCTTCGGCGACGACTTCCATGCAGCGGGACGTGACGGCGGGAAGGACGTCGGAGATCGACGCCCTTCTTTTCGAAGTCCTGCGCCTGGGGAAAAAGTACAGGGTTTCGATGCCGGCTTACGAGATGGCGGCTGAGGGTATCGAGGAGCGCTACCATATTCACTGACAATCATTTTACGCTGCTTATAGGGGAGAGAGGGCTGTCCGGCGGTCGTCTCTCCCTTTCATTTTGCCGGACTTGCGGGCGCGCAGGGCTTTCCGGCATTTCATTTTCCGGGAAATATTGTATTAAGATTGGAGGAAAAAGTGGAGAAAAAGGAACTGGCTTTTGCGGTTATTGAACGTCTGAAGAAAGAGTATCCGGATGTCGCCTGTACGCTGGACTACGATGAGGCCTGGAAGCTTCTGGTTTCGGTTCGTCTGGCGGCCCAGTGTACAGACGCCCGGGTCAATGTGGTTGTGAAGGAGCTCTACGCGAAGTTTCCGGATGTGGAGGCCCTGGCAGGAGCGGAGCCCTCCGATATCGAGGAAATCGTTCGTCCCTGCGGCCTCGGCAGGAGTAAGGCCAGGGATATATCCGCCTGCATGCGGGTGCTTAAGGAAAGGTATGGGGGAAAGGTGCCGGATCGCTTCGAGGAGCTTCTTTCTCTTCCGGGCGTGGGGAGGAAGAGCGCCAATCTGATCATGGGGGATGTATTCGGGAAGCCGGCCATCGTGACGGACACGCATTGCATCCGGCTTTGCGGCCGGATCGGCCTGGTAGAGGGGACGAAGGACCCGAAAAAAGTGGAGATGGCGCTTTGGAAAATCGTTCCTCCGGAAGAAGGGAACCAGCTGTGTCATCGCTTCGTCGAGCATGGACGGGCTGTCTGCACGGCAAGGACCCGGCCTTGCTGTGAAAAATGCTGTCTTTTTGACGTGTGTGCCCGGAATGGTTTGTGAAAAATGTGAGTTTTTCGAGACAAGCGCCGGGAAATGTGCTACAATAAAATGTAAAGAAATAATCCGCCGGATGGAATGATCTGTTCCGCGCGGATCTGAGAAGCGCGAATATGTCTGAAAGGAGCTGCGTATGATCAATTATTCTGCAGATGCCAGGCGTCTTTATCATATCGGGACGGCTCCCGGGGAGATCGGCTCCTATGTGATCCTGCCCGGAGATCCGGGCCGCTGTGAGGCCATTGCCGAGCATTTTGAGGATCGGAAACTGATTGCCCGCAACCGGGAATTTACGACCTACTCCGGTTATCTGGATGGAAAGCTGGTGTCCGTTACCTCCACGGGAATCGGGGGACCTTCCGCGGCGATTGCCCTGGAGGAGCTGGTTCAATGCGGGGCCCGGACTTTCATCAGGGTCGGTACCTGCGGAGGAATCGCGGAAGAGGTCGTCGGGGGAGATCTGGTGGCGGCGACGGGCGCTGTCCGGATGGAGGGAACAAGCCGGGAGTATGCGCCGCTGGAATATCCTGCCGTCTCGGATTACGAGGTGACCGGCGCCCTTATCAGGGCGGCGAAGAGCCTTTCATTTCCCTGTCATGCAGGGGTCGTACAGAGCAAGGATTCATTTTACGGACAGCATGCGCCGGAAACGATGCCGGTTTCCGGAGAGCTTCTTGGCCGCTGGGAGGCATACAAGCGGATGGGCTGCCTTGCCTCGGAGATGGAAAGCGCGGCTCTCTTCATCGCCGGCGCCTTCCGCCGGGTCCGGGTGGGGGCTGTGTTCCTCGTCATGGCCAACCAGGAGAGGGCGAAAAAGGGGCTTTCCAATCCGATTGTCCGGGACAGCAGCCGGGCGATCCTTACCGCAATCGAGGCGATCAGGCTTTTGATAAAGGAAGAGGGGGATAAAAATGCCGGATAATAAAAAAATTCCTACGCCCCATATCTCCGCCGCGGAGGGGGATTTCGCGAAAACGGTTTTGCTGCCGGGCGACCCTTTAAGGGCCAAATTCATTGCGGAGACCTTTCTTGACAACGCGAGGCTGGTAACTTCTGTCCGCAATGTCCTGGGTTATACCGGAAGCTTTAAGGGACATCCGGTCTCCGTGATGGGAACCGGGATGGGGATGCCTTCGATGGGAATTTATTCCTATGAGCTGATGCATTTCTACGGCTGTGAGAATCTGATTCGGATCGGTTCCGCCGGAGCCCTTTCCGGGGAGGTTCATATCCGGGACATCGTCCTGGCGGAGGGCGCTTCCACCACTTCTGCCTGGGCGGAGCAATACGGCCTGGGCGGCGTGTTCGCCCCGATAGCCAGCTGGGAACTTCTCGCCGGGGCGGCGTCTGCCGCCGGGCGGCTCGGGACGGAGGTAAAGGTCGGAAACGTGCTTTCGTCTGACGCCTTCTATAACGACGATCCTCATGCGAATGACGGCTGGAAGAAGATGGGAGTCCTCTGCGTTGAGATGGAGACCGCTGCGCTTTATATGAATGCGGCCAGGGCCGGAAAGAAGGCGCTGGGCATGTTTACGATCTCGGATGAGATCTATTCGGGAAAATCACTTTCCTCAAAAGAAAGGGAAGTCAGCTTTACCCAGATGATGGAGCTTGCGCTTGCGGCAGCGGCGGAACTGGGTGACTGAGAATTAAGAAGGAGAAAAAATGAGTGCTGAAGCAAAAAAAAGACTGGAAGAACAACTGAAAAAGGAAACGGGAGGGGTAAAGCAGTCTTATTACGACCGCCTGATCAGGACTGCGGTCCAGGCAATGAAGAACGCCTACGCGCCCTACAGCGGGTTTGCGGTGGGGGCGGCGCTTGCCGGGAAAAACGGGAAGATCTATGTCGGCTGCAATGTGGAAAACGCTTCCTATTCGCTGACCAATTGCGCGGAGCGGACGGCTTTCTTCAATGCCGCGGCCGACGGCTGCCGCCATTTTGACGCAATCGCCATTGTCGGCGGAAAGAACGGAGTTGTAACGGACTACTGCCTGCCCTGCGGGGCCTGCCGCCAGGTTATGGCGGAATTCTGCAGCCCGGATTTTGAGGTAATCATGCTCGGAAGCAAGGATATCAAGGTGAGCCGCCTGAAAGATCTCCTGCCCGACAGCTTTCGTCTGCCCTGAAGGCGGCTTTTCGGAATGGTCAGGATATGAATGATTTTTCTTATGAGATGCTCTCGGATCCTCACGCCTATAAGGTTGGGGCGCTTCCGTCCCATTCAGGCCATATAACGTTCTTTGACCTTGAGGAGATGCGCTGCATGAAAACGGTCTTTAAGGATTCGCTTCAAAAAGCGATCCGGGGAATAAGGCCGGAGCTTCCCCTTGATATGGGAAGCCTTTCTTCAATGCGGATGTCCCTTAACGGAGTCTGGCAGTTTCATTATGCCGGAAGCGTCAGGGAGACGATTCCCGGCTTTTTCGAGGAAGATTTCGACGCTTCCGCCTGGGAGGAGATTCAGGTTCCATCGCATATGGAACTGGAAGGCTTCGGCCGGCCTCAATATCTTAAGGCCGGCTATCCCTGGGACGGCCGGGAAGCGCTGGAGCAGGGGGAAGCGCCCGTTTACGGGAACCCCTCGGGTTCCTATATACGGGATGTCTGCATTCCGGAAAGATGGAAGGGAAACCGGGTTTTCATTTCCTTTCAGGGGGTGGAAAGCGCCCTGGCTCTCTGGCTGAATGGAAACTTTATCGGGTTTTGCGAAGATTCCTATACCCCATCCGAATTTGAACTGACCCCCTTTCTGAAAGACGGATGGAACCGGATCGCGGCCATGGTTTTCGGGCGGACGGGAGGAAGCTGGTTTGAAGCCCATGATGGCATTCGTCTTTCCGGCATCTTTCGTGACGTCTTTCTTTATACGGCGCCCTTGCTCCATATTTTTGATCTGCGGATCGAAGCGACGCCGGGACCAAATCTTGTGAACGGGAATCTCAGCGTTAAGGCGGATTTTCACGTTCCCTTTCCCGGCGAGGAAAGCTCCGGCCTTCTGAACCGCTATGCAGGAACCCTGCGCCTTACGCTGTATAAAGACCGGGAAGAGATCCTTGACATGAGCGTCCCCATTCGCGAGAAGACGATTATCAAGCGGACGATCGAAAACCCCGCGCTTTGGAGCGCGGAGAACCCTGCTCTCTATGATCTTGTGCTCCAGGTGCAGGATCCGCTGGGCAGGACGGTGGAGGTGACTTCGGAGAGGGTCGGCTTCAGGCGATTCGAGATCAGGAACGGGCTTATGTGCCTGAATGGCAAAAGGATCGTGTTTAAGGGCGTGAACCGCCGGGAGTGGAACGCGCAAAAGGGCCGGGTGCCGGATTTTTTCGACGCGGTCTCCGATGCGGTCCTGATGAAGAAAAACAACATCAACGCGATACGGACAGGCGGATATCCCAGTTCGCCTTATATCTATTACCTTTGCGATGTCCTGGGAATCTATGTGGTCGGGGAAAACAACCTGAGGACCCGGGGAAGCGGGGATTTTGGCCTGTCTGAAAATGAAAAGCAGGGAGACGTTCTCCCCGGCAGCCGCGTGGAATATCTTCCCATGCTGCTTGAACGGGCGGACTCCGTCTGCCGTTTCCTTCGAAACCATCCATCGGTTCTCATCTGGTCGGTCGGCAGCGAAGCTTTTGACGGTTATGTCATCGGGGAGCTGTCAAGGCGCTTTAAAACCCATGACCGGACGAGGCTGGTTCACTATGAGTTTACAGGCGGAGCATGTTTCCGCCCGGAAGTGTCGGACATGCTGAGTCTCCGTTTCCCGTCAGAGGAGACCATCAGGGAGACCCTGGCGAAATACCCGGACCGGCCTTTGATCTGCTGCGCGATGAGCCGCTCCCTGGGGAACGCCAACGGGGATCTTCTGTCTTACACGAACCTTACGAAGACCCATATCCGCTTTCAGGGAGGCTTCATCGCGGATTGGAACGATCAGGCCCTTCTAAAGAAGGATCGTTTCGGAAATGAATACCTGGCCTTCGGCGGCGACTTCGGAGACCGGCCCCATGACGGTCATCGCTGCGGCAGCGGCCTTGTCGACGCGCTCCGCCGTCCTTTTGGAAAGCTGGCGGAGGTCAGGCAGCTCTATCGGAATATGGACATCGAAGTGGGGACGGTCAGCTTCAGCATCTTCAATCGGAACCTCTTTCTTGGAAGCAGCTGCTTCAGATGCCATGTCCTTGTCGAGAGGGAAGGCGTCCTCTGCGAAGAAGCGGTCGTGGAGACGGATGTGGGACCTCTGGAAAGGGGCGTTTTCGCGATTCCCTTCAGCTATCAGAAGGAACCGGGAGAATATGTCATCACCGTTTCCCTGAGACTGAAAAGGAGCTGCCTGTGGGCGGAAGAAGGCTTCGAGGCTGCTTTCGGCCAGGCCGCCTACCTGATTAATGGAAATGAAAACCGCCGCCTGTCTGCCTTGATCGGCCGCCGTCCGGCTGTCCGGTCAAAGCTGCGGGTCATACGGGGCGGCAGCAGCGTCGGGGTTTCCGGCCGGCATTTTGAAGCGCTTTTTTCTCTGGAAAAGGGAGAGCTTGTATCCTACCGGGTTGGTTCCAGAGAATACCTCGCGGATGCGCCGAGACCGAATTTCTGGAGAGCGCCAACCGACAGCGACCGGGAAAAACATATCCCGGAGCGGCTCTCAGGCTGGAAGATCGCCAGCCTTTATTCCCGGCCGTTTCCGGGAGAAGAAGGCTTCCCGAGAATCCAGGAGAACGGAGAATATTTTGAGATCGCCTTTCTTAAGAAGCTTCCGCCTTTTCCGGAGGCAAGGCTTCTTATTACCTATCTGGTCTTCGAGGACGGCAGGGTCAGGATCCTGCTCGACATGGAGGCCGGATCCGGCCTGCCTCCCATTCCGGAATACGGCCTGCTTTTTAAGCTGGATCCGGCATTTGACCGTATCAGCTGGTACGGACTGGGACCGGACGAGAACTATTCGGACCGGAATACAGGGGTCAGGCTCGGCGTCCATTGCAGGCGCGTCCGGGAGAATATGGAACACTATCTCAAGCCCCAGGAATGCGGCAACCGGACCGGCGTCCGCTGGGTGAAAGCGGAGGACGCCGCGGGACGGGGACTTTGCTTTTCGATAGCGGGATGGAGGAGCGGGAGCCAGACGCTGACCTCGATAAATTCCGTGAATCCGCTGGCCGCCGACGCCATGCAGTTTTCGGCGCTGCCCTATTCTCCGGAAATGCTGGAAGAAGCCGGTCATGAAAATGAACTTCCTCCTCCTTTTTCTATCCATTTGCTGGCCTCCCTTTCCAGAATGGGAGCCGGAGCCTATGAGGAGGACGCCTTTTTTGTCCCCGGCAGCTTTTTGTCGACGGAAAGACCGCTGCATTTTGAATTGGAGTTTTGCGAGATGCGTCTGGGATATTTTAATGAATTAACTTATTAAAGCGAAAAAGTTTTTGTGGCATTTCTGCTCCGTTGGTGCTATTATGGTAACAGTTTTATGCATGGAAGGAGAAAAAGATTATGCCTAACTATTTTTCGCCGGAAAAGGAAACGGCGTCCAGAGAGCAGATCAGAGCATGGCAGGATGCAGGACTTCGGGACTGCGTCCGGCGGGTCTATGACAATGTTCCGTATTACAGGAAGAAGATGGAGGAAGCCGGCGTCGCGCCGGAAGATATCGGGGGACTTGAGGATCTCCACAAGCTTCCTTTCCTGACCAAGGATGATCTTCGGGAAGCCTATCCCTATGGGCTTATGGCCCGTCCTCTGACGGATTGCGTCCGTATCCAGAGTACCTCCGGAACGACGGGACGCCGTGTAGTCGCTTTCTACACGCAGCATGATGTGGATCTCTGGGACGAGTGCTGCGCGCGCGCCATCGTTGCCGCAGGCGGGACGCCGGATGATGTCGTCCATGTCAGCTACGGTTACGGCCTCTTTACGGGAGGTCCCGGATTAAACGGGGGCTCACACAAGCTGGGCAGCCTTACGCTGCCGATGTCGTCGGGGAATACGGACCGCCAGATCCAGTTTATGACCGATCTGGGGTCTACGATCCTTTGCTGTACGCCGTCCTATGCCGCTTATCTGGCGGAATCCATCAATGAGCGGGGCTTGAGGGATAAGATTCATCTCAAGGCCGGCATCTTCGGCGCGGAAGCCTGGACTGAGGAGATGCGCCGGGATATCGAGAACGCTCTGGGAATCAAGGCTTATGATATTTACGGTCTGACGGAGATATCCGGCCCCGGCGTCGCCTTTGAGTGCTCTGAACAGAGCGGCATGCACATCAATGAAGATTATTTTATCGCCGAGGTCATCGATCCCAAGACCGGCGAGGTACTCCCGGAAGGGGAGAAAGGCGAGCTCGTATTCACCTCCTTCGCCAAGGAGGCCTTCCCGCTTCTCCGCTACCGCACCAAGGATATCTGCATCCTTTCGCGGGAACGCTGCTCCTGCGGGCGTACGTTCGTCAAGATGACCAAGCCGCTCGGCCGGTCGGATGACATGCTGATCGTCAAGGGCGTCAATGTATTCCCGAGCCAGATTGAGACGGTTCTTCTGAATCACGGCTATGCGGCGAATTACCAGATTATCGTCGACCGTCAGAAGAACAGCGACAGCATCGAGGTCCGCGTCGAGATGACGCCGGAAATGTTCTCGGATGAGCTGTCCAAGATCACGGCTCGCGAGAAAGAGCTTGTCGCGGCGCTTAAATCCATGCTCGGCATATACGCGAACGTGAGGCTGGTGGAGCCCAAATCGATCGTCCGCTCCGAGGGCAAAGCCGTCCGCGTCATAGATAAGAGAAACCTTTATCAGGGATGATTGCGCATACGAAAGGGGGCAATACGATGGAATATACACAGCAGATTTCCGTTTTTCTTGAAAACCGTCCGGGCACGCTGGCCGAGCTTACAGATGTACTCTGGAAGAACAATATTGACATGCGGGCCATGTGCGTGGCTGACGCGATGGATTTCGGGATTGCCAGGATTATCGTCGACGACGTTTATGAGACGATGACCGTTTTGAAGGACGCCGGCTATGTCTGCCAGATCACCAAAGTTCTGACGGTGGAGATGGCGGATGAGCCCGGAGGCCTCTCAAAGATTCTGGCCCTTCTCGGGAGCGCAGGAATCAATCTGGAGTATACCTACGCCTTTTTGAGCAGAAAGAAAGATACCGCCTATCTTGTCCTGAAGGTCGCGGAGCCGGAGAAGGCGGAAGCGGTTCTCAGGGCGGAGCATATCAGATTGATCGGCCAGGAAACCCTGCAGGGGATATTTGGTGACTGATGATGTTTCGGATCGGAATGGGATACGATGTTCATAAGCTGGCGGAGGGACGGAAGCTGATTATCGGCGGTGTTGAGATCCCCTATGAGAAGGGCCTTCTGGGCCATTCCGATGCGGATGTATTGCTGCATGCGCTGATGGACGCGCTGCTCGGGGCAGCGGGGCTTGGCGATATCGGGCTTCATTTTCCGGATACAGGTGCGGAGTTTTCAGGGATCGATTCCCGGATTCTTCTGAGGCGGGTAAAGGATATGCTGGCGGCGGAAGGCTTTCGGATCGGCAATGTGGACGCCACCATCATTGCCCAGAGGCCGAAGATGAGGCCGCATATCCATCTCATGAGGGAGAATATCGCGTCGGATCTCGGAATCGAGGTCTCCGCAGTCAATGTCAAGGCGACGACGGAGGAAGGTCTCGGCTTTACCGGCCAGGGCTTTGGAATCGCTGCCCAGGCAGTCTGCCTGCTGGAACAATAAGACGCTGCATACGAAAGCCCGAACAGATTCATTCCTGTTCGGGCTGTTTTCCGTTTTCCGGGGCGTCAAGTTCATCGCTTCTTTCTTTAAGCGCCTTAAAGAACTTGTCCGGAATGGTCGGGTTTCCGGCGTTGAATTCACTGTCATCCGGGTCATAGATATTCCGTATCGAGATGGCGTTTTTGCAGCCGCAGTATTCGCGCATCCAGACATGGAAGCGGTCGTCAAACCCTTCCTGGTCGTTCAGATGCCGTCCGCAGCGGTTGCAATACCATTCGATTCCCGGGAAGCGCAGATCAAGATCGTCTCCGGTATAATCGTATTCGAAGCTGTCATTTTCCTGTTTTGCTGTATCTATTATAAAGCATTGGGAAGTAAGATGAGAAAAAAAGTGCGTTTGGAAATATTTTGGGTATGCGTTTCCAAATGCGGGGTGCTATACTTATGATGATTGTATTGCCGGATAACGTTATGCTTCTTTTTTAGGTCTTTATCATGTATACAGCGGATTATAATTGCGGGTGGACCAATGTTGTATGTCTACGGTCACAGGAGGAATATAATATGAAATGTCCAAATTGCGGTGCGCAGGGAAATGGAAAATATTGTGAGTATTGTGGGGCAGAGATGCCTTACAGGGGCCCGGAAACCATTAACAACGTCCAGCTGGAGGATCATTCTAATCGGCAGGTGGTTAACAACTATTATTTTCAGTCTGCGCCGAACATCATGTGGAGCGAAGCGGCCGTCCGTCACCAGATGCCTTCCGTATCCGAAAAAAGCCAGGCAATGGCTTTGATTATTTGGCTGTTCCTGGGGATCTTCGGCGGACATTATTTCTATGTGGGAAGATTCTGGAAAGGGATCCTCTATCTTTTTACGGTCGGTCTTTTTGGCGTCGGATGGATAATCGATCTTTTTGTTATCCTGAGCGGTCGTTTTAAGGACAGCAGCGGACTGGCGCTTTCGGGCTGGAAGAAGCTGCCTCCGAACCGCTATGCAGATACGTACGCAAGGGGCAGGGCGGAAAACATCAGATTTGAAAAAATGGAGTATGGGGGCCGGGGAGCTTATCCGGAGCGGGGTTATGGCCAGGCGGAGAGGAGGCTTGATTACCCGGAAAGAGGGCTTGAGAGAAGGTCAAAAAAGAAACTTGTTTTTTTGATCCTGACGGTCATAGGGGCATTGGGGATGCTTGGCGGAATTTCATCCGGCAGTTATGTTTTTATCTTCTACCTGATCTGGACAGGCCTGTTTGCTTATTTGTGGAAACACACCCCGTAAGGCAGTTCTGTTATTATCATATTGCGGTTTATACGGGTTTTTGAGTGTTTTTCCTTCTGTGATCCCGATAAAAGCCTTGCAGCGGCGGATTAGGTTTCCCTGCAAGGCTTTTTATAGACGTTTTTCTGCTGTTAGCGAGAAAAAAAGCCTTGCAGGGGCAAATAGAGGTCCCCTGCAAGGCCTATTTCCGAAAACTTTCATTCTGAAAAAATAAACATCTCAGATGAGAATGCCGATTCCGCTAGTTGACAAAAGCTGAAGTTCTGATAGACTGTAAAGGTGGAGCATAAGGCTTACGCGGCAAGGAGCGATATGTATGGGATGGTACCGGGAACTGAAAGAAACCTTTGAGGTATACAAGGAGCGGGATCCGGCGATTCGGACTTACTGGGACGTCCTGCTCTACCCCTGTTACAGGGCCATGCGGACTTACCGCAAAGCCCACAGGCTCTGGGAGAGCGGCCATACCTTTTGGGCCCGCTGGCTTTCCCAGCAGGCGGCCAGAAAAACCGGGATTGAGATACATCCGGGCGCCCGGATCGGAAAGGGCTTCTTTATCGATCACGGAACGGGGGTAGTCATCGGCGAGACCTGTGAGATTGGCGACAATGTAACGCTTTATCAGGGGGTCACCCTGGGAGGAACGGGCAAAGAGCAGGGAAAGCGCCACCCGACGCTGGAGGATGGCGTCATGGTCTCCGCGGGCGCCAAGGTTCTGGGATCGATCACAGTCGGAAAGAATTCCAAGATCGGCGCCGGAGCCGTCGTCATCAAGCCGGTACCGCCCAACTGTACGGTGGTCGGCGTGCCGGGCCGGATCGTCCGCATGAAAAACCAGGTTGTTCCCCGGGATTCGATTGACCAGACCAATCTTCCGGACCCGATCCTGCAGGATATGAAGGTGCTGCAGCGGGCCAACAACGAGCTGATCAACCGGGTTCTCACATTGGAAAATGAAATGCGGAAGCTCAAAAAGGGAAAAAATGAACCGGAGGAAGCCGGCGGAGCCGGGAACGAAAAAATGGACCTTTCCGCTGGAGAAGCTGTCATAAAACCGGACGAACGGGATTACGATGAAGTAGGAGCCTGCATGTTTGCGGATCACATATGAGAAGGAGCGCTGAAAATGAAAATCTTTAACACACTTAGCATGAAAAAAGAAGAATTTGTCCCGCTGGAGCCGGGAAAGGTCCGCATGTATGTCTGCGGCCCGACGGTCTATAATTATATTCACATCGGAAACGCGAGACCCATGATCGTTTTCGACACGGTCCGGCGTTATCTGGAGCATAAGGGCTATGAGGTCAATTATGTCTCTAATTTTACCGATGTCGACGACAAGATCATCAAGGCGGCCAACGAGGAAGGCGTCTCCTCCGATGTGATATCCAAACGTTATATTGCGGAATGCAAGAAGGACATGGAAGGAATGAATGTCCTTCCGGCCACGACCCATCCGCTGGCGACCGAAGAGATCGACGGGATGATCGATATGATCGGAACCCTGATCCGGAAGGATTACGCCTATAAGAAGAACGGAACCGTCTATTTCAGAACCCGGAGCTTTCCGGGTTACGGCAAGCTTTCCGGCAAGAATCTCGATGATTTAAGGTCCGGCTTCCGCAAGATCAAGGTTTCCGGGGAGGAGGACAAAGAGGACCCGCTGGATTTCGTGCTCTGGAAGCCCAAAAAGGAAGGGGAACCCGCCTGGGAATCTCCCTTCAGCGAAGGACGTCCGGGCTGGCATATCGAGTGCTCGGTTATGTCCAGAAAATATCTGGGCGAACAGATTGATATCCATGCCGGCGGAGAGGATCTGATTTTCCCCCATCATGAAAATGAAATCGCCCAGTCCGAGTGCTGTTCCGGAAAGCAGTTCGCGAGATACTGGATGCATAACGCTTTCCTGAATATAGACAACAAGAAGATGTCCAAGTCCCTGGGCAATTTCTTTACTGTCCGGGAGATCGCTTCCAGATACGACCTGCAGGTTCTTCGGCTTTTTATGCTCTCGGCCCATTACAGGAGCCCGCTGAATTTCAGCGCGGAGCTTATGGACGCCGCGGCCAGCAGTCTGGACCGGATCCGGCGGGCAGCTTCCCGGCTTTCCGACCTTTCCGGGAAAGCCCGGCCTTCAGAGCTTCTTCCGGAGGAGACGGAGAAGGCGGAGGAGCTTAAGGGTTTCATTTCCCGATTTGATGAAAAGATGGATGACGACGCGAACACGGCGGACGCCATATCGGTGGTTTTTGACCTTGTCAGGTTTGTGAACGTCGAGCTGGGAGAAGAATCCTCCGGGGCGCTGGCCGGCCTTGCGCTTGAGACGCTTACGATGCTTTGCGGGATCCTTGGAATTGAGGCGCTCAAAAAGGAAGAGGTGCTGGATGCGGATATCGAGGCCTTAATCGAGGAGCGCCAGGAAGCCAGAAAGTCCCGGAATTTCGCCCGGGCGGATGAGATCCGGGATCAGCTGAAAGAGATGGGCATCGAGCTGATGGACACGAAAGAGGGCGTTAAGTGGACGAGAAAGTGATCCCGGAAACGGGGGAGGAAGGGAAGAAAGAAACGGATTCGCCCGGTTTTGCCCTTGATTTTCTGCCCTGGGGATCGGAAGCGAAGGCCGGCCAGTTGAGTCCGCTTGCGCTGGCTTTTTTGGGGGACGCCGTTTTTGAGCTCTGCATCCGGACGCTCACCGTCCAGACCCATGACGCTTCTCCCAATGATCTCAATAAAATGAAAAACCGGATGGCCAGGGCGGAGTTTCAGTCGGAGGCGGTGGAAAGGATCCTGCCGATCCTTAGCGAAACGGAGGCGGATATCTATCGGAGAGGACGGAACGCCAAGTCAAAAACCATGGCCAAACACGCCAGTATGAGTGACTACCGGCGGGCGACGGGGTTTGAAGCGCTGCTTGGATATCTGTATCTTTCGGGCAAAAAGGAGCGGATCCTGGAAATAATCAGTCGGGGAGTGAAGACAGATGAAGAAAGAATATGAAAAAAAACGGGAAGAAGGCGTGAAAAAACGCAGGATGGCGCCGGAGGAACTTGAAGGCAGGGTAGAGGGAAGAAATCCGGTCATTGAGGCTTTCCGTTCCGGCAGGACCGTGGAGAAGCTCTATGTGCAGGAAGGCGTCAAGGACGGCCCGATCGAGACGATCCTGCGAAACGCGAAAAAAGCGGATACGATCGTTTCATTTGTCTCCAAAGAGAGGCTGGACGAGATGTCGGAAACAGGCCGCCATCAGGGAGTCATAGCGAGGGTTTCTGCTTACGAGTATGCCTCGGTAGATGATATTCTGAAGAAGGCGGAGGAGGCGGGAGAAGCTCCCTTTATCATTCTCCTGGACGGAATCGAGGATCCCCACAATCTTGGGGCTATTATACGGACCGCCTGTCTGGCAGGCGCCCATGGAGTGATCATCAGGAAGCATCGCGCCGTCGGACTCACGCCGGCTGCGGTGAGGGCCTCCGCGGGCGCGGTTCACTATGTTCCGGTGGCCCGGGTTTTGAATCTTGGAAGCGAGATTGAGCGCCTGAAAGAAAAGGGTGTGTGGTTTGTCTCCGCAGACATGAAGGGAAAATCCATGTATGAGCTTCCGCTGACCGGGCCTATCGGGCTGGTGGTCGGTTCGGAGGGCGAGGGCGTCGGCCGGCTGATCAGCGAAAAATGCGACTTTCATGCGGCGATTCCGATGAAAGGGGCCATTGATTCGCTCAACGCCTCGGTTGCGGCGGGCGTTCTTATGTATGAAATTGTCCGCCAGAGAGGGATTTGATGGAAGAAATTGGGGATGAGGCGCTGGTAAGCGCCTATAAGAACGGTGATTCCGCCGCAGGCGAGCGCCTGTTTGAGAGATACAAGGCGATGATTAAAAACCGGGCTTCCAGGTATTATCTTGCAGGGGGAGATTATGAAGATCTCATCCAGGAAGGCGCCATCGGGTTTCTTAAAGCAGTGCGGAACTACGATGGGGAGAAGCATCAGGAGACGTCATTCGGAACCTTTGCCTTCCTCTGCATTGAGCGGCAGATCCTGCGGGCCATTGAGGCGGCCGGACGGGATAAGAATCGGATTCTCAACGAATCGATACCCATTCACGAAGAACGGGATGAAAAGTTTGCTGCAGGAGACGACCCGGAATGCCTGATCCTTGAGAAGGAGTTCCGCAAGGAGACGATGGCCAGGCTTCGGGGTTCTCTGAGCCGTCTGGAGCTGTTGGTTTTCGATCTTTATCTCAAGGGCCGCGATTACCGCGAGATCGCCCGGGAACTTGATAAATCTCCGAAATCCATTGATAACGCCATCCAGCGGATACGGCAGAAGGCAAAAAAGTGTATGTGCTGAAAAGCGCTAAAAGGTTTGCTTCTTATCGGCATCTGGTGTATAATAAACGCAGCCTGAAAGAGTAGGCTGCGTTCTTTTTTTCGCGAATCGGGTTGTTGCGGGACAGGGCAGAATCGGCACCTGTCTTATTTTCGTGGAGAAATAAAGGATGATCAAAAAAAGAGTTGTGCAATACAACAAAAAGGATATGAAAGAAATCAAAGTCTGGGCCAGCATAGGGGAGGCCCAGGAGGCCTATCAGATCTCTCATATTTCAAGTGTCTGCCGGGGGAAGCGCAGCTCCGACGGGGGATTCATCTGGAGATATCTTGAAGCGGAGGAGGGGGAGGTCCAGATCGGCCAGGACGAGGATCAGGAAAGTGTTGTAGAAGGGATTGAGGAGGAACTGATCGATCATGCTCTCGAAAGCGATCAGGGTCAGGATGAAAAGGAGGTAGAAGTTCCTGCTGAGTAAGGCCCTGGCCGAAAGGATCACAAAGAGGAGCATGACAAAAAGAAAGATCACGATCCCGTACATGACAAGAATACGGATATAGGAGTTGTCGATATAGAAATATCCGCTGCCTTCCGGTTTAGAAAGGCCGCCGAAGCCTTCCTGAGGTACACTCTGGCCGAAAAGAGAAATTCTGTATTCAGAAAGCGCCTTGCGGCCGATCATAAGCCGGCTTTTAATCGTGGAGAGGAAGGAATAGCGGTTGTAGAACATCGCGGGATCTTCCGTGTATTCAGATGTAAGTACATAAGAAACCGCGGAAAAAGCAGGGACAGCCAGAATAAGGGCAGCTGAAAGAAAGCTCTTCAGGGCAATGATCAGGATGGATGGGAAGGTTATCCGCTCGCTTTTGCGTTTTTTCCTCATTCCGGGCACAAGGAAAGACTGGTAACAGGCAGTGCCTGCCAGAAGCAGCAGGGAGATCAGGAGTACGGTTTTGGCGCCCATGAAAAGCCAGTTGAAGATGATAAAGAGAAGTAGAAGCAGGTAGTCGAAATGGTTCAGCAGTCCGTTCTTCAAGACAAAAAGGATGGACAGGGTGTAGAGGATTCTCGCTGCCGCGTCTGTGTGGTAATTAAATCCGAAGGAGTGCTTTCCTTGTTCCGATACCGTATACGCGATATAGCCGGTCTGTGACAGGAAAAAAATAAGTATCGTGAGCAGGACGCTTACAAGAAAAGCCGTAACCAGGATTTTTTTTGCCGAACGTCCGTAAGATGCGGAGAGGAGGCTCAGGGCCAGATAGGAGAGGCTCCAGTAACCGATCGTCAGGCGGACGATGACGGAAAGAATAAGAGCGGCAGCGGCCAGGATCGAGGCAGGCGTGATTTTGGCCTGAACGATCAGATTAAGGGCGGCGAGGATCAGCGTGAGGTTCACAAGCACATTAAAAAGGATCTCCATTTGGCCGGCCGGCAGGAGATTGGAGTAGCGGGGATCCAGGAAGCTGTTGTTGATGAGAATGCGGGAATAGATCAGCATGAAGTCCAGGCAGAATACGATATCCAGCAGAAAGCGGATCCTTTTGAGAGCGGTTTTGTGCGCGGAGGCGTAGGGAAGTTCCAAGATAGTATGTCCTTTTCATGTTTTAGTGCCGGTCAGCGTCCAAAGCGCCTTATGGGAAAATATGTCAGGGCGCAGGCATGCTGGACAAACGGTATGTATAGTTTACCATCAGCGGCACGTTCATGCAATCCGGGGAAGGAATAAAATTCTACAAAAATTCACAAATTACAGGATGACGCGGCGGAAAAAGTGTTGTATAATGACATTGTTTAAATATATCCGCGCTGCGGATCATACTATAGTAGGAGGAAGATTTTATGGTTTCTTTTGATTATGTGATTACAGATCCGGTTGGTATTCATGCTCGTCCCGCAGGCCTTCTCAGCAAGGAAGCTAAGAAATATGCTGATTCTAAGATTGAGCTTACCAACCAGGCCAACGGCAAGACCGCCAGCGTCAAGGCTCTTATCGCACTTATGTCTATCGGCGTGGCGAAGGGCAATACGGTTACTGTAAGCGTAGAAGGCGGCGATGAAGCTGCTGTTGCTGCTGAGATGGAGAAGTTCTTTAAGGAAAATCTTTGATCGAGAGCCTCCGCTTCAAGTTTTTCTGAAGAGATGTGAAAGTAAAACACCCGCAGGTCTGTCCTGCGGGTGTTTCTTACAGATCCGAACGATGAGAAATGAAAGAAGCAGCTGCAATCGTTAATGGAATATTTTCTTGTTCTCATAAACTGGTTCGCAGGTGATCTGGATCCCGAGGCGTTTCATCGTCTTCAGGTCGACAGGAGAGAGCATGACGGAGGAGTGGGCCTGGCAGCCCCTTAAAAGGGGAAGGGCTTTTAAAACGGCTGAGGCCTTGGGATCCGCCGCTGCGGAGGTGGATAGGGCGATAAGGACCTCATCCGTATGGAGGCGGGGATTCCGGCTGCCCAGATAGGAAGTCTTGAGCGTCTGGATGGGCGCGATTGCTTCCGGAGAGATGATGCGGAGCTCATGCGGGATCCCGGACAGGACTTTGAGGGCGTTTAAAAGGGCGGCGGAGGCGGCTCCCAAAAGCTCGGAAGTCCTTCCGGTAATCAGCGTGCCGTCCTCCAGCTCGATCGCTGCGGCCGGAGCCCCGGTCTTTTCAGCTCTCTCGATAGCCGGAGCGACGACCCGGCGGTCATTCTTGACGACGTGGGCCTGTTTCATGATAAATTCGATCTTATCGGCTTCCTCCTCCCGCCGGCTGCCGTCCGCCAGGCCTGCAAGGGCTTCATAGTAGCGGCGGATGATCTCCTGGCGGGAAGCTTCACAGCAGACCTCGTCGTCGACAATGCAGAAGCCGGCCATGTTGACGCCCATATCGGTTGGAGATTTGTATTTGCATTCCCCGTAAATGTTCTCAAAAATAGCCTGGAGAACCGGAAAGGCCTGGACGTCGCGGTTGTAGTTGACTGTCGTCTCGTTGTAGGCTTCCAGATGGAAGGGATCGATCATGTTGACGTCGTTCAGGTCCGCGGTGGCGGCCTCGTAAGCCAGGTTGACCGGGTGCTTCAGGGGGAGGTTCCAGATCGGGAAGGTCTCGAATTTGGCGTAGCCCGCGCTTACTCCCCTTTTGTTTTCGTGGTAGAGCTGGGAGAGGCAGGTGGCAAGCTTGCCGGACCCGGGGCCAGGCGCGGTGACGACGACAAGGGGACGCGAGGTCTCGATGTAATCGTTTTTGCCGTAGCCTTCGTCGCTGACGATGAGGGATACGTTGTTGGGGTAACCCTTGATGATATAGTGAAGGTAGACCCGGACGCCGTATTTTTCCAGATGATTCTTAAAGAGAACGGCGCCGTCCTGGCCTTTGAACTGGGTGATGACAACCGAACCCACGTAAAGGCCCCGTTCCCGGAATTCATTCATGAGCCGGAGAACATCGGTGTCGTAGGTAATGCCCAGATCACCCCGGACTTTGTTGTTCTCAATGTCTGCCGCTGAGATCGCGATGACGATTTCCGTCTGGTCCCTAAGCTCTGAAAGCATGCGGAGCTTGGAGTCGGGTTGAAAACCGGGAAGTACGCGGGAGGCGTGGTAGTCGTCGAAAAGCTTTCCTCCGAATTCGAGATACAGTTTCCCTCCAAATTCAGAAATGCGTTTTTTAATGTTATCGGATTGCATTTCCAGATACTTCTCGTTGCTGAAGCCAGTTTTCATGTTTTACCTCCTTGTGTTTTGCGTGACCTGAAAAAACTATAATACCACAGATCAAAGAAAACGGGAAAGGGGGATTTTAGAAAACTTTTAAAAAGAGAAACTTCATTCTAACTTGAATTTAGAAGCAAGACTTTATATAATGTAGCGTGACGTCTAAAGAGACGGCAGGAGGTATTATGGATAACAATCAGAATCAGAATAACAACGGACAGGGGGGAGATAACCGGAACAGGCAGTCGCTTCTCATTTTCCTTATCTGCATTCTTGTAGGTCTGATCGGCATGAGCCTTTTTTCGGGAATGCTGGATACAAGCTCGTCGAAGGAGATCACCTACGATCAGTTTGTGGGCCTGCTGGAAGAGGAGAAGGTGGAATCGGTGACCCTGACCGGCAATACGATCGAGATCGTGCCCAAGTCGGAAAACGGGAGCAAATCGCAGGTGACGTATTATACCAAGGCGGTTGAGGACGGGAATAAGGTCTCAGAGAGATGCCTTGCGGCAGGGGCCGAATATAAGGCGGAGGACGCCTCGGTCATGACCGAAATCATTGCCTCGCTTCTCAGCTTCCTGATCCCTGTGATCTTCTTTATGATCATCATCAGCGTGTTCATGAACCGGATGGGCGGCCCCGGAGGCATGATGAATGTGGGCAAGAGCCGGGCTAAAACCTACGTGCAGAAGGATACAGGCGTCACTTTCCGGGATGTTGCCGGAGAGGACGAGGCGAAGGAATCGCTCCAGGAACTGGTCGGTTTCCTGCATGACCCCCAGAAGTATGTCGAGATCGGAGCCAAGCTGCCCAAGGGAGCCCTGCTGGTGGGTCCGCCCGGAACCGGGAAGACTCTTCTGGCCAAAGCGGTGGCCGGAGAGGCGAAGGTGCCCTTCTTCTCGCTTTCGGGTTCCGAATTCGTGGAGATGTTTGTCGGAGTCGGGGCGAGCCGCGTCCGGGATCTTTTCGAGGAAGCCAAGAAGACGGCGCCCTGCATCATTTTCATAGATGAGATCGACGCCATCGGAAAGTCCCGCGAAAGCGGGCGTTTCGGAGGAAATGACGAGCGGGAGCAGACCTTGAATCAGCTGCTGGCGGAGATGGATGGTTTCGATACTTCCAAGGGAATCCTGATCCTGGCGGCGACAAACCGGCCGGAAGTGCTTGATCCGGCGCTGCTCCGTCCGGGGCGTTTTGACCGGAGGGTCATCGTCGACCGACCCGACCTGAAAGGGCGCATCGCGATCCTGAAAGTCCACGCCAAGGACGTGAATATGGACGATACCGTCGATCTTGAAAATATCGCGCTGGCGACATCCGGGGCAGTCGGCTCGGATCTGGCGAATATGATCAACGAGGCGGCGATCCTGGCGGTCAAGAACGGCCGGCGGAGCGTCTGCCAGAAAGATCTTCTGGAAGCGGTCGAGGTGGTTCTTGTGGGAAAGGAGAAGAAGGATCGGATCCTTTCCAAGGAAGAAAGACGCATTGTCTCCTATCACGAGATCGGACACGCGCTTCTGTCGGCCCTGCAGAAAAACGCGGAGCCGGTGCAGAAGATCACCATCATTCCCCGGACGATGGGGGCTCTGGGCTATGTCATGAACGTCCCGGAGGAAGAGAAGTACCTGAACACCAAGAAGGAGCTTCTGGCCCGGCTCGTGCAGCTCTTAGGAGGACGGGCGGCGGAGGAAATTGTATTCGATACGGTGACGACAGGGGCGGCGAACGATATCGAGCAGGCTACGAAGCTGGCCAGGGCCATGATCACCCAGTACGGTATGTCCGAAAAATTCGGGCTGATGGGTCTGGCCTCCGTAGAGAACCAGTATCTGGACGGAAGGCCGGTCATGAACTGCGGGGATTCGACTGCTACGGAGATCGACCACGAGGTCATGAAGCTGCTTAAGGAGTCCTATGAGGAGGCTCTCAGGATGCTCCGGGCCCATCGGGGAACCATGGATCAGCTGGCCGAGCACCTGATTCAAAAGGAGACGATCACCGGCAAGGAGTTTATGCGGATCTTCCGGGATGTGGAAGGGCTCCCCGAACCGCTTCCGGGAAGCGAAAACCACCGGATATCGGAGAAGCCCCATTCGGAAGAAGAAGTCCACCGGATTGGGGAGGAGCCTCATCCGGGAAATGAAGACCGGCCGATCCTGCGGAATCCCTACTCGGAAGACGGAGACCGCCGGGTTGGGGAGCAGAATCATCCGGGAAATGAAGACCGGCCGATCCTGCGGAATCCCTATTCGGAAGATGAAAAACCGGCGAAAGAAAACAGCGAGAACTAAGACGTTGAAGCCGCGAAAAGCCGGCTTTAAGAGAAGGAGCGCCCGTATATGGCGCTCTTTTCTTTGAAAACGGGAAGGAGGGGAAGATGAACGGACAGGAGACGGCGTCCAATGATTTTGTGATCGAGGAGGAACTGAAAAAGCTTCCGGCCAATCCCGGCGTCTATATTATGCATGATTCGCATGACGTCATTATCTATGTCGGCAAGGCGGTCAGCCTTAAGAACCGGGTTCGCCAGTATTTTCAGAAAGGATATAAGAGAAGCCCGAAAATCGAGCGGATGGTCTCCAGGATCGAGCGCTTTGAATATATCGTGACCGATTCCGAGCTGGAGGCTCTGGTTCTGGAATCCAATCTCATCAAGGAGCACCGGCCAAAATACAATACCATGCTCAAGGACGACAAAGCCTACCCCTACATCAAAGTGACGGCAGGCGAGAGCTTCCCGAGGATCATGGTCGCCCGGGAGCAGAAAAAGGACGGCGCCCGCTATTTCGGTCCCTACGTCAACGCTTCCGCGGTCCGGGACATCATTGAGCTCCTGCAGAAGCTCTGTCATATCAGGACCTGTTCAAGAAAGCTGCCGGCTGAAACGGGAAAAGACCGGCCCTGCCTCTATTATCATATCGGCCAGTGTCCGGCTCCCTGTCAGGGTTTCATTTCCCAGGAAGAATATGGCCGGAACGTAAAGAGGCTGCTTGGCTTTCTTAAGGGGCATTTTGAGGAGGAGATCCGGGATCTGACCCTGAAAATGCAGGAGGCGTCCGAGGAGCTGCGCTTTGAGGACGCGGCGAGATACAGGGATCTCATCGAAAGCATCCGGGAGATCGGTGAGAAGCAGAAGATCACCGGAAGCGACGGAGACGACCGGGATGTGATCGCCATCGCGATGGATCATCCCTCAGCCGTACAGGATCCGGAGCTTTCCTTTGCCCGGAACGCCGTCATCCAGGTTTTCTTTGTGAGAGGCGGGAAGCTGATCGGGCGCGAGCATTTCTTTCTCAGCGCGGATCCTTCCGATGATCCGAAGGAAGTTCTCGGAGCTTTTGTCTCCCAGTACTATTCGGGTTCCCCTTTCGTTCCCCGGGAGCTGCTTCTTGAATACGAAGTCCCGGATCTTCCTCTTCTGGAAGAGATGCTGACTCAAAAAAGAGGATCCCGGGTAACGATCCGCGTTCCGAAGAAAGGAGTCCGGGAAAAATTGATCTTCATGGCCCGGGAGAACGCGGAGATCGTTCTCTCCAGGGATCGGGACAGGCTTCGCCGGGAAGAGCTTCGGACGCTGGGAGCGGTCAGGGAGATTGCCGGGCTTCTGGGGATTCCTTCGGCGGACCGGATGGAATCTTATGACATATCCAACATCAGCGGCTCGAATTCAGTCGGTTCCATGATCGTTTATGAGAAGGGAAAGCCCCGGCGCTCGGATTACCGGAAGTTCCGGATCAAATGGGTGGAGGGGCCTGACGATTACGCCAGCATGGAGGAGGTCCTGACCCGCCGCTATAGAAGGGCCCGGGAGGGAGATCCCTCTTTCTCCAAACTTCCGGATCTGATCCTGATGGACGGGGGAAAGGGCCAGGTCCACGCTGCGGAAAACGTGTTGTCCTCTCTTGGCTTTTCGATTCCGGTAGCCGGGATGGTCAAGGATGACAGCCACAGGACCCGGGGCCTTTATTATAAGGACGAGGAGCTTCCTATTGCCAGGGATTCCGAGGGATTTAAGCTTCTGACCCGTATCCAGGACGAAGTCCATCGCTTCGCCATCGAGTACCACAGACAGCTGCGGAGCAAGGGGCAGATCCATTCCGTTCTGGACGACATAGCGGGGATCGGACCTGCAAGGCGCAAGGCGCTTCTCCGGGCCTTTAAGACTTTCGAGGCGATCCGGAACGCCTCGAAAGAGGAACTGGCCCGGACGGAGACGATGAACGAGGCTGCCGCTGAGAATGTATACCGCTTTTTTCATAAGACGGAAAATGAAAACAACGCCTGAAGGAGTTCTTTCAGCTAATGCTTGTATTCATTTTTGGGGTATGGTAAACTTAGAGGAAACAAAAATGCCGCGGCTTTTGCAGCCGTATAGGAAAGGGAAAAAAGATGCAGACAGTCGTTCAGCTTGCCAAAGCGGCCAATGAGCTCCGTCTTACCAATATGACCCCGGAGATTGATATGACCCAGATCATGATCACGACGCCTGAGATCAACAGGCCTGCCCTGCAGCTTGCCGGATATTACGAGCATTTCGCGAATGAGAGGGTGCAGATCATCGGCTACGTCGAGTACACCTACATCATGCAGATGGGGAAGGAAGTCAGAAGCGCCTCTTATGAGAAATTCATTTCCAGCGGGATTCCCTGTGTGATCTTTACAACGCTGACGGAACCCACGGAGGAGATGCTTGAGATTGCCAGACATTATAAGGTCCCTACGCTGACGACCAGCCGGACAACCAGCAGCTTTATGGCGGAGATCATACGCTGGCTCGGCGTGGAGCTGGCGCCGACGATCTCCATTCACGGGGTCCTGGTAGATGTCTATGGAGAAGGCGTCCTCATCATGGGGGAGAGCGGCATCGGCAAGTCGGAAGCGGCTCTTGAGCTCGTGAGAAGAGGCCACCGTCTTGTGAGCGATGACGTCGTGATCATCCGGAGGGTCTCCGATGCGGTGCTGCTGGGATCGGCTCCGGACGTGACCAAGCATCTGATCGAGCTGCGGGGCATCGGGATCATAGACGTTAAGACTCTTTACGGGGTGGAGCACGTGAAGGACAGCCAGGAGATCAATCTGGTGATCAAGCTGGAAGACTGGAATAAAGAAAGAGAATATGACCGGATGGGCGTGGAAGAAGAGTATACAGAACTTCTCGGAAACCGCATCGTATGCCACTCGCTTCCGATTCGGCCGGGCCGGAATCTCGCGGTCATCGTGGAGACCGCAGCCGTCAATCACCGGCAGAAGAAAATGGGTTACAACGCGGCGCGGGAGCTTTATCGCCGCGTACAGGAAAAAATCATGAATAAGAAAGGTGAGTAGTATGGATAAGATCTGTTTTGGTATCGATGTGGGCGGGACGACCGTTAAGTGCGGAATGTTCCGGACGGACGGCACTCTTCTTGACAAGTGGGAAATCACGACCCGGACGGAAAACGGGGGCGAAAATGTGCTTCCGGATATCGCGGCCACCGTTATCTCCAAGCTGCGGGGCAAGGGCTTTAAGGAGGAAGATTGCAGCGGTATCGGCGTCGGTATTCCCGGACCGGTCATGAGGGGCGTGGTTCCCGTAGCGGTCAATCTCCACTGGGGAGAGAAAAATGTCGAGTACGAGCTGGGCCAGCTTACCGGCATGAAGGTTCGCGCGGCCAATGACGCGAATGTGGCGGCTCTCGGCGAAGCCTGGAAGGGCGGCGGAGAAGGCCATGACGAGCTGATCATGGTGACGCTGGGTACCGGCGTCGGCGGAGGCATCATCATTAACGGAAAAATCGTTGAAGGCATCCACGGGGCCGGGGGAGAAATCGGCCATATGCACGTGGACGACCATATAACGGAGCTGTGCAACTGCGGCCATTCAGGCTGTCTCGAGCAGGTTGCTTCCGCCACCGGCATCGTCCGCCTGGCCCGCGAGGAGCTGACGCTGGACAAGGAGACCGACAGCGATCTGCGGACAGGCGAGCTCTCCGCGAAAGCGGTTTTTGACGCTTATAAAGAGGGAGATCTTATCGCTTCCAGGATCGTGAACCGCTTTGCCCGCTATCTCGGAACCGCGCTGGCCAACATCGCGGCGGTGATCGATCCGGATATCATCGTTATCGGGGGAGGCGTTTCGAGAGCCGGCGAGTGCCTGACGGATATCGTCGGCAATTATTACCGGAATATCGCGTTCTCCTCCTGCCAGGCTACGCCGATCGTTCTGGCCAGGCTGGGGAATGACGCCGGAATCTACGGCGCGGCGAAGCTGGTTATCGATTGAGAATGAAAGATTGGAAAAAGGCGCCGCCCGTATGGCTTTGACCATGCGGGCGGTTTTTTTGATATGGTGAACTTTGGATCAGGCAGCGGGACTGCCTGCGCTTGCCGTCCCGGCCGTTTCTGTCTGGGAGGCAGCTGTCCCGGCCGTTTCTGTCTGGGCGGCTGTTCCGGCTGTTTCCGTTTGGGCGGCGGATGAAGCGGTCGATTCGGCGGAAACTGATCCGGAGACAGTTGTCCCGGAAGCGGAGCTTTCTGCTTTCTTCTTTTCTTCTTCCGCTTTTTTCTTCTCCTCCTCCGCTCTCCTGGCTGCCTCCGCGGCCTCTGCCGCCGCTTTGGCCTGGGCTTCCGCTGCGGCCCTCGCCGCCGCTTCCTGCTCGCGCCGGATCTCCTCCGCATAGTTTCGGCCATGGGCTTCACCGTTGCAGGCAGTCTTCGGCTCCGTTCCGGGAGCGTAGATCTCCGTGTAGGACGGGCAGCCGCGCCCGGCGATCAGGTTGGTGGAGGAACAGATATTGACGGAAACAAAATCTTCGGGGATCTGGAACTCCCTGAGCTTCTGGGTCTCAGAGATCCGGTTCATGACCTTATTCCAGAGAATCTGATGATAGACCCGGTAGAGACCTTCGTCCGGCAGCTTCTCCTGGCTGTCGTAACCGGCCCAGACGCCGCAGGTGAGGTAGGGGGTGAAGCCCACGAACCAGACGTCGTTGGCGCCGGAGGTGGTGCCGGTCTTGCCGGCCACCGGCATTCCCGAGGCAAGCTGCAGGCGGGTGCCGGTTCCCTGCTTCACAACGTCCTGAAGGGCGCTGGTCAGAAGAATGGAGGTCTCCCTGGAAACAGCGTTGCTTTTCAGGGCTTCATTTTCCAGCACGATATTGCCTTCGGAATCATAGATCCGGGTGTAGAAGACCGGTTTAATGTAGGTTCCCTCATTGGCGATGGCCGCATAGGCGGCGGTCAGTTCGAGATTCGTCACGCCCTTCCAGATGCCGCCGAGCGCCAGAGGCTGATAGACGTCATGAGTCTCATCGAGCGTTGTAATTCCGTATTTCGCCAGCTGGTTGAAGGCGGCAAACGGCGTGATCTCCGAAATGCACTTGACGGCAGCCACGTTGACGGAGTTGATGATGGCCTGCCGCATCGTGATATTTCCCCGGTACTGGTTGTCTGAATTGTGGACTTCCGTACCGTCGGAATAGGCGTAGGGCTCATCCCGGAAAACGCTTCCCATCGTATACAAGCCGCTTTCAAGCGCGGCCGAATAGGGGCCGATGACCTTGAAGGTGGAGCCGGGCTGCCGGGTCGAATCGGTCGCCCGGTTTAAGGTAAGGGAGGCGGTCTTGGTGCCGCGGCCGCCGACGAGACCCAGCACATGACCGGTCTTCTGGTCCAGTATGACCATGGAGGACTGGGGCTGGGGCGTCACGGTATAGCGCTCCGCGATGATCTTGTCGCCCTTATCCTCGTGGACCATGTTCATCTTGTAGTCCGCGATGAAGGAAAGGGCTTCCTCTTCTGAAGAGAAGAGAAGGTCGAAGGTCGGGTCCATGTACTGGCGGTAATAAGAACGGAGCATCTCGCGGCTGTAATTGATCAGATCCCCTTCGCTGTTCTGGACGGTAAGGGCCCAGTCCAGCGTGTATTCGGTGCCGTCCGGGAAATTTTCCTCGTTGGCGTACTCTTCATCCATGATCGCCTGGATATCCTTGTCCTGGGTCGTGTAGATGCGGAGGCCGCCGGAATAGAGCATTCTCGAAGCCTGCAGTTCGGTGAGGTTCAGCTGTTCCATGAGATCGGCAGTTACCTGCCTCGTCAGGGCGTCCACGAAATAGGAGTAGACGGTGCTGCTCAGGGTCTCCTCTTCCTGTATGTCCGCGATGCGCTGATAGACATCGTCGGCGAGGGCTTCATTTTTCTGATCCTCCGTGATATAGCCCTGATCCACCATCTTCTTCAGGATGGTGAGCCGGCGCTTCGCGTTCTTCTCCGGATGCCGGATCGGATTGTTGGCGCTGGGGTTCTGGGTTATGCCGGCGATAACCGCCGCCTCCGAGAGGGTCAGGTACCACACGTCCTTGTGGAAATACTTCTGGGCGGCGGCCTGGACGCCGTAGGTTCCCGCTCCGAGGTTGATCGTATTGAGGTAGTTTTCCAGGATCAGATCCTTAGCGGCCTCCTTGGAGCCGGTCTCCTTCACCAGCCTTTTTTCAAGCGCCAGGGCCAGGGTCTGTTCCTGCAGCTTCCGCTTGACCCGCTCGGTCATCGTGTTCTCGTTGGTCCAGTCCACGAAGACGTTGTTTTTCAGAAGCTGCTGGGTGATGGTGCTGGCTCCTTCTGAAAAATGAAAACCGTGCGAGACGCCGACGAAAGCCGCCCGTATGATTCCTCTGGGATCGATCCCGTTGTGGTCGTAGAAGCGCTCGTCCTCAACGGCTATGACCGCCTTCTGCAGGTAATCCGGCACCTTGTCCAGGGAGACGGAGATGCGGTTCGCGCTGGACGCGACAAGCTTCTGGAGCTGGTTGCCATCGGAATCGTAGATAAAGGTGGCGTAGCCGCTCGGCGCGATGTTGACGGTAGATACATCCGGCGTTCCGTCGAGGATCCCCTCCACGACCCCGACGGCAAGAGCGCATACAAGAACGATGGCAGCCAGGATGAGAAAAAGAAAGGCATGAAGCGAAGAAGCTTCCAGCCGGTGCCAGACATTTGGAGAATCTTCCAGATATTCATTTAAGGTTCGTTTTATATTTTTGCTTGAATAATTCATGCCCCTATTATAATAGGATGTAAAAAAAATTGCAACTCTTAAAGGTTTAAGGTACAATAGAGCTTATGGTAGAAAGTTATAGAACGATCCTTGTGCCGGGACAGGGAGAAATCATCGAAAAAAAATCAAGGTTTATCGGCGAGGTCTTCCCGGCGGAGAGCCTGGCCGAGGCGGAGGAAAGGCTCCTCCGGATCCGCAAACGCTATTATGACGCCCGGCACCATTGCTTCGCCGCGGTCGTGGGGGAACCCGGAACGCCGGATGAGCTTCGAAGAGGCAATGACGACGGCGAACCGGGCGGAACGGCCGGAAAACCCATGCTGGAGGTGCTTGGCGGGGAGGGGCTTCATAAGACGGCCGTTGTCGTGACCCGCTATTTCGGCGGAACCCTGCTGGGGACCGGCGGACTTGTCCGGGCCTACAGCGGGGCGGTTAAGGCCGCGATCGAAAACGCGAAGATCGCGACGGTTATATGCGGGCGGAAGATCCGTCTTAAGGTCTCCTACAGCGACGCGGGAAAGCTGGCCTATCTCTACGCCCGGGAAGGGATGGGACAGGCCGAAGCCGAGTACGGACAGGATGTGATCCTGACGCTTTCTCTTGCATCCGCGCTGGCGGATCGGGCCGTCAAAATGACCATGGACGCGACGAGCGGCAGCGCGGTCCTGCTTTCCGACGAGGCGGGCTGCTTTGTGCAGGAAGAATGAGAAAAGACCCTTCGCGTTGTTCCGGAATATGTGTTATGATATAAAGCGGCCATGCCGCGGCCGGCGAAAGGCCGTCTGGATACGGCGGGCCGGGAGACGTAAATCGGACGGACCTGTATTGCCAGCGGGCGGAAAGGAGAGAGATGACGATCCGGGAAATGAATTTCGACGATATTGCGGAAATAGCGGAGATGGAACGCCTCTATTCGAAGACCCCCTGGGACGCCAACGGCCTTCTCAGCTATCTGCTCAGAAACGATACGCTCTTTCTTGCCGCCGATGAGCTCGACGAGGTCCCGGAGGAGGGAGAGGCGCCGGAAGGTTACTATGATACGCCGCATCTTCTGGGTTACGCCGGGCTCCTTATGGTGCCTTATGAATCGGATATTCTGATGATTACCGTCCGTCCTTCAGCCCGCCGGCAGGGGATTGCCAGCCGGCTGATCAGGGAAATGAAGAGCCGGGTCCTTCTTCGCGGAGTGACGGTTATCCACCTCGAAGTGAGAGAGGGAAATATCCCGGCCCGGAACCTTTACCGGAAGCTTGGCTTCACGGAAGACGGGATTCGGAAAAATTACTACACGGAGCCGATAGAAAACGCGGTTCTGATGACGCTGGATAACCGATGAAAGGGGAAAAACGGCATGCTTGAAATCAGTCTTCTCGGCACCGGCGGAATGATGCCGCTTCCGCATCGGCATGTGACCGCCATGATGGCGCGCTATAACGGGGCCTCCGTTCTTATCGACTGCGGGGAGGGGACGCAGATCGCCCTCAGAAAGAAGGGCTGGTCCTTCAAACCGATCGAGGCGATTTTCCTGACGCATTTTCATGCGGATCACATTGCGGGGCTTCCCGGTTTTCTTCTCACCATGGGAAATGCAGGGAAAACGGATCCGCTGACGATCATCGGCCCCAGGGGCCTGCCCCGGGTCATCGGCGCGGTCAGGACCCTGGCGCCTGAGCTTCCTTTTGAGACCCGCTGCGCGGAGATTGAAGGAAACGAACAGACCTTTGCCTTAAACGGCATGCGGATCACCGCGTTTCGGGTGAACCACACGGTAACCTGCTACGGCTATAAGCTGGAAATTCCCAGGATCGGGCGTTTCGACCCGGTCAGGGCGAAAGAGGAAGGGATCCCATTGCAGTTCTGGAGCCTTCTCCAGAAGGGCCTGACCGTTGAGTGGGGAGAGAGAGTCCTGACTCCGGATATGGTGCTGGGGCAGGAAAGGCGGGGACTTAAGGTGGTCTATACGACGGACACAAGGCCTGTGCCCGCTATCGCGGAGCAGGCCCGGGAGGCGGATCTGTTCATCTGCGAGGGCATGTACGGGGAGGCCGGCATGGAGGCCAAGGCCCGGGAGAACCGGCATATGACCATGCGGGAAGGGGCGGAGCTCGCGAAAAAGGCCCGGCCGAAAACGCTCTGGTTTACCCATTACAGCCCCTCCCTGATCCATCCGGAAACCTATATGGGGGAGATGCGGAAGATTTTCCCGGAAGCGCTTGCGGCAAGAGACGGACAGGAAGCGGTCCTTCGATTCGATGAGGAAGAATGAGATGAATGATAATACGATGTATATTCCGGGAGGGAAAAGAACAGCGGCGATTGTGCTGGCGGCCGGCCGGGGGAAGAGAATGGGAAGCGATACGCCCAAGCAGTTCCTTCATTTACCGGCTTCCGGAGACGGAGGCCGGGAGAGCGTGATGGTTATTGAGAGGACTCTTGAGGTCTTTGAGAAGAGTCCCTGCATCGACGAGATCCTTTTGGTAACAGGAGAAGACTGGGTCGACTTCTGCCGGAAGGAAGTTGTGGCCAAAAACGGTTTTCAGAAGGTGACAAAAGTACTGACCGGCGGGAAGGAGCGCTATGATTCCGTATACGCGGGGCTGCTGGCCTGCCCGGATGCGGATTATGTCCTGATCCACGACGGAGCCCGCCCGTTTGTCACGGAAGAGATCCTGGAGCGGGTCACGGAAGCGGTACAGAAATACGGCGCGGCGGCGGCCGGCGTTCCGTCCAAGGATACCGTAAAGATCGTCGACGAAGAAGGCTTTGCGGCAAGCACTCCGGACCGGAGGCTGGTGTGGAACATACAGACCCCCCAGGCCTTCTCCTATCCGCTGATCCGCTCGGCTTATGAGATCGTCCGGGAGGGGAATATGAGCGGCATCACCGATGACGCCATGGTCCTGGAGCGCTCCAGGCTCGCCAGGGTCAAGCTGGTTATGGGGTCTTACGGCAACAGCAAGATTACCACACCGGAGGATCTGGGGATGCTGCTCTGATTTTCCGGAAGGGATTCCTGGGGCAGCCTGCTTTGTATGAAAATAAATACAATATTGAGGCTTGACAGAACGGCGGTTTTCGGTTAAGATATCATTCGTCTTAACAAAGACGCAATGCGCGAGTGGCTCAGCGGTGGAGCACCACCTTGCCAAGGTGGGGGTCGCGGGTTCGATCCCCGTCTCGCGCTCGAGGGAGGGGTCCGGATTGCCTGTAATGGGCGGTTCGGGTCTTTCTTTTTTCCTGCCGGATTCTGGGGTTCTTCTGCGTTTCGCGCTCCAAAAAAATAATCAGGAGTTTCAAAAAGGCCTTGACAAAAGCCGGGCGGGTGAGTATAATCATTATTGCTGTCGGACATACAGGAACAGCAAACGATGCGTGGCTCAGTTTGGTAGAGCGCTGCGTTCGGGACGCAGAGGTCGCAGGTTCAAATCCTGTCGCATCGACTAAAAAGAGGACACCGCAAGGTGTCCTCTTTTTAGTCGATCCAATAGAATTAAACGCTGAGCCCCTGTAGGACCGAACATCGAGGACGCAGAGGGTCAGAACGTCCAGTGGACGTTCTGACGTTCAAATCCTGTCGCATCGACTAAAAAGAGGACACCGTCAGGTGTCCTTTTTTTAGTCGATCTAATAGAGTTAAACGCTGAGCCCCTGTAGGACCGAACATCGAGGACGCAGAGGGTCAAAATGTCCAGTGGACATTTTGACGTTCAAATCCTGTCGCATCGACTCAATAAATATAAGGGTTTCGGGAGACCGAAGCCCTTTATTTTTTTTCTGAGTTCTAACATTTTTCTAACATTTCCTGTTTATTATCATATTAACCCATGACAGTCCACAAAAGACTTCCATGATAGTTGAATAGTTACCTGCTGTAATCTTTGATTCGGATGACACCGGTCATTGTATCTGAGACATCTCGTTTTGCTTCTTTATCCTTGACCTTGGCGTATATCCTGAGAGTGGTATCGACATCTGCATGACCGACCCAGTCCTGGATACTCTTTATGTCCTTGCCCTGGTGGACCAGTATTGACACGCAGGAACTCCGGAGGCCGTGAAAGGTTATTTCCTGCGGGAGATCCGGTATCTTTTTGATCAGTTTCCCGAAAGCCTTGGTCGGGTAATCGGGGTAGTACAGAGAGCCATCGGCGTGTTTGAAGATATAGTCGCTGTCAAAATATCCATTCCCGCAGAGTTTGCGATTTGCAAGCTCTTTCTCCCGGAGTCTCCTGAACATACTGACCTGTTCGTCAGTCAACGGATATACACGCTCGCTGGACGCAGTTTTGGTCGTGTTTGCCCTTGTGATGGTCGTACCCTTTGTAACGGTATGGTTGATGCGCATGGTCTTATCCTTAAAGCTCACAGCGGACCATCTGAGCCCCAGTACCTCTTCTCGGCGCAGCCCGAAGAACAGCGTCAGATAGAAAAGCTCATAGAGTTCATGGTCTTTTGCGCCGTCAAGGAACCTCTGCGCTTCCTCGTAGCTGAAAAACTCGTCATCTGTATTCTTGTCGCCTGCGTACCTGGCCGCCAGCGTCTTGTTGATGACAGCTTCCTTGACAGGGTTGTAAGCGATGAGTCCTTCTTTCTGCGCCTGTTCCATGACGGCCCCGAAGATAACCTTGATGTCTTTGACGGTCCTGGGTGAAGCGTGATGGACTTCAAACAACGAATCCAGGAATGTCTCGACTGTGCGGACGGTGATTTCTTTGACCTTGAAAAGCCCGAGGGCGTCTTTTATCCGTTTTATCTTGTAGAAGTAGGCAGAGTAGGTCGTGTCCGCTATTTCGCGCTTTTTTTCTGGAGGTAAAGATCCAGATAGTCTCCGATGGTTATGCTGCGGTCAATCGGGGAAATATTTCTGGTGACCAATAACCGAGCTCTCATATCAACCGCCTTCTTTACATTTTCAGGGGTGTCTTGAAGACTGGTGGAGATCCATTTGCTTTTGGTCACTTTCAACCCGTCCTTGATGACCGGCTGTGTGATCACAATATAAAGGTATCCTTTTTTTCGCTGGATGCCTGTCGCCTTTCGGCCATCTTTTTTCGGTCTTGACATTTATCCGACCTCCTGTATTTTCATGTCCGGGTAGATGAACTCCAGTAGGTACAGTTTCGGGATGCGATATTTCCCGCCAATCTTCAAGGAACGGATTGTACCGTCCGCCAGGTATTTGTACACCGTGTTTCGCCCGGTCTGCAGGATTTTCTGGATATCCTCCGGAAGCAGAATATCAGGGTAGTCTTTCAAGATTTCTTTGTAGTCCATATCAGGTCCTCCTTTTATTTTCGTATAAATAACTGATCAGGGAATCTTTGGGAATCCTGATGAGATTTCCAATCCTCAAGCTGTAAATCTTTCCGGTATTTACAAGATGTCTTACGGTCCGGGGGGTTACACCGAGGATTGTTGCTACATCGTTAGTGCTGAGGAAGAGTGGATAATTTTCCAGTAAGTTTTCCATGTCTTATCTCCTATTGCTATGTTCTTTGTAAGTACTATTATGTGCTTCATTATAGCACGCAAAATGTGTTTTGCAAGCACAAAATTGTGGTTTTTGCGGAAAATTGTTCTTTTGCTGTCCTTTTATGTACTTTTTGCTTCCAACGTGATACAATCAATCTATCGCAGAATGACAATTGTAAAATTGATATGAAAGGAACAACTACAATGGCTATAGTGAGGAATCTTTTCGGTGCGGATCCTTTGGATTTTAACGAAGCGACAGCGGCATCTCGTGTAGGCGCTAGAATACGCCGTATACGGGTTGCTAAGGGGCTTTCTCAGGCCGAGTTAGGTGCCAGGGTCGATTTATCCGCTGACCGGATTCAGAAGTATGAAAATGGCGCCAGAAAGCCCAAAAGAGATATGCTTGAGAAAATTGCGGCCGCACTGGGGGTAAGTCCGCTCGCACTGGTAGATCCTAATACGACAAGTTACATAGGTGCTATGTATGCCATGTTTGAATTAGAACATGTTTTTAACATGAAAATAGAAGAGGGGCCAGAAGGTAAAACTTCCAGGATGTGTCTTAGTGTTGAATTTACCGAGGAGTTGTATAAATATATGGAAGAGTGGCAAAAAATAAGTGCTGCATCTCAGGCAGAATTAGGATCTGCTGCATCTGAAGAGGAGAGAAACAATATCCTTAAAGCATATCTTGACTGGGAGTGGAATTTTCCCAAAGGTATCATTGATAAGACAGAGAGAGGACTTCAGAAGGCTCGCCTGAAACGTAAGATAGAGGAATTGCAGGAAGCATATGAAAAATTAGAAAATGAAGCAGTAAAATAATATTTGATTTACATTTATCGCAGATACAAGCTATAACAAAACCAATGAAAGATTGTGCCCCCTTTCCTGAGGGTGCGATTGATTATGTCAATAGTGGCAAGCAATGCATGACGCCGTACAAATTGAAATTTCGGCGCATGCAGCTTGTTGGGGAAGCCCCAAACCCCTTCAAGTTTGCCAATCGAGCCGTGATGATAACGTATTACACTGGGGAACAATTTTTCGTAGATGATATAAATAGATAGCTAAATTGCAACTTGTCGAGAAGTTGCTAAATCGATATTTGTGGAGAAGAAAAGCGATGAAGAAAGCAATAACGATTTTGATTACTGTAATAGTGATTATGGCCTTAACTGCTTGTTCTGCATCAAAAGAAAAAGAGAAATCCATATTCGAAAGAATACAGGAAAGCTCAGTTGCTTTGATGGAATCATCAGACGGAGCCAAGGTTTACGTTTGGAATATGAAGGATCTTGCCTCGCTGTCATCATTACAGATAGAAGAAGCGCCTTTGGAACCTGCCGATAAGGAAGAGGATTGGCTGTATCGAATTACCTACAACCCTAAAGATAAGGTA